>NZ_JCATIE010000004.1:0-367023 GCF_059693785.1 Sphingopyxis sp. CR5 | reverse complement strand
CGGCCCGATCACTTCCCATTCTTCGTCTGTAACGCCAATCCGCTCGCCCAAGGCAGCCTCCAAAAGCCAGCCTTGAATCAAGGTCCGAGTCCACAGTCAAGCTTTGTCCACGAAGCCTAGCAAGAATGCCCAAATCCCGGATCGACTTCTGGGAGGAGAAACTTGAAGCCAATCGGGCCCGGGACCAGCGGAATGAAGCTGCTCTACGTGCCGCCGGCTGGGACGTGCGCATTATATGGGAGTGCGAGCTAGCTCTCGGCTCTGCCCTAGCTGACTTGGTCGAGCATTGTCGGACAACTCATGTTGCGGTCGATCGTCGGCCTTGCCGTCACGCTGCGGATCAATAATTGAGGCGGCGTTCAGTTCGTACCCGACGCGGGCTTTATCTTCTCCAACCTCTCCACGCGCGTATTCAGATCATTCGCCAGCGCGGCAGCGTCGGACAAATCGCCGATCACGGCGACACAGATGGAAGCCACAAGAGCAATAAGTGCGAGGAACAACCCGAAGACCCCAACCACCACAGTAAGTTTAGGGAGGCCGAAAATACGAGCGGCGACTTCATCTCCAAGCGAGTTGGTATCCAAGAAGCTGTTCGCAAAGCCCGTTGAGCGGTTGACCACGCGATCAATGTAGGCGTGACGGTCTTCAATAACTGGCTTAAAAATTGATGCTGGAGTGTGCTCAGCCACAAGGACGCGAAAGAACGGGCTCCCGCGTTGGAGTTTGACTGTGGTTCGGCTGAAATTCACCAGAGCGGTAGCCAAAGGGCCTTCAAAGCCGGGGTCAATGACCCCAACATTTAGCGCCAAGATCCCCTTGTGGGTTAAGGTTGTTTTGAGCGTCGCGAGGCCAGTGTGAGAGTTGCCGAACTTGAAGGTCTCCTTGGATACCACCCAGATTATTCCACGCGGCGGCAGCCGGTATGTGTCCCCTTCCAAGCATTGCCCATCAAGGATAAATTCGCCAATAGACGCGTCGTAAGTGGTGGAGCGACGAAGTTCGTCGTTCGCGGCGAAAACGATGCCCGCAGCTTCTATTTGCTCATTGTTTAGGATCATCTGTTGCCCCCTCGCCCTGACGCCAGCTTACACAAGACCGCATTGGGAACTCAAGCTGATCGCCACTTCCTGTCGATGGCTTATGGCGAACGGGCCAGTAGCGACGATCCAAAGGCAAAGCTTGTGCCTCAATCGGGCGTGGGCGTCGTGATCGTGAAAGACGGAATAGTGGTATCGCGTTCAGCAAACGTATTACCGCCCGCGCTGAAAACTGCTCATGTTGAAAATGAGCGAGGCGTCTCGGAAGCCGAGCGCTACCACTTCATTGAGCACGCTGAGCGAGCCGCGATAATGATGGCATTGAGCAAAGGCAAAAGCCTGGATGGCGCCACCCTATATTGTACTCGATTTGCATGCAGTGATTGTGCGCGCGCCATCATCTGGTCGGGAATCCAACGAGTAGTATTTGGATCGGGACTGGCCGAGGAAGTTCGCTGGCTTGAAGCCCAGCAGGCTGCAGAGGACATGCTTCGCCTCGCAAAGATCAAAGTCGAGGTGGTTGCGATTGACTAGTTTGCATAGCTGCCCTTGGCCTAAAGGGTAGAGAAGTCCTCCATATCAAATGCGCCCCGACCGATGGTCGAGGCGCACCGAAAATTAGCGGTTTTTAGGAACGATTACGCGCTCCTTCTCGGTCGTCTTGGGGTGACGCTCGGCGTAACGCTCGGTTACAAAACGACCATCATCAGAGTTGCGATAGACGGTTTTACGCGGTCCTTTTGGATTACTCATCATTATCTCCTGTCATTACAGTTGAACGATGAGACGCTGCATGGCTGAACCTTCGACGGTGGGCTGGTAAGCCCACCGTCGCCTTACTCGCGGTTAGACCGGAATAAGGATAGGCCACGCCTTCAGCCCGAAAGCCTTAGCGTAGAGCACCTTACCGGTGTGCGCACACTTCCGCCATGGGCGGAAGATGTAGCGATATCCCGGGGGCGCCGGCGGGAGGGTTCCCGTCGCCATACCACGTCTCCGAGGGGCGCTATTGCCTTGACAAGAAAACCCAATCCCGCTAGGTGCGGCGCTGCAAAACGTTCGATTCGGTGCTTGTGTTTGGCTTCCTCACCGGCAAGCCCCTGTGAGCCCGATGAGAAATGGAGGCCTGAGCCCTGCTCAGGTCTTTATTTTATCCGACAATTTTTCCTTTTCGGCGAAGATAGTCGATGCGGTTACTCGCGGCTTGATAGCTAACGCCGTGCCTTTCCATCACGTCGTGTTCACAATCAAAGCGCGTGAAAAATTTTGCGGGCATTAGCAACTCACTAGCAAACTGGTTCGCTTGTGGCTCGCTCAGACGATAGGCCGGGAGCTTTTGGTTTGGCATTGCCCTGGCCAATGGGATATTCGTGTGGATCGCCCAATGCGAAAGCTCATGGGCGGCGGTAAAACGATGGCGTCCTTCGCCTGCCCATGCGCCATAATATACGTCTTCTCGCAACCAGATGAAATTCCCATCAGGCTCGGTATAGCCTTCTGCCGGGCCCATTTCAGCTGCGTCCATTGGGATGAGCGTGAAGCAATTCAGCCGGTTGTCGAGAACCTTCTCCATCATTTCCATGATGGGCGTGTAAGGAGTGTCGTCGAGGCCAAACTTCGACCGCCAACCCTGAGCTACCTGCTCAATGTTATCCCAGCTACGCGCCGGAACGATGAAGTCCTGACCACTCATTCGTAACCCCTATTTCTTATTCAAAATCTCACGAATATCCTTCAGTTGATCCTCCGAAAGGTCGTTCATCCGACGAGCCAAAAGGCCTGCGGTATCCCGTCCGAGCATCGAGTTCGGTTCGATCGTAAAAGCTTTCCGTGCCCTGTCGGCAGCTTTCCGCAACCGTTCAGCAACATCCGCTGCTAAACCGTAGGACTTTATGACGGCTTCCTCGAAGCCACTCGGAGGTGTTTTTTTGCCAACCTCAACGGCCGACACAAACGCCGCCGACTTCTCCAAGCGTTCCGCCATGTCCAGAAGTCGCTCGTCCTGATCGATCCTGATTTTCCGAAGCTCCTTTCCTAGCTCTGTGATCATGGCTTCTCCTTTCTGCCCCCTGTATAAAAGCAGTATACCCGAAATTGGAGAATATGTCAACCTTTGATCTCATATAGTTCAACCTATCAGGTTGATCAAGGAAACGCAAGAGGTTGTCATAGGGGTCCCTAGCGCTAACGCGTGATCGCCGAGATCGTTGTCGGAGACCTCATCTCCTCAACTGGCAGTTGAACTCCCTGGGATGCCGGCGAACTGTTGGACGAGAACGCATTCAGAAGAGCTGCTTTTTGCTCACCACCGTTGAAACGCCACCGCCTTCCGAAATCGTGAGAGGGCGCGCATCATATGATATTCGCCCCCCTGTTCCCGGATGCCGATTTCGGCGGCAATTTCGCGGTAGGTCTGGCGGCGCAGCCGATGCATTAGGAAAATCCGCCGCGTGCGGCGGGGCATGGCGAGAAGCGCACGCCGTAAACCCCGTCGCAAATCCGATGCTTCCATGGCCAGCGTCTGTTCTGGGCCGGCTGGCGCATCGCGATCTTCACAAAAAGGGAACAACCCCGTTCCCTTGCGTTTTGCTTGGCGTGCGCGCTCGATCACGAGATTGTGAGCAGCGCGGAAGAGATAGGCGCGAGGATTTTCGACCCGTTCAAAAGCTCCGGTCCGTAACATCCGTGTGAACGCTTCCTGCGTGAGGTCGGAAGCTTCTTCGCGTCCAACGCGGCGCCTGAAAAAATGGAACAGCTGCCTGTTCTCGCAACGGTAGAATTCGTCAAACGACGCGAATGGACCGGGGGCGGTGGTCATGGCCGTCCCTCCCGATGATCGCCCAAGGAAAGCGGCGCATCCCGCGAAACGCGAAAGAGAGTAACGCCGGCCTCGATCCGATCGAGAATGAAAGTGTCGTGCTCGGCCTTGGCGGTGCGAATGTCGCACCTCGAATAGATTTCGACATCGACAGCGCAGCGATTGCCCAGTTCCCGGTCAATGGTCGCCCGCGCGCGCCGCCAACAACGCTCGTCGGTGAAAAGCGGATGATTGACGACGACCCAGAATTCATAATCGGAAAATTCGATCGTCCGGCTATCTTCATACCAAGATCGCCGGGCGTAGGGTCCGATCAGGATGATCCGCCTGATCCGTCCCGGCTCGGGCGCCGGAACCTCCGACGGGTCGAACAGGCCGCGCAATATGCGGGTGATGCGCTCGATTTCGCGCTGCTTGCGCCGGATGAGATGGCCGACGCGCGCCATCACGACTTCGCGCTCGTAAACGTCGGTTGTTAGGGGTGTCATTTGCAGCTCGCACCGCGGCGGTCCGCGCGATTGCGCGCGGATGGGCAAGCGGTGTTCGCTGTGGTGCCGCCGGAGCGGCTGTCAGCAACTGCCCGACACGCAGCCGGACCTACATGATGCCTGGCAGGGTAATCCCCGGAATGGCCGCCAGTCGTTCCATTCCGTGCCGACGATTATGCCAGAATCTAGGAATCCCGGCAAGCGGCACAGGCCCAGCGCCTATCGTCGCGCCGCAGCCTCAAGCTCGGCGATTTTGTCCGAGCATACCTGATGAACGACGCGGCCTAGTTCTTCGACGCGATCGGTAAGCCAGATCAGCTCCTCTTCGCTAATTTTGTAGTGCTTCGCGTAACGTGCCTTGGTGTAGGCTTCCTTCAGCTTCTGGAACTTTGCTCGCTCACGATGCGTGGCGTCTGGCCAGATGCCGTAGAGGCGACGGTCAAGCCCTTCGGCGAGTGATCGCAGGAACGCGATATTATGGTTGTACGGCGTGTAGAAGGTCAGGGTCAGCAATAGACATCCGTAAAGCCGTTCAGTCGCTTGGTGCAGTTGGAACGCAGATTCCTTGAGTCTGCCGCAGCTACGCGCATATTTCGAGGTATCGAGAAAACCGGCTGCGCTCGGCATCCATTCCTCAAAATATTCCCGCGCCGTTTCGAGCGCCTGTTCCGGTGTCTTGGGCTTAGGCGTGGCCAGTTCTCGGTCATCGGCTTCGTAGAGCGCGATCCCATCTTTCGCGACCTCCATGAAGAAGACACGACCGTGCGAGAGCCCGTCGTTCACCTCGTGCAGGCTGTGGACGATAAAATTGACCGGCGTGTGTAGAGTTTTTTCGATCGTGTAAGCGCGAATGAGACGTTCCTCGGCAGTCGCCCAATAGGCGGCGCGGTCGGTCATCTCTTTCTGGCTGACGACGACGAGGATGTCATAGTCGGATTTATACTGGTTCGCCGACAGCGGCGCATCGACCCAGTCGCCCCGCGCGTGGCTGCCGAACAGGATAATCTTGAGAATACGCGCACCCTTGCGCGGGCCGGTCGCATTTTCGGTCGCGCCCCGAAACTCCTCGAAGATCGTCTCGACGACGCGTTCAAGTTCGCGCTGCTTGGCGGCAGGTAGGTGATCGACGTCTGTTCGCATGCTCATGGAATCTTCGAGAAACTGTGGTGGTTTGGCAAGGACAATCGGGTAGCCGGTAGACCGCTCTTCCGAAGACCGATTTTCGGAGAGGCAGTTGGCAAGACTCTAAAACCCGGGCGGGCTCAGCAACCTGACCTCTAAGCATGGGCGAGGAAAATACATGGGCAGACCACCGAAACATGACCTCTCAACGTGGAATGTGGTCGACGATTTTCCCGATCCGATTCCAGTCACGGAGGTTGAGGTTGCCGTGTTCGAACGCTGGTTCGGCGACTTTTTCGACGAACTATTTGACTTGCCTGATCCGCCTTCGATCGCTCCCGAAACGATCGCACACGTAGAAGGAATGGATGCTGAGCCTCTGTGGTCTTGGCCCGACCTGCCATGAATTCGCGAGTAGGGATGAAATACTCTCGACCAGCGAACTGCCGACCGAGAGGTCAAAGCCCGAATGCGGCAAAAGATTTGGCTAATGCCGAACCCGCCGTTTTTTGAGCATCGGCCGCCGGCATCGCAGCATATGCGATTGCTGTCTGCACGGCGCCAGCGCGTTCATTGATTGCTGAAACCAGCTTCGCGCGATCGTTGGTGAAGATCGTCGCCGACTGCTTGGCGCGCGAAATGCCGACATAGAAGCTTTTTTGGTCCACGAGATTGGTCGCACGGCTGTCGGCGTGAATGATGACATGCTCGGCTGTCCGGCCCTGCGCCGCGAAGGCGGTGTCGACATAGCCGTGCGCGATATGCCGATCCCGCGCCACATCGAAGTGCAACGTCTGGACCTGCCCTCGCGAACCCCGCACGGTCGCGGTCTTGGCATCGACATCGACTGCAGTCACCTCCGCGCGTGCGCCATTGACGCGACCGGCCTCGCGGTCGTTGCGAGTAAACCGGATGCTGTCGCCTGTCCGCAATTCGAGGCGCTGTGCCTCAAACACCTGCACCTTACCAGCGCCCCATTGGCGAAGCCGCCAATCCACTTCGCGCCCATCCTCCGACCGCAGCGCAACCGACGCCTTGGCCGGATTGACGGCTTCCACGACGAACGCCTCGCCACGCGCGACGCCTTTGTCGGCATAATCCTGCGCGAAGCGGACGACATCACCCTTGTCATAGCTCAGCGGGTCGCGCGCTTCGGCACGCGTCAGCCCCTTGTTGACGAGACTTTCGACGGCGAGCACCGGTCCCCTGAGCGCGCCCGCTTGGGCGAGCGCCTGACGAATATCAGCGGTCAAGGCATCGCGGCCTTCGCGCGAAGGCTCGATGACCAGCGTTCGGGCACGGCTCGCCCTGTCGAGACCAGCATAGCTCTCGGCGATCGCGGCGAAGCGCTCGCCACGGTCGGCCCCCTCGATGATTGCGCCGCCACCGCGATCGAGAGCCACGAGCGCCTTCTTCGCGTCGCCCCCGATCGACGCCAGCACCGCGTCCTTGGTCGCGCTATTCGTCTGTCGGACAATCTCGCCAAGCGTGGCAGTTTCCATGCCTGCGGTCTGAAGTTGCGCGAACGCCGCGCCTGCCTCGACCGACCCTAGCTGTTTCACGTCTCCGACAAGGACGATACGGGCATCATGCTTTTCGGCCAGCTCGAACAGCCGGGCCGTATCGCGAGCCGAAAGCAGCGAAGCCTCATCGACGATCCACGCGGCGGGCTGCCTGGGTCCGGAATGCTCAGGCGACAGCAGATGGCGCGCGACCGTGTCGCCGCGTGTCCCCAGCGCCTCGCCGAGCACCATCGCCGCCGATGCCGTTGGCGCGAGCGCGACGACCGATACCCCGCGCGCCTCCGCCTCACGAGCAAAGGTCGCCAGCACCGTGGTCGTTTTGGCGGTGCCGGCATAGCCCTGCACCGCTGTGATCCGGTTACGGCTGGTGAGAAGCTGCTCGGTCGCGGCGCGCTGATCGGCATTCCAGGCAAAGCCGTGACGTTCGGCCTGCCGCGAGGCGACCGCGACCGCCTTCGCCGCAGAAAGCGGCGAGGCGATCGGCGCGAGCGCATCGCGCCCTTGCGCTTCGATGCGAAGCAGCGTCTTCTCGGCGGCGATATTCTGGCTGGTCGTGAACCCGGCGAACTCGGCGCCGCGCCGGTCGAGGAATGCGCGGTCGACCAGTTCGCCCTCTTTTGTCGCCCGCCCGATCGCGTCGCTAATCTCGGCATAGCCAACCTTTCCCAATCCAACTCGCCCCGCTTCTTCGTGGAGCGCCGCGACCGAGAACACCGACTGCCGCTCGCCAAGCTTGTCGGCGGCATGGGAGACGGCGCGATCGGCGATGGAGGGCTCGGGAAGGTGAGTACCGCTCGCTGCTTTGCCTTCAGCCTCGCGCACCATCGCCAGCCGAGCCTCGGCATCGAACCCAGCCCGGTCGGCGGCCTCGCGCCAGCCGGCGACAAGCGCGCCATGATCGGCCGCCACCTTCGCCTGCCGCGTATCGAGCGCGGCGACCTGCTTTTCGGCGGCACTGGCTTCTTCGCGCGAAGTCCCGCGTTCCCCCAGCGCCGCCTCGATCTCGGCGCTGCGGGTGCTGAACGCCGCCATCGCGTCCTCCGAGACGCCCTTGATCTCGAACATCGACTCTTTGCCTGGTGCGATCTCATAGCCGAGCTCCCGAACCTGCACGGCCAGCTCCTGCCGGTAGATGGCGCCGATCTGCTTCTGGAGCTGATAGATAGCGCGCGGCTCCAGACTGCGCCAGCTTCCATCCTCACCCTGCGTCGCGTTCATGATGACATTATGGGTATGAAGCTGCGGATCTTGGGCGCGGCTCGTCCCATGCTGGAAGCTGGCGACGACGAGATTGCCGGTGGCTTCGCGGGTCACGCTGCCGCCATGCCGAACGCGGGTCGCGGCCATATGCGCCTCAACATGCGCGAGCGCGGTCTTCACCGCCTGGCTATGTGCAGCGATCAAGCGCCGATCGCCCGCGACTTCGGCCATGATCGACACCGACTTGGGCGCACTCAGTGTCACATCCCAGCCTGGGCGATGCTCAAGCTGACCGTCACGCACCGTGCCAAGCTGCCCACCCGCGACCTTGCCGTCGAGCAGCTCGCGGAAGGCGTCGCGATCGACGTCGCCCGACAGCCCAAGCTCCTCGGCACCCTTGCCATACCATTCGGACGGCGACAGCCCGCCTTCAGCATAATAGTCGTCAGCCTCATAATAGCTGCTCGCCTGCGCCGAGCTGGTCAGTGCGGATACCGACGCGACCATCAGATCGGCCCACCATCGTCTGCGGGCGGGGGGGACGGCGGCTTCTTCTTTATTTTCGGCTTTTCAGCCGACGGAGGAGCAGCGGGGGTCGCATCCTCGGCCTTCTCCAGCGCAGGCGCTTCCATCGGCCGGTGCCAGAGGGTCGTATCCGGGTTCGCAGCGACAAAGGCTGGCTGGCGCGGCTCGCCCCGCTTGTCGATATGATCGGCGGTAAGCGCGATGCGTGCAACGGGGAGCCCATCGGGGAACAGCAAATAGCCCTCATAGCGTGCGAGGCGAAGTTCGCTTTCGAACACGGCGGGCCGAGTCTTGCGCTGGCGGCCGAGTGTCATCCGCGGCTTGTCGTCGCCATCGCCAAGCGCGCCGGTCATGGTCTGAACCTCGACCTCGCACGTGCCGATCGTGTCGCTCGCCCAGCGCCGGGACTCGCCGTCGCCCATCTGGAGGAAGAGCTTGGTGTTGCAGCAACCGAGCATGGATTCGGCAAGGTCGTCACCATAGCGGTGCCGCATCTGCCCGACGCCCTGAAAGGTCAGCACGACCGCCGCCCCGAACTTGCGACCCTCGGGCAGCAACCGCGTCAAATTGTCGACGCGGGGCAAGTCGGCAAGCTCGTCGAGCAGGAACCACACGCGCCGGTCGGATGACGGAGCAAGGCCCAACATGGCGCTCGCGGCGCATTCGAGCCAGCAGGCGAGCAAGGGCTTCAGTGCCGCAAATTGTTCTTCCTTTCGCGGCACGAAGATCCAGGGCTTGGCGCCCTTCGTTTCGTCGAGGCCGGCGATGAACTCCCGGAACGAGAAGACCTTCTCGCCTTCCTCGGGCATCCGAAGGAACTGGATCAGGTTCGCGGCCTTCGCGAGCATGAAGAGCACGCTGCCGGTGGCCCGGTCGGCGTCGTCGGAGAAGGTGCGCGCCGACGACGTATCCTTGAGCCAGGTCTTGAGTTCTTCCTTACCCAGCGTCTTCAGTGCCGCGTGCAGATCGAACAGCGTGCATCTTTCCTCTCTCCAAAGTTCGCGGATCATGTTGGCGACGAGGATGCGGCTCGTTTCCAGCCAGACATCCTTGTCCTTGTCACTGGTCTCCGTAACGAGCTGTTGCGCGATGCGATCGGCATCGGCGGGGTGGGCGATCTCGGCGAAGGGCGACCAATAGACGCAGCGGGCATCGAACGGATTGAGGATGATGTCGCCGCATTCGGGCCGGAAGTAATGGGCGATGAACTCGCCGCTGGTGTCATAGACCAGCGCGGCTTCGCCGCGCGCCGCGATCCCGTCGAGCATCTGGCGCAGCACCGTCGTCTTGCCGCTTCCCGTCGTTCCGACCATCGCCATGTGCCGGGTTTCGAGGCGGCGGGGAAAGGGGACGGGACCGATCGCCAGCGGCTGCGAACCGGCTTCGGCTCGCGCCAGCTTCACAAGCTCCTTCTCGCTCGTCACCTTGGTGCCGTCGATCACGCGATCCCGGAGCGTGCGTTCGCGCCGGCGCGCCGCGACATCGCGGAGCAGGAATAGGCCGGACAGCCACGCGACAAACCCCAGCATGGCGCCGCGCAAGACGAACGACTTGGCGATGCTCGCCCGGCGGACAAAATAGGGATCGGTCGCGACGGTGCGAGCGGGGTTCAGATAGTCCCTCCCCTCATAACGGATCACTATCCCGGGATCGCCGCCGTTGCCTGCAAACCATGACAGCATCTTCGCATGGTAATGCGTGCCCGTGTCCCGAAGGATGCTCGGGTCGAGCATCAGATAGGGCGCGGCCAAACCGCCGAGCGCGATCGACGAGACCATGATCGCAAGCTGTCGTTTGAACCGCCGCGTCTGGCTGTAACGAAGGTGACGCCGCAGCGTCTCGGCATGCAGCCGCAGATCGTGAGGCTCGCTCATGGCCGTTCCCCCGCTGTCGCCCGTTGCCGGTCATAGGCCCGATTGGTCTCGGCGGTGATGACCTCGTCGGTCTTGCCGCCGTCCATCGCGGCGCTGCGGGCATAGCAATAGGCGGCGCAGGCTGTGTGCAAGGTGCGGTCGAGCAGGCGTTCAACATCGGCGAGGCGCATGCTCATCGACGCCACCTCCGCGACCAGTTCGCGGTCGTCTGCGCTGTTGACTATGGGATTTACCTGCCCGTCGATCCCCGTCTTCACGCAGCGGCGAAGCATCGCGTAAACCGTCTTGCCCTGCCGGTCGGCGAGCGCGCGAAGCGCCGTGTCGAGCGCTGCGGGCAGGCGAATAGAATGTTGGACGGTCTTCATCGCGCCGCCTCCCTGAGAGTGCGGATCGCACCCTCGAATTTTGGCAGAATAGCGTTGCTTCGGCGAAGCAACGGCGAAGCGCACTCGGATCGCACCCTCGAAAAGTGGCGGAAAAGCTGGATGCACCCGTGCGTGAGGTGTGTATCCAAATTACGGGTCCGATGCGAAGCATCGCGACCCCGCGACCTTGCCTCCAAAGCAGCCGTATCAGACATGATCCTGACCCTCCTCGCGAGGAGCCGCGACCATTCGATCCTGATCGAAGATGTCGCCCCTTGCCGCGATCATTGTCTTGGCCTTGCGATCAGCAGCTTCGCGATCAAACGCTACGGGCGTCATCGGACATTCGCGCAATCCATTGTCGGCGACCCACGCTTGAATGGCCCGCTCTATCGCGGCCCGCATTTGAAAATGAAGATCGCTCGCCTGATAGGGATCGAGGTGGGCCGTGACGCCGGAGCTGAGAACGAGACCGCCCAGCGGGAAAACATGATTGCCTGCCCACTGGTACGGACCATCGATTCGGCAGAAGCTGGTTTCGCCGTCATAGAGAGCGAGAGGCGGGCGCTCCGCCCGGTTCCACGGAGCTAGCGCGGAGCGGTAGGTGTCTCCGTCTTCACCGTCAGCGATCAACTTCTCTATGAGCGGAATGACATAGTGTGCGTTGTATCGGTCGACGGCGAAACGCAGGGTGACTTTGTGGTCAAAGCGGAAGAAATTGGTGAGCCGGTCGACGGCCTTACGCAGAATGGACATGCGGCGTCCTTTCAACAAAATGGGATGTGTCGGTGGGATGGCGGGCGACGTGTCGCCTTCGCTGGGATCAGGCCTAAGCCTGCGTCTGGGTCAGTCGCCTGATCGACTCGGTGGTGACCAGCGTTCGCGTGCCGATTTTCAGCGCATCGACCTGACCGGTCTTGATGAGCTTGTAGATTGTGCTCCGGCCGACGCCGAGCGCCTTGGCCGTGCGGTTAATCGAGTATGCGAGTTCATCCATTGTCGCCTCCGTTGGAGTGCCGCGATGCGGCGGGCGACAGGATCATTTGCAGCTAAGCGCCGGCAGTTCCAACGGCATGCGGATGCACCGGAAATCCGCCGTTCGCGGCTGTTTCCCGGTAATTGGTCCCGGTTAGACACCGCGCAATTGCGTGGTTTCTCGGTAATTCAGGCTAGCGTTTAGACGAGCGATTTTTCGCGATCGTCTCCAGAATCTGCTTTGCATAAGAAGAAAGCTGCGTTCTGCTTGGGATTTCACGGCGGCGGCTGTCATACCAATCTTCCAACAGCTCGATAATTCGAGTCTGATTTCCGCGCTTCTTGGTGATGTCGATCGCCCGCACCTCGGGATGCTCGATCAATGAGATGACCGCGTCGGTGTAATCATATTTCTTGGGCGCCCCGGCGCGATTTGGTTCGGCCTTGGCGTCAGCAATAAGCTTGTCGACATCCGCCTCAAGGAATAGCTCGCGGTCGAACCAGAGTCCGACTGGACCGAAGAATGCGCTGCGGATCGTGTTGTCCTTGGCTACATGCGCGGCGCGAAGCTTTCCGAAGAAGTAGCGGTGGTCAACATATCGGCGCGCGCCATTGCGGGAGTAGTAGAAGGGTCGTGACGTCGATTCGAGCTGGAGAATGGCGAACAGGCGTTCCAGATTGCGAACGGCCAAGTCAGACGGGTCCGCGTAAACGGGGCTCTGGGGCGATCTCGCTTTCATCCCGCCATACTGAAACACGCGCCACGACGCTCCAATCGCGATCATCAACGCGGCGCCGCCAAGTCCAAGCAGCGTGGCCAAATCCGCGCCCGGCGCCTTGCCAACCGTAAGGGCGCCACCAATGAGAACAGCGCCGGCTGTTACTAGTGCCGTCGTCATAAACGAGGACGTCCAGATCCAATATCGATTCTGGATGACGCGCCACGCTTCCGCCGTGATACGGTCGAGCTCGGCAAGTCCCGCTTGGTCATCCGTGCTAATGAATCGAGCCGCAACGATGCGGAGCGGCAACACTTCCTTCCGGTCGTCCACCATCTTCTCCTAGCGAAGGAAGGCCACATTGCCTCCATCACGGAGCTGACACAAATAATCACTCCACCACTGGGCCATCTCGACGCGTTCCGCCCAATAGGCCGACTGGTTATATATGCGCCTAATGCTCCCCGCGACCAAGTGAGCGAGAGCGCGTTCGATGGCATCGGGATTCCACTTGCCCGACTCGTTGAGTAGCGAGGAGGCGGAGGTTCGGAATCCGTGGGCCGTCATTTGTTCCTTGGAATAGCCAAGACGACGAAGCGCTGCGTTGATCGTATTGTCGCTGATCGGCCGCGCCCGTGTTCGTACCGAGGGGAACACATATTTGCCGTTGCCAGAAAGCCCACGCATACTTTCCAAAATCGCGAGTGCTTGGCGTGACAGTGGCACCGCGTGCGGTTGACGCATCTTCATCTTGGAAGCGGGTAACGTCCAAACCGCCTTCACGAAGTCGATTTCTGTCCATTCCATCTGGCGCAATTCGCCGGGCCTCTGAAAGACATGCGGGGTCAACTTTAGCGCATGCATCACTGCTGGATCGCCCACATATCCCTCAATCGCCCGGAGTAGGGCGCCAAACTCCGATGGGTCAGTGATCGCCGCGAAATGCTTTACGGTCGGTTGGACAAGCGCGCCGAGCAACATCTGCGCGGGATCGCGCTCGGCCCGTGCCGTAGCGGCGGCGTAGCGGAAAACGCGGCTCGCGAAACCCCGGGCCTGCTTGGCCGCCTCTAGCCGCCCGCGCCGTTCCTGCTTCTTCAACTCGTGAAGTAACTCCGCAGGCGTGATGTCGGCCACCGGCCGCCGCCCGAACTCTGCGCCTAGCAAACGCAAAAGCCAACGATGCTTTTCGAGTGTCGCCGGTGCGACACCTTCCTTCTCTCGCTTCGTTATCAGCTCTTCGGCCACCGCCGCGAAGCTGTTGCCTGCGCTGATACTCGCAGCGATTCGTGCCTGCCGCTTGGCAGTGTTGGGATCGACGGCATGGGCGAGCTGCTTCTTCGCATCATCCCTTGCCGCTCGCGCTTCGGCGAGCGTGATTGCAGGATAGGCGCCGAGCGCCAGTTTACGCTCCACTCCATGAAGGCGATATTTAACGCGCCAAAGCTTGCTGCCGATCGGATTGACCAAAAGATAAAGGCCGCCCGAATCCGAGACCTTATAAGGCTTATCTTTTGGCTTCGCTTTGCGGATCGCGGTGTCAGTGAGCGCCATTTGGGGGCCTCGCAAATCAGGGACTTTGGAAAGGCCCCCGGATATGCCCCCGAATCGTTCAGCTACACGCGATCATGGGCAATCACCGGAAGCCAGTGAATGCTTAAAAACTAGCGGATTTTCAGGGATTTTTCAACCATCAGCGGTTGCGCGTGGGCAGCAAGATGGAGCGGGTGAAGGGAATCGAACCCTCGTCGTAAGCTTGGGAAGCTTCTGCTCTACCATTGAGCTACACCCGCGGTCGGGACGCCGTGGCGCGATCGGCGTTCGAATCCGCCCGTGTCGCCGCTCCGTGACCTCGCGCGGCTCTATCGACTCATTGGGCCGGCGCATCAAGCCCTTTTGTGACGGGCGGCCCCGGGGCGACGGGTGCCGGTCGCGCCGATGATCCGGGAGGGTGTCGGCGGACCCGCCGGACCCGGAGGCGCGATCTCCTCGAAGATTTTTTTGCGGTGCCGTGCGCGCGGGGCCCCGTTGCGGTCGCGCGGCGCGCCGGGCTTGCCGCGCCGGCGTTGGCACGCCACATCTTCAGCCATGTCGCTTCCCAACGCCTTCGCCGACTGGTTCGCCGCGCGCGGGTGGCGGGTGCGGCGGCACCAGGCGGCGATGCTGGCGGCCGCGGCGCGGGGCGATCATGCACTGCTCGTCGCGGCGACGGGGGCCGGCAAGACGCTCGCGGGGTTCCTGCCGAGCCTGGTCGACCTGGCCGTGCGGCCTTCGGACCGGCTGCACACCTTATATGTGTCGCCGCTGAAGGCGCTCGCCGCCGACGTCGAGCGCAACCTGGGCGCGCCGATCGCCGAGATGGACCTGCCGATCAGCGTCGAGAGCCGCAGCGGCGACACCTCTTCGGACAAGAAGGCCCGTCAGCGCAGCCGTCCGCCGAACATCCTGCTGACGACGCCCGAATCCCTGTCGCTGCTGCTGTCCTATCCCGACAGTTTCGCGATGTTCGCCGACCTGAAAACCGTGGTGATCGACGAGATCCACGCCTTTGCCACCGGCAAGCGCGGCGACCTGCTGAGCCTCGCGCTGGCGCGATTGCAGCGAATCGCCCCCACGATGCGCCGCGTCGGCCTGTCGGCGACGATCGCCGACACCGACGCCTATCGCCGCTGGCTGGCGCCCGACGGCGACGGCGCGCGCGTGACGCTGGTCGAGGGCGAGCCCGGCGCCGAGCCCGACGTCGCGATCCTGCTGCCCGAAGGCGCGGTGCCCTGGGCGGGGCATTCGGGCCGCTACGCGGTGCATCAGGTGATGGACGAGATAGCCAAGAACCGCACCACGATCGTCTTTTGCAACACGCGCGGGCTGGCCGAACTGATCTTTCAGGAGCTGTGGAAGGTCAACGACCTGAGCCTGCCGATCGCAATCCACCACGGCAGCCTGGACCGCGAGGCGCGCCAGCGCGCCGAAACCGCGATGGCCGAAGGGCGGCTGCGCGCGCTGGTCGCGACCTCGAGCCTCGACCTGGGGCTCGACTGGGGCGACGTCGACTGCGTGATCCAGATGGGCGCACCCAAGGGATCGTCGCGCCTGCTTCAGCGCATCGGGCGCGCCAACCACCGGCTCGACGAACCGAGCCGCGCGCTGATCGTCCCCGGCAATCGCTTCGAATATCTCGAGGCGCGGGCCGCGCTCGACGCGGTCGCGGCGGGCGAGCGCGATGCCGACCGTTTTCGTCCCGGCGCGCTCGATGTGCTGGCGCAACATGTGATGGCGCTCGCCTGCGCGGCGCCTTTTGCCGAAGCCGCGTTGCTCGACGAGGTGCGCACCGCCGAACCCTATCGCTGGATCGACGCCGGCCTGTTCGCGCGGTTGCTCGGCTTCGTCCGCGACGGCGGCTATGCGCTCAAAAGCTATGACCGCTTTCGCCGCCTGGCGCCCGACGGACAGGGCAACTGGCGCATCGCGCACCCGCGTCTCGCGGCGCAGCACCGCCTGAACGCGGGAATCATCGTCGATGCGCCGACGCTGGACGTGCGGTTCAGGAACGGCCGCCGCCTCGGCAGCGTCGAGGAATATTTCGCAAGCACGCTGGCGCCCGGCGACACCTTCGCCTTTGCCGGGCTGAGCCTGGAGGTCGAAGCGATCCGCGACACCGACCTGTATGTCCGGGCGACCACGCGGCCCGCACGCATCCCCTCTTATGTCGGCGCGCGCATGGCGCTGACGACGCGGCTCGCCGACCGCGTGCGCCACTTCCTTGCCGAACCCGAAAGCTGGACGCGCTTCCCCGACGATGTGCGCGCGTGGCTGGAGATGCAGGCGCGGCGCTCGGTGCTCCCGCGTCCCGGCGAACTGCTGGTCGAAACGTTTCCGCACGAGGGCGCCCACTATCTCGTCGCCTATCCGTTCGAGGGCTGGAACGCGCACCAGTCGCTCGGCATGCTGTTGTCGAAGCGGATGGAGCGCGCAGGGCTCCAGCCTATCGGCTTCGTCGCGTCCGACTATGCGCTCGCGCTCTGGTCGCTGCGCCCCGTGACCGATCCCGGGGCGCTGTTCGACGCCGCGATCCTGGAAGAGGAGTTCGTCGAATGGGTCGAGGGGTCGCACCTGTTGAAGCGCGCGTTCCGCGAGGTCGCGGTCATCGGCGGCCTGATCGAGCGCCAGCATCCCGGAAAACGCAAGACCGGCAAGCAGGTGACCTTTTCCACCGACCTGATTTTCGATGTGCTGCGCAAATATGAACCCGATCATTTGCTGCTCGAAGCCGCATGGGCCGACGCGCGCGAACGATTGACCGACGTCGCGCGCCTCGGCGACCTGCTCGACCGCGCGGCGGGAACGATGGTCCATCGGGCGCTCGACCGGATCAGTCCGCTCGCGGTCCCGGTGCTCGTGCTGATCGGGCGCGAAAGCGTGGCGGCGGCCGACGTCGACGATGCGCTGCTCGGCGAGCTTGCCGACGACCTTGCACGAACGGCGATGCACGGCGGCTGAGCATCGCTTGCCCGATGACCCGAACAGGCGTAGATTGATGCCAAACAAACGAGGGGATGCCGATATGACGCCGATTGCCGTCCGGTCGCCTTTTTGGGCCTTGCTCGCCGCGCCGCTTCTCGTCGGCGCAACACCGGGATCGCCCGCCCCGGCGCCGCCGCGACAGGACGCGACGGCGTCGCCGCCCCCCACCTCTGTCGTCGACCCCGGCCTGCCAATCGAGGAGGTCACGCCTTTCGTCCAACCGTTCGACCTCGACGCGACGCGGCGCATGGCGGTGCAGGTGATGGTCGAAGGCAAGGGCCCCTTTTCCTTCTTGGTCGATACCGGCGCCGAACGCACCGTGATCGCACGCGAGCTCGCCGCACGCCTGGGACTGGGGCAGGGCGAGAAATTGCGGCTGTCGACGATCGGAACGAACGCCGCGATGGCGCCGAGCTATCGGGTCGCGTCGCTTTCGATGACCGATTTGCGGCTGAACCCGTTCGATGCCCCGGCCTTTGCCGGGCGCCACATCGGCGCGGCGGGGCTTATCGGGGTCGACATGCTCGAAGAGCGTCGCCTGTTGATCGATTTCCGGCGCGAAACAATCGATATATTAGCGACCCGGCGCCACGCGCGGCCGATCATCCGGGACCGGGACGCCATTGTCGTATCGGCGCGCAACAGTGCCGGACGGCTGATCCTGTCGGACGCGCGGATCGACGGTCGCCGCGTCGACCTGGTGGTCGATACCGGGGCGCAGTCGAGCGTCGGCAATATCGCGTTGATGAAGCTGATCGAAGGGCGGCGGCAGAATAGCGCGCCCTTCGTCCCCGCCATGCTAGGCGCGATCACCGGCGAGGACGTGCCGGCCCGGCGCACCGCGATCAAGAAGATCACGATCGAAGGGATCAACATCGCGGACCTGCCGGTCTCCTTCGCCGATTCGCATGCGTTCACGGCGCTGGGTCTCGACAAGCGCCCGGCGCTGCTGCTCGGCATGGACAGCCTGTCGCTGTTCGACCGGGTGGAGATCGATTTTCCGAACCGGCGCGTCGTGCTCGACATGCCCGACGGCGCCCGGCGCGAGACGCGGCAACGGTTCGCCGACGCCGGTTGGCGGCGCAGCCTGTAGCCCCTTGCCGCCGCTTACGGTCGCCGCCATAGCGGCCGTATGCCCGTGGTGCCCATCCTCGAATTCGCCGGCCAGTCGTTCGTCGTCCTGGCCGACCGTGCGCTGTTCTGGCCGCGCCACGGTGCGCTGATCGTTGCCGACCTGCACCTCGAAAAGGCGAGCTGGTACGCCGCGCACGGCCAGCCGCTGCCGCCCTATGACAGCCACGACACGCTCGACCGCCTCGCCCGGCTCGCGGCCGAAACCGGCGCGCGCGCGCTGTGGTGCCTGGGCGACAGCTTTCACGACCGCGATGCCGCGGCGCGCATCGGTCCCGCGGTCGCCGAGCGGCTCGGCGGGCAGGCCGCCGCGACCCGCATCCTGTGGGTCGCGGGCAATCACGACGGGCTTTCGGGTGGCATGTGGGGCGGCGAGGTTGCCGACGAGCTGGTCGTCGACGGCATCGTTCTGCGCCATGCCAGCGAGCGCGGCGAGGAGCGTCCCGAAATCTCGGGTCATTTCCATCCCAAGCTGCGCCGCACGGTGCGCGGCCGCATGGTGTCGCGTCCGTGCTTCGCGGGCGACGAAAAGCGCCTGATCCTGCCCGCCTTCGGCAGCCTGACCGGCGGCCTGGACGTCGAAAGCGCGACGATCGCGGCGAATTTTTCCGGACGCTACCGCGCGATGCTGGTGGCCAACGGCCGCCTGCTCGACTTTCCATGCGGCGAAACGGCACGCGTCTGACGCTACGGCAAGCCGGGAAGCCGTTCAGATCCATGGGCTAATCCCTAAGGAATCCGGGCTTTTCCTAGTGTGGCACAAATACATCACCCCGGCGAAACAATGCCGGAATGCCGCCGCGCTCGCTGGAACGGCAGCGCCATTTCGATATGTTTGCGCGGCAACGAAAACAAAGAAATCTTGAGAGGAGTGCCTGAGATGAAATATTCTTCCCTTCACTGCGCTCGCCTTTTGCGTAGCAGCGCGCTCGGCGTCTCGCTCGCGGTGGCGATCGGGTCCGTGCCCGCCTTTGCCCAGGATGCGACCGACGACAGCAGCGCGCAGGACGCGGCGCCGCAAGACAGCGCCTATGACGATAGCAATGTCATCATCGTCACCGCCCAGGGCCGCGCGCAAGCGCTGTCCGACGTTCCGGTCGCCATCTCGGCGGTCGGCGCGGAGGTGATGCAGAACAGCGGTGCAAACGACATCCGCCAGCTGAACCAGGTCGCCCCGTCGCTGCTCGTGTCGTCGACCGGCTCGGAAGCCAATGGCTCGGCGCGCATCCGCGGCATCGGCACCGTCGGCGACAACCCCGGCCTCGAAAGCTCGGTCCCGGTGTTCATCGACGGCGTCTATCGATCGCGTTCGGGCATCGGCCTCAACGAACTCGGCGAAATCGACCGGGTCGAGGTGCAGCGCGGTCCGCAGGGCACGCTGGGCGGCCGCAACTCGTCGGCGGGCCTGATCAGCATCTATTCGAAGAAGCCCGAGTTCGAATTCGGCGGCACCGGCGAAATCACCTATGGCAATTACGATTATTGGCGCCTGGCCGGCGGGGTGACCGGTCCGATCAGCGACACGCTCGCCGCGCGCCTCGACGGCGTGTGGGTGAAGCGCGACGGTTTCTACAAGGACACGGCGAACAACACCGACATCAACAACCGCGACCGCTATTTCCTGCGCGGCCAATTGCTGTTCGAGCCCACCGACGCGCTGTCGGTGCGGCTGATCGCCGATTACACCTATCGCGACGAACGCTGCTGTGCGGCGATCTATGTCGACAACAGCGTCAACCCCTATATCGGCAATCTGAACAATCCGGGCGTGCCCGCGACCGACACGACGAACAATATCGTCCAGGTCCTCACCGATCTGGGGCAGGACCCGAGCGCCTTCAGCCAGGGCTATAATCGCGCGATCTCGGTCACGCCGGGACGCAGCTATGCCGGCAAGACCAAGGATTACGGATTTTCCGGCCAGATCGACTATGATCTCGGCGGCGCAACGCTGACCTCGATCACCGGCTACCGCGAATATCGTTCGGGACAGGCGGGCGACCTCGATTACGGCACGGTCGATATTCTCTATCGCGCCGACAGTCCCGACGCCTATCGCCAGTTCCACACCTTCACGCAGGAATTGCGCCTGCAAGGCGAGGCGTTCGACGGCAAGCTCGACTGGCTCGTCGGCGGCTTCTATGCCGACGAACGGCTGACCGTCACCGACAATCTGCGTTTCGGGTCCGACTATGGGCAGTTCGCTAGCTGCCGCCTCGTGACAGGTTCCACGCTGGTGCCGCTGTATGACCCGACAAGCGCCAATTGCATCAGTCCAGCGGGACAGTTCGCGCTGGCCAACGACCTGATCCCGACGCTTCCGGCCGGGGTCGGCGGGCTGATCCTGACCGGCGTCAACAATCTGGCGTCGATCAGTGACATGGGCAGCACCCTCGACCGCTATCGCCAGCGCGACCGCAACTGGGCGCTGTTCACGCACAATATCTTTCACATCACCGATCAACTCGATTTGACGATCGGCGTCCGCTACACGCACGACAAGAAAAAATTCGACGCCACCTTCGGCAACGACAATACAGTCTGCCAGACCAATCAGGCATTGTTCGAACCATTGCTCAGCGGTCCGCTCGCCGCCACCGCGGCGGGCATCCTCGGCCTGTCCTGTCAGGGCAATTCGACCGCCGAGCTTGACGGCGTGTCGATCAACGACAAGCGGAGCGAGGATGAATGGACCGGCACGGCGATCCTGTCATACAAGCCGACCAATGACCTGCTCCTTTATGCCAGCTATTCGCGCGGCTACAAGGCGGGCGGCTTCAATCTCGATCGCTCGGCGCTGAAACCACCGGTGATTCTCGGCAGCGACCCGAGTTCAAGCTTCGCCGCGGTCGGCGGTGCGCAGAGGCTGGTCGGCAACCTCCAGTTCGATCCCGAACTGGTGAACAGCTATGAGCTGGGCGCCAAATATGCGACTGGACCGTTCAGCCTCGGCCTAACCTTCTTCCGGTCGGATTTCGAGAATTTCCAGCTCAATACGTTTAACGGATCGACCTATATCGTCCAGACGATCAACGGCTGCGAAGACGATCTTGGCGGCGGCGACCGCGACCAGAGCAAGTTTCTCGGTGCGCCCAACTATAACGTGGCGGCCTCGTCGACCGGTGCCTGCGCCGCCGACGATGTGGGCTGGGGGGTGCGGACCCAAGGCTTCGAGCTCGAAGCCTCGCTGCTTCCGGCGCCCAGCTTCCGCATGTCGGCCGGCCTGACCTATGCGCGTACCAAATATCGCGACAATCTGGTCGGCAACAGCGCGGGCGACCCGCTCGATCAAGCGCTGCGCAAGCTGCCCGGCGACAATATGTCGAACGCGCCCGAACTGGTCGCGACCGGCAGCATCACCTGGACGCCCGAAATCGGCAGCAGCGGCCTGACCGGCCTGCTCTATATCGATGGTCGCATGACCAGCGACTATAATACCGGGTCGGACCTGTTCCCGCAGAAGGAACAGGACGGTTATGCGCTGTTCAACGCACGCGTTGGTGTGCGCGGTCCCGACGAGAAATGGGCGCTGGAGCTCTGGGCACAAAATCTGTTCAACAAGCAATATGCCCAGGTCGCGTTCAACTCGCCCTTCCAGGAGGGAGCGACGTCGACGACCGCCGCCTTCGCCGACCCGCAATATCCGGGCGGACGCCAGATCTTTTCGCAGTTCCTGGCCGAACCGCGGACCTATGGCGTGACGCTGCGCGGCAAGTTCTGACGCGCCCGTACGGGTAAGATCGCCGCCCGCCTGCCGCTGCGCAGGCGGGCGGCTTCTTTTTTGGGCTGGCCTTTTTGGCTGTCCCCCGCATAGGCTCGACCGATGTTCGCCATCGACTCCCTGCTCGTCAAAATCGCCCTGATCGGCGTGATCGGTATCGGCGCGCAGTGGATCGCCTGGCGCACCGGACGCCCGGCGATCGCGCTGATGCTGATCGCCGGGATCGTCGCGGGGCCGGTGCTGGGGCTGATCCGGCCCGAACAGGATTTCGGGGCGCTGCGCGAGCCGATCATCAAGCTGGCGGTCGCGGTGATCCTGTTCGAGGGCGGGCTCAGCCTGAAATTCCGCGAGCTGCGGCAGGCGGGCTATGCGGTCGCGCTGCTCGTGTTCGTCGGCGTCCCGGTCGGCTGGGCGCTCGGTACCGCCGCCGCCTATTATGGCGCGGGGTTGTCGCTCGAGCTGTCGGCGCTGTTCGGCGGGGTGATGGTGGTCACGGGGCCAACGGTGATCGGTCCGCTGCTGCGCACATTGAATATCGCGCCGCGCGTCAAGAACATGCTGAAATGGGAAGGGATCGTGAACGACCCGATCGGCGCGCTGCTCGCGGTCGGCATCTATTCCTATATCACCCACGGCGGCGCCGACGCGAACAGCATCGGTATCGTCACCGACGTCGTCGCGGCGAGCCTGCTCGCGATCCTGATCGGCGGCGCGGCGGGCTACGCGCTGACCTGGGCCTTCCCGCGCGGATGGGTTCCCGAATATCTGAAGGCGCCGGTGCTGCTGACCACCGTGATCGCGGTCTTCGTCCTGTCCGACCTGATCATGCACGAAACCGGGCTGATCACCGTGACCGTGATGGGTGTGGTGATGGCGAACCGCGAAACCTATTCGAGCCATATGCTCCAGCGGTTCAAGGAGGATCTGACCGTCCTGCTGGTGTCGGGCGTCTTCATCATCCTGTCGGCGACGCTCGACTGGACCGTGGTGTCCAATTTTCAGGCGCGGTTCCTGATCTTCCTGTTCCTGCTGCTGTTCCTCGTGCGGCCGCTGACGATCATGATCGCGCTGCTCTTTACGCGCATCCCGTTCAAGGAGCGCCTGTTCGTCGCGTGGATCGCCCCGCGCGGCATCGTCGCGGTCGCGGTCACCGGCCTGTTCGCGCTGCGCCTGGCCGACTATGGTATCCCGGGCGCGGAGGCGCTGGTACCGCTGTCCTTCGGGGTCGTCATCGCGACGATCTTTGCGCATGGCTTTACAGCGGCGCCCTTTGCCCGCTGGCTGGGCCTCGACCGCGGCAAGGGCGACGGCGTCCTGCTCGTCGGGGCGAACAGCTGGACGATCGCCTTTGCCGAATTCATCAAGAAGCAAGATCGCGACGTCCTGGTCGCCGACGCGAGCCAGCTGGCGCTGCGCCGCGCCCGGCGCGTCGACCTGCCCATCTATCACGGCGACATATTGGACGAGGCGCATGAGGATCACCTCGACATGGGCCAGTTCCAGCAGCTGATCGCCGCGACCGACAACGACGCCTATAACGCGCTGGTCTGTAGCGAGCTGGCACCCGAGATCGGCCACGACCGCGTCAGCCGGGTAATCGGCGAATCGCGGCAGGGCAGCCAGCGGCGCGGCCGCGTCTTCACGCTGGGCGCCACCCCGATCGAGGAACAGCTCGACCGGCTGCAGGCGGGCTGGACCTTCAGCCGCACCAAGGTGACGGAGAAATTCACCTATTCGGATTATGCCGCACGGATGAAGGCGGGCGGCGGCGACAGCCTGGCGGTCGTTCGCCCGTCGGGCGATCTTGTCATCTTTGCCAAGCACCAGCGTCCGACGGTCGATGCCGGCGACACGATCTGGTCCTTCGTGCCGCCCGAAGACCCAAAGGCGCGCATGGAGGCGCGCGAGGCGCCATAACCCGCCCACATCGGGAAACGATCTGGTCGCCTTTGAACGAACCTCCTGTGAAGTGTGTCCCCGCGAAGGCGGGGACCCATCTCCCGCCGATGCGACATAGCGCCGTCTGGAGATGGGCTCCCGCCTTCGCGGGAGCACACGGGTTATTCGGTCAACGACGCTCGCGCGCTACCTCGCGCGGGCCGCCTGGTGCGCGATATCGGTCATCAGCTTGCGAAAGAGCACCCCACCCGGCGTCCCCGACGCCTTGAGCGCGCGTTCGCAGTCGAGCAGGCGCGTCATCAGCCGCGCGACGCGGACCGAATCCCATAGGTGAAGCTGTGCGGTCACCGCGCCCTGTTCCTTCCAGAACACGCCGCTGCTCTTTGCCGAAACGACCGTCGCGGGATGCGCGCCCGCGTCGACCTCGGCGCGCAGCCGGGCCAGCTGTGCCGCGCGGATCGCGAGGGCGCGGATGATCCGGATTTCCGCCACGCCCACCGCCGCGGCGCGGGCGAGCATGTCGGGCAGGTCGCGCAGCTTGCCGCCGAGCGCGACGTTGATGCACTCGCTGACATCCTCTTCGTGCGTCGCGGCGCCCAGCGCGGCGATATCGGCGGCGGTTACCTGCCGCTGCCGATCGCGGTCCGCGTCGAGATAGAGCGCCATTTTTTCGAGCTCGCGACGCATCAATGCCTGGTCGCCCGATACCAGGTCGACGAGCAGCTGCGCCTCTGCATTGGCGAGGCGCAGCCCCTGTTCCTCCGCCACGACGATCGCGATGCCGACGAGCGCCCGGCGGTCGGGCTGGTAACAGATTGCGGCGACCGCGGCGTCCGAGCCTTCGACCAGCTTGACCAGTTTCGACCGCGCGGTCACCGACGCGCCGGTTGCGATCACGGGATTGATCCCGCTGTCGGCGGCGAGCAGCGCCTCGACCGCGGCAAGGCAGTCGTCCCCGCTGCCCGAGATTTCGAGCCGGATTACCCGCGTGCCGGCAAAGAGCGACAGCGAGGCGGCTTCGGCGGCAAGCAGCGCGCCATCCTGTGCGAGCTGCGAAGAGGAAAGGTCGAGGCGCTCCGCCTCCTTGCCCGCAAGCGCGACGAGCTTCGCCGCGATCGCATTCATGGTCGCGTCGTCGGGACCGGTCAGCAGGATGAACCGGAGCGCGGGATCGAGCTGCCGCAGGCGTTCAAGCTCGGCGGGCTTGACCGACTTCATCAGCGATCGGCGGGCGGCGCAACGCCGGGCGCGGCCGCCGGGCCGCCGCGGTTCGCATAGACGGCGAGCCGCGCGACGATCTGGTCGGCGACGCCGGAGGCCAGTCGTTCGAGCGAACTGTTTTCGGCCGCGATCGTCGCATATTCGCTGCCCACCACGTCGATACCAGCATCCTGCGCGGCGGTCGCGTCGAGCAGCACCTGCCCCGTCTGTCCGTCGACGAGCTGGTAGCGCGCCCGCAGCGTCCGCCGTTCGCGCGTGATCGCATCGTCCGATCGTACGCCGAAGCCGGTGATCGAATCTTCGAGCCGCACATCGAGCCGGTAGCGATTGCCCTCGCCCTGTCCGTTCTGCGCCGCGACGAAACGGTCGCGCAGCGCATTGCGGACCAGCCAGCCGGCGTGCCCCTCGATCGGCGCGACATCGATGTCGGCGAGCATCGTCGCGACGCCGCCCGCGCTGCCGTTCGCATAGAGCGGCTTCAGCCCGCAGCCGGCGAGCGGGAGCGACAGGGCGATCAGGCAGGAGACGAGAGGGGCGCGCATCTTAAGGGACAATATTCACCAGACGGTCGGGAACCACAATCACCTTCTTCGGCGCTGCGCCGGCGAGCAGTTCGGCGATGCGCGGGCGCGCCAGCGCTGCGGCCTCGACGGCGTCCCGATCGAGCCCCTTGGCGAGTGTCAGCTCGTCGCGGCGCTTGCCGGCGACCTGGATCACGATCGTCACCTCATCGTCGGCGAGCAGCGTCGGATCGGCGGCGGGCCATGCCGCATCGGCGATCATCGCGCTGTCGCGCTGCGCCTGGGGCAGCGCCGCCCACGCCTCTTCGGCGAGGTGCGGCATCATCGGCGCGACGAGGCGGATCAGCGTCGCGCACGCGTCGGCGCGCGTCGCCGACGGTTTCGCCTTTTCGATGTCGTTGGCGAGCGCGTGAATCTTGGCGACCGCCTTGTTGAAGCCCAGGGCTTCGATATCGGCCGCGACCCCCGCGATCGCGCGATGAAGTAGCTTAGCAAGTGCGATATCCTCGCCCCCGTCACCGAGGTTTTCGGTTTCGCCGAACAGGCGCCACAGACGCTGGACGAAGCGCCACGCGCCCTCGATCCCCGCTTCGCTCCACGGCAGGTCACGCTCGGGCGGACTGTCGGACAGCATGAACCAGCGCGCGGCGTCGGCGCCGTACTGGTCGAGGATGGCGTCGGGATCGACGACATTCTTCTTCGACTTCGACATCTTGATCACGCGGCCGACCTCGACCGGCGATCCGTCGGCGACCAGCGTCGCGCCGTCCGCGGTGCGCGTCACCTCGTCGGGGGTGAAATAGAGCGGGGCGACGCCCTCGCCCTGATCGCGGCTGTAGGTTTCGTGCGTGACCATGCCCTGCGTGAACAGGCTGGCGAACGGCTCCTTCACCTCGATCATCCCGATGCGTTCGAGCGCGCGCGTCCAGAAGCGCGCGTAGAGCAGGTGGAGGATCGCATGCTCGATGCCGCCGATATACTGGTCGACGGGCAGCCAGCGCGCGATCACCGCGGGGTCGAACGGCTTGTCCGCCGGGGAACTGGCGAAGCGCAGGAAATACCAGCTCGAATCGACAAAGGTGTCGAGCGTGTCTGTTTCGCGCACCGCCGCGCCGCCGCAGCTCGGACAGGCGACATGCTTCCACGTTGGATGGCGATCCAGCGGATTGCCGGGGACCGAGAAGTCGACGTCGTCGGGCAGGGTGACGGGAAGCTGGTCCTTGGGCACCGGGACGACGCCGCACGCGTCGCAATGGATGAAGGGGATCGGCGTGCCCCAATAGCGCTGGCGCGAAACGCCCCAGTCGCGCAGGCGCCACACCGTCGTGCCCTTGCCCCAGCCCTCATGCTCGGCGCGCGCGATCACCGCTGCTTTCGCCTCGTCGATACTCATGCCGTTCAGGAAGTGGCTGTTCACGAGCCGGCCGGTGCCGACCCAGGCCTCGTCGCCTGCAAAATGCTGGCCGGTATCATCGCCGTCGGCGATGACGCGATAGACCGGCAGGTCATATTTCCGTGCGAAGTCGAGGTCGCGCTGGTCGTGCGCGGGAACGCCGAAGATCGCGCCGGTACCATAATCCATCAGCACATAGTTCACGACCCAAACCGGCAGGTGCCAGTTCGGATCGAGCGGATGTTCGACCGCCAGCCCGGTGTCGAAGCCCAGCTTTTCGGCGGTTTCCAATTGTTCCGCCGACGTACCCTGGCGCCGGCACTCCTCGATGAAGGCGGCGAGGCGCGGCGAATCCTTGGCGAGTGTCTCGGCGAGCGGATGGTCGGGCGAGATCGCGGCGAAGCTCGCGCCATAGATGGTGTCGGGACGCGTCGTGAAGACGTCGAACCCCGGCGCACCGCCGACCAGCTTGAACGAAAATTCGAGACCCTGCGACTTTCCGATCCAGTTTTCCTGCATCAGCCGCACTTTTTCGGGCCATTGGTCGAGACCCTTCAGCCCTTCGAGCAACTCGTCGGCGAAGTCGGTGATCTTCAGGAACCACTGCGACAGTTTCTTCTTTTCGACGAGCGCGCCCGAACGCCAGCCGCGCCCGTCGATCACCTGCTCGTTGGCGAGCACGGTCATGTCGACCGGATCCCAATTGACGTAGCTTTCCTTGCGCGCGACGAGCCCCGCGGCGTGGAAATCGAGGAACAGCGCCTGCTCCTGCCCATAATAGTCGGCGTCGCAGGTCGCGAGTTCGCGATCCCAGTCGATCGCGAGGCCGAGTCGCTTCAGCTGACCGCGCATCGTATCGATATTGGCGCGCGTCCAGCCGCCCGGATGCACGCCCTTTTCCATCGCGGCATTTTCGGCGGGCATGCCGAAGGCGTCCCAGCCCATCGGGTGCAGCACGTCGTGCCCGGTCATCCGCTTGAAGCGGGCCAGCACGTCGCCCATCGTATAGTTGCGGACATGCCCCATGTGGATGCGCCCCGAGGGATAGGGGAACATTTCGAGGATATAGGCCTTTGGCCGATTTCCGTTTCCGGCGGCGTCGCCGTCGGTGGTGGCAAAGCTGTTCGCAGCTTCCCACGCCGCCTGCCAGCGGGCATCGGCAGCCAGGGCGCCAAAGCGCGTTTCGCGGGTCATTCGTCCGTTACCCCGTTGTGTATNTGTTCGCAGCTTCCCACGCCGCCTGCCAGCGGGCATCGGCAGCCAGGGCGCCAAAGCGCGTTTCGCGGGTCATTCGTCCGTTACCCCGTTGTGTATCCTGCATATATCGTCATCCCGGCGAAAGCCGGGATCTCGACCCGGGTGTCAAGAGGCACCGGAGAGATCCCGGCTTTCGCCGGGATGACGAGACTAGTGACTTAACCTTCGATCGCGCCGCGGCGCAGGTCGCGGGCGCGGGTGAGGATGATTTCCTCGAGCTTCTGCACCGTCGCCGCCTGGACCGGCGCATCGACCCAGGTGCCGCCCTGCGCGACCTGGCGCGATGCGGCAACCCGCAGCGCGTCCGCCCGAAGGTCCTGGTCGAGGATCGACACGGTGACCTTCATCCGCTCGTTCGGGTTCTGCGGGTTCGCATACCAGTCGGTGATGATGACCCCGCCCGACGAATCGGCCTGAAGCAGCGGCATGAACGAGAGCGAATCGAGCGACGCGCGCCACAGGTAGCTGTTCACGCCGATCGTCGTCACCTGCGATGCGGCGAGGTCCGCCTTTGGCCGTTCCTTGCCGCCGCATGCCGAAAGGCCGAGCGCCGCAACGCCAAGCAGCGCGAGCGTGGCCGGACGGCGACCGAGCGGGACGAGGAAGCGAAGCTGGGACATTCCGAATACCTTATTCTGGGCGCGCAACCGGGCCGCATTGCTGAGAATTGGCAGCGTCTCTATCGCGCTTGCCGTCGCCCGGCAAGCGCGGCAATTCGCCGCCCGGCGCGGTTCAGCCTCGAGTCAGGCAGCCGGTTTCGTCCGCCAGCCGGCAAGGCCCGGCGAATAAAATGTCGGCCGATCCGCGCGCAAACTGTGATTATTGCGCAACAATGCGCGCCAAATCTCGACCCTTCGAGGCAGCAGGGACCGAATCACTGGAATTATCCGACGAGAGCGCCTATCTGACGAGGGACTGGGGTTGGAGTCGCAGAATCATGGCGCGTACGCCGCGACATTTTTGGAAGGGAAGCATCGTCGTTCTGGCGGCGATGTCGCTCGCCCTGCCTCCGGCGCTCGCGGCGATGACCCGCGGCGACGCCGTTCGCGACCTGACGCTTTCCGAAACCTTGCTGGGCCAGTTCACCCCCGCTTCGGGCGACCCGCGCCTGATCGCGCGCTATGGCAAGGTATCCGAAGAAGCGCGCCGCAATTTCAGCTTCACCCCTGCGGTAACCGAAGAGGCGCGCAAGAATCGCGCGATCACCGTCGTTATCCGCAAGCGCGAGGATATGGCCTCGAGCGCCGCGCGCACCGCCGCGCTGGCGAAGGGCCGCACCGCCCCGGTCGCGATCGCACCGATCGCTTATGACCTTGGCGCGTCGGTGGGCTTCGAGAAATTCGTGACGCCGCAACTTCCGCGCGGCACCGACCTGCGCAACCTGCCCGTCGCCAAGGCGCCCGAGCAGGAAGAAAAGAAATCGCGCTTTGCGACGCGGATGATCAATCATCCCGGCGACCCGGCCGGCGCGACCGATCGCATCACCGCACCGGGCAATGCCCCGTCGGTCGACGTGATGAGCAGCTATCGCATCACCCGCAACATCGATGTCACCGCGGGCGTGCGATACAAAGCCGACGACCGGCTCGAACCGCTGACCGATTCGCGCAAGGACAGCCAGGCTGTTTACGTCGGGACTCAGTTCCGCTTCTGACGCCGGCGCCGTTTCGCCGCCGCTTCTTCCCCCCACGCATCGATCGCCGCCCAGCCAGGGCTGAGGCCGCTGCCCTTTGACGCCCGCCGCAGCGCGCGCGCGCGCCGGACGGTCATGCCGCCAAGCGCAACGGGATACCCCCCCGCCCGCCGCGCGAGGCGCAGCCATGCAGCGGTGGCGAGTGCCGGCGCGCCGGGGTGCGACCGCGTCGGATGCAGGGGCGAGACGAAGACAATCGGCGCGCCGAGCCGACGCGCGCGCCGGGCCTCGGCCGCATCGTGGACGGGCATGGCGAAGGGCAGGCCGAGCGCGCGCGCCTGGCCCGCACGGCGCCCGAGCGACTGGCGCAGATGCGCCCCGTCGGCGCCCCAGCGCCGGGCGATGTCGGGCGTGTCGGCGAGCAGCAGCACAAGGCCACGCGCTGCGGCGATCCGTGCGATCCGGCGGCACAGACGCCAGCGCGCCGCGGGCGCGAGGCGATCGTGGCGCAGCACAATGCCGCTGCCGGGCGGCAGCAGCGCCGCGAGCCGTTCGACCGGCGGCGGCGCGCGCTCGTCGCTGAAAAGCCAATGCCGCGGCACCGAGAGGGGGTGGAATCGATCCATCGCCCTTTCTATAGGCGCCAGCGGAGCGCGCGCAACGGACGCGCCGGACAGGAGGCGAGATGAGCGAAGCGGCAGAGCGGTTGGCCGAAGTCAGGGAAGCGATCGCCCGCGCGGCGAAGCGGGCGCAGCGGCGCGCCGACGACATCTGCCTGATCGCGGTGTCGAAAACCCACGATGCCGAAGCCATCAAGCCGCTGATCGCCGCCGGACAGCGGCATTTCGGCGAAAATCGCGTTCAGGAAGCGGCGGCGAAATGGCCCGAACTGCGCGAGGAAACGCCCGACATCGTCCTGCACCTGATCGGCCAGCTGCAATCGAACAAGGCCGACGACGCGGTCGTCCTGTTCGACGTCATCCATTCGGTCGATCGCTCGTCGCTGGTCAAGGCGCTGGCCCGGGCATGCGAAAAGGCGGGGCGGCAACCGCGCCTGTTCGTGCAGGTCAATGTCGGCGACGAGGAGCAGAAGGGCGGCTGTGCCGTCGCCGAGCTTCCCGCCCTGCTGGCCGAAGCGACGGATGCGGGACTGACGATCGAAGGATTGATGGCGATCCCGCCCGCCGACACCGAACCCGCCCCCTATTTCGCGCTGCTCGACGAACTGGCCGAGCGCCACGGCCTGCCGCTGCGTTCGATGGGAATGAGCGGCGATTTCGAGACCGCGGTGATGCTGGGCGCGACCCATGTCCGCGTCGGCACCGCGCTGTTCGGGGCGCGAAGCGGAGGCGGCCCCGCGCCTCGATAGCGGGACGCGCTCCTCATCATTTGCTAACCTCGCCGTGCGATCAGGGGCAATCAGGCGATGGCAATGCACAAGATGGCGGAGCGGGTAGAGGCAGGAACCGAGAAACGAGACGCCAGAGCGCGCCGCGCCGGCTGGTTTCTCGCCGCATGTTTCGTCGCGGCGCATGCCCTCATGATCGACTTCGTGCCGCAGCATGCGTGGACCTTGTCGATCCTCGCCATGACCGCTGCACCGCTGATAGCGGGCGGTGCCTGCCTCGTTCGGGCACGGCTGGGCGCCTATGCGGGGGCGTGGTGGGCGCTGACGCTGGCGATGCTGCTATGGGCCGGCGGGATGGCGGGAAATCTGATCGCCTCGATGCTCGATTATGGCGTGACCGGGACCGCGAGCCTGAGCATGCTGCTGTTCGTCCTCTATGGCGTGCCGATTATCTTTGCCACGGCGAGTACAAGGCGCGAAATATGGTCCGCGCGCCTCGTCGATGCCGCGCTCGCGCTGGCGCTTGGCTATCTCTTCTTCCGCCACAGTTTCGCCTTTGCGACGATGGAAGGTGCGAGCGACGAAGGCTTTCTCAACCTGCGGCTGATGTTCGACATCGAAAATCTGTTCATCGCCGTCTTTGCGGTGATACGCCTGATCGCCGCCACCAGCCCGGCTGAACGCGGATTTTTCCGCGCCCTGACCCTGTACGCCTTCGCCTATATGGTGATGGCGGCCTATTTCAATCATATGCAGGCCGATGCCGACTATGGCGCCTGGCCCGATCTGGTCGTGCCGCTGCCCTTCCTGTTGCTCGCCTGGATGGCGCTGCATGGCGGGACGGGAGGCGAGAGCCGCGTGCAGCGCGGCGACCTGTTCGAGCGCGTGGTGCGGAGCGGTGGGTCGCTGATGCTTCCCGCGACGCTGCTGGTGGTCGCGGCGACGCTTGTCGACCGGCATCCGGGACTTGCGATCGCAGGGTGCGGCGCAGCGATTCTCGGCTATGGGCTGCGCAGCATCATCGTCCAGCTTCACGGCCAGCATTTGCGCGACGAGTTGCAGACGATGCTGCTGATCGACGCGCTGACCGGGCTCGCCAACCGGCGCCAGTTCGATCGCAGCCTGGAGCGCGAGTGCGCGCGCACGCGGCGTACCGGCGAAGGCGTCGGACTGTTGATGATCGACGTCGATCATTTCAAGCTGCTCAACGATCATTTCGGCCATCCGGTGGGCGATCAGCGCCTTTGCGCCGTCGCACAGGCACTGGCGGACAACGCGATGCGCACGACCGACGTTGTGGCGCGCTATGGCGGGGAGGAATTCGCCGCGATCCTGCCCGCGACCGATCTGACCAGCGCGATCGCGATCGCCGAACGGATGCGGACCGCGGTTGCGAAGCTGGGGCTTCCCTCGCCGGCGCCGGGCGGGTGCGTCACCGTCAGCATCGGAATCGCGCATATCGACCATATCGGCGATCAGGGCGACGAGGCCGCGCTGATAGCCGCCGCCGACGCGGCGCTCTATGACGCGAAGCAAGCGGGGCGCAACCGGTCGCAGCTCTATGTCGCGAGTTAAAGCCAGCCGATCCGCTTGAAGCGCCAGTAAAGCAGCGCGCAGACGCCGGCCATCAGACCGAGCGCCAGCGGGTAGCCCAGGCGCCAGCCGAGTTCGGGCATGAAGCGGAAATTCATGCCATAGATCCCCGCGATCGCCGTCGGCACCGCCAGGATCGCCGCCCAGGCCGCGAGCTGGCGCGTGATCATGCCCTGGCGTTGCTGTTCGAGCAGGCCGTTGGTTTCGACCACCCCGGCGGCAATGTCCCGCAGCCCCGACAGGCGGAATTCGGCGCGCTGCACATGGTCCCAGATGTCGCGGAAGAACGGCCGCACCGGATCGTCGATGCACGGCAACGGCGTCGTCGCGAGTTTGTAGGTGACATCCTTCATCAGCCCGACGAGCCGCTGAAACCGGATGATTTCGTGCCGCTGGGCGTAAAGGTGGCGGATCGCTCCGGCATCGAGCGGCGTGTCCATCACGCTGTCCTCGACCACCAGCATCTTGTCCTCGATCGCGTCGATCACCGGGAAATAGCCGTCGACGATGAAGTCGAGGATCGCGTGGAGCACATAATCCGGCCCGTGGCCGAGCAGCGCGGGGCTCGCCTCCAGCCGGGCGCGCACGTCGGCATGGCCGCGCGCCGAGCCGTGGCGGACCGATACGACGAAATGACGCCCGACGAAAAAGGCGGTCTCGCCCGGCTGGATCGTGTCGCCGTCGAGATTGGCGGTGCGCGCGATCACGAACAGCTGGTCGCCATAGACCTCGGCCTTGGGAAGCTGGTTCGCTTTCAGCGCGTCCTCGACCGCGAGCGGGTGAAGGCCGAAGCGCTGCGCGACGCGCTCCAGTTCCCCCTCGGTGGGTTCGTAGAGGCCGAGCCAGAAAAATTCGCCGGCGCCGCAGTCGGCGGGAATCGCTTCGTCGGGGCCGAGGTCGCGGACGAGCTTTCCCTGGTCGTAGAGGCGGGCGGCCATGATCGGCATCGGCGGCATCCTGTTGGTTTTGCGCGAGCATAGGCGCGCGCGATACGCCGCGCTAGAGCGTCATCCGATAGACGAGGAAACCCGAGCGTTCGGCAATCGCGTCATAAAGGCGGCGCGCGGTGTGATTGGTTTCGTGCGTCTGCCAATAGACGCGCGCCGCGCCGGCGAGGCGCGCCTCCTCTGCCACCCGCGCAATCAGGGTCGACGCGATGCCGCGGCCGCGCGCACTTTCGGCGGTAAACAGGTCCTGCAGATAACAGACGTCGGCGATCGAGGTCGTGCTGCGGTGATAGAGATAATGGACGAGTCCGACGAGTTCGTCGCCGGACTCCGCGACGAGCGCGTGCACCGGCTGGTCGGGATCGAAAAAGCGCACCCATGTCGCCGATGTGACGTCGGATGGGAGCGCGGTGGTACCGCTCCGGCCATAAAACTCGTTATAGCCCTGCCACAGCGGCAGCCAGCGATCGAAATCGCCCTGCACCGGCGGTCGGATATGGAGTGCGTCGATCATCGCCGAGCGCTACGCGCTCGCGCGTCGCCTGTCGACGACCGATCAGGCCGCAAAGGCGCGCTGAAGGTCGAGCCCGCTGGGCTGCTGGAAGGGGCGCAGGCCGAATTCGGGCAGGATCGCGAGCATATGGTCGAAAAGATCCGACTGAATATCCTCATAGGCGGTCCAAGCGGTGGTGCTCGTGAAGCAATAGATTTCGATCGGCAGGCCCTGGGGAGTCGGGTCGAGCTGGCGCACCATCAACGTCATGCCTTGCGCGACCTGCGCATGCGCGCGCAGATATTCGACCATATAGGCGCGGAAGGTCCCGATATTGGTCACATTCCGCTCGTTGATCGGATCGCGCCCCGCCTTTTCGAGCGCCGCATTCCATTCGCCGAGTTCTTCCTGCTTGCGGCCGAGATAGGCGTCGAGAAGCTGGAAGCGGCGCAGTTTCTGCTTTTCTTCGGCGGTGAGGAAGCGAACGCCGTTCTGGTCGAGAAACAGCGAACGCTTGATCCGCCGTCCGCCCGATTCGGACATGCCGCGCCAGTTCTTGAAACTTTCCGAGATCAGCCGGTGGGTCGGGATGGTGCTGATGGTCTTGTCCCAATTCTGCACCTTGATCGTGTGGAGCGCGATGTCGATCACGTCGCCATCGGCGCCGAGGGCGGGCATTTCGATCCAGTCGCCGACGCGGATCATGTCGTTCGAGGTGAGCTGGACCGAGGCGACGAGCGATAGGATCGTGTCCTTGAACACCAGCAACAGCACCGCCGCCATCGCACCCAGCCCCGAAAGCAGCAGCAGCGGCGACTGGTCCATCAGCGCCGCAACGATCAGGATCGCCGCGCCCGCATAGAGGACGATCTTCAACAGCTGGATATAACCCTTGATCGGGCGGCTCGCCGCGTCGGGGCGATGCTCGTAGATTTCGTTGCCGAGACCGAGCGCCTTGCTGATCGCCATCGCCACGAACAGGATGATCGACGCCGCGACGACATTGCTGACCAGCGTGACGACCGCCGGCGGCAGATTGGGAACAAGGACGATCCCCGACGAGATGATCAGCGCCGGCACGATATTGGCGAGCCGCGACGCGACCGGCAGCGGAGTCAGGTCGTCGTGCGGCAGCCAGCGCGTGACGATGCGCAGCACGATATGCTTGACGATGAAATTGGCGATCCACGACGCCGTGCCGAGCAGCGCGAGCCCGAGCAAGGTTTCGGCCCACGGCGGCAAATGGCCGAGAAAGGGAATCGCATCGGCGAGATCGAGGCTTTGGGTCGTGATCTGGCGCATGGCGGCGTTCCCGCGCGCGGCGCGGGCCTGTCTCCTCTTGGCTATCGGCAACGGGCGCTAGGTGGCAACGGGCGCCCCCGATGTCAAATTGCCGCTATGGTTCGGAGCGCCCCTGCCCCTCGCGATCGCCCGTATAATGCCGCGAAAGCGGGAAGGGCGGCAACCAGCCTTCCCGGCGGACGGTCCAGCTTTCATAGGTGGGGATAAATCGATCGGGGGCATCGAGCGCGCCGAGATTCACCTCGACCTCGTCATCGCTGCGCCCGAACAGCGACGAGCCGCAGCGCGGGCAGAAATGCCGTCCCTGATAGGAATGCGTTTCGCCCGTGATCGTCACCGCATCCGCGGGGAAGATCGCCGAGGCGTGAAAGAGCGCGCCATGATGCTTGCGGCAGTCGAGGCAATGGCAGAGCCCGACACGATAGGGTGTCCCCCGCGCCTCGAACCGCACGTCGCGGCATTGGCAACCGCCGCCGTATCTCTGCATGTCCGGTTCCTTTCGGTGCTGCCGACATCGAACAAGGGTGGATTCATGCGCCCCATTGTGCCGCGAAGCGGCGGGCGTGCCAATGACCGATACAGGCGCGCGCGTGGCGCCGCGCCTATTGATATTCGACGGTTACCGGAATCCGGCCGCGATAATCCCCGTCGTCGTGCCCATCGACCCGAAGCCGTCCGCCGAAGCGGAAACGTAGCCGGCCGTCGGGGCCGAGCCGGGGGACTCCTGCAAGATCGGTAACGAGCCCTGTCACCCTGGCACGTCCGCCGCTGCCGCTTTCGAGGTCGACCGTAGCCGGCAGGAAGACGCGCAATTCGGCGCCTGGCGCCCCGCGGACCGTGACCACCCCGCTGACCGCATAGCCGCCCAGATCGACGACCTGCCCGCTGAGGCGCCGCGCGCCGGTCGCCGGGTCGAGCGCCACTTCGCCCCCCATCGCACCGACCGCCATGCGGCTGAAATCGAGTTGCGTCTCGATTTCGACATGCAGCGGGGTTTCGCGTTCGCTCGCTCGGGCGGCGGTGATGCCATCGCCATCCGTCGCGCACAACAGGCATTGCGCCCCGGCGCCCGAAGGCGCCGCAGCGGCCAGGAACAGGGCAAGAGGCAGCCGCAGGGTCACGCTTTCATCCTAGCCCCTGCATGGTTAATCGCGCGTAAAGCGGACAGGGGCGAAGAAGGGGCGCCCCCTTGCGATGCACCGGCGCGGTGACGATATTGCAGGCACGAACGGCCGCGCATCAGCCCGGCCCCGGCAAGGAGACCACCGCCATGACCGACCCCAAGAGCGATGCGGCCCTCGACCCGATGGCCTTTCACGTGCTGCGCGAAGGCGGGACCGAGCGCGCGTTCACCGGCAAATATACCGATCACAAGGGCGACGGCATGTACCGCTGCGCCGGATGCGGCGCGCCCCTGTTCGACAGCCGGACCAAATATGACAGCGGTTCGGGCTGGCCCAGCTATACCGCGCCCGCGAGCGGCGCTGCGGTCAGCGAGTATCGCGATGCGAGTCACGGGATGATCCGCACCGAAGTGCGCTGCGCGAAATGCGAAGGCCACCTTGGCCATGTCTTTCCCGATGGCCCCGGCCCGGAGGGGCTGCGCTATTGCATCAACAGCGCGGCGCTTGACTTCGCCGAGCGCGGACGGGAAGAGGCGGACACGAACGAAGGCTGATCCTCGGCCTTTCGGGGGCCGACCAGCACCGGGGCAGAGCGAGAGAAGGAATTTGGGCTTTGCCCCGTAAGCAGGCATCTTCGGGTAAATCGTCATCGGGCAAAAAGGGCGGGAGCGAACCATCGCGCGTGCGGTTGTGGCTGCGCCGCCTGCTCCGCTGGGGGCTCGGGCTCGCACTGACCGGCGCGGTCGCGCTCGCGGTCGCGGTCGGCATTGCGGTACAGCGCATCCCGAGCTTCGAGGCGCTCAAGAAATCACCAGCGGGCCAGACGATCCGCATCCACGCCGCCGACGGCACGATCTTCCTGTCGCTCGGCCCCAATTACGGACGCTGGCTGACGCTGCGCGAGACGCCGGAGGTCATGCAGGATGCGATGATCGCGGTCGAGGACCGGCGCTTTCGCTATCACCCCGGCGTCGATCCGGTGGGCATGACGCGCGCGGCGATCTTTGCGGTCGAACATTATGGCACCGGGCGGCGCATGCAGGGCGCGTCGACGATCACCCAGCAGCTCGCGCGCAACGTCTTTCTGTCGAACAGCTATACCTGGTCGCGCAAGCTGCGCGAGGCGGTGCTGGCGCTCGCGCTCGAATGGAAATTTTCGAAGGACGAGATCCTCGAGCTTTACCTGAACAAGGTCTATTTCGGCGGCGGCAGCTATGGCATCGACGCGGCTTCGCGCCGCTTCTTCGGGCATAGCGCGACCGACATGTCGCTGTCCGAAGCGGCGGTCGTCGCGGGGCTGGTCAAGGCCCCGTCGCGCTATTCGCCGACCGCCGACGCGCAGGCGGCGCTCGGCCGCGCCGGGGTGGTGTTGAACACGATGGTCGACGCGGGGTTCATCACCCGGTCGCAGGCCGACAGCGCCAAGCCCGCCGACGTCGAGCTTGCCTCCGAAACCGGACAGAACAGCGCGCGCTATTTCACCGACTGGGCGCTGCCGCAGCTCGACATGCTGATCGACGAAGGCAACGAACCACTCGACGTCTATACGACGATCGACCTCGGCATGCAGCGCGCCGCGACCGCGGCGATCCAGGCCGACGTTCCGGGCGGCGCGCAAGGCGCGCTGGTCGCGCTCGACCGCAACGGCGCGGTGCGCGCGATGGTCGGCGGCACCGATTATGTCGCGTCCAACTATAACCGCGCGACGCAGGCCGTCCGGCAGCCGGGGTCGGCGTGGAAATTGTTCGTCTATATGGCGGCGCTGGAGGCAGGGTATAAGGTCGACGATCAGGTGGTCGACGAGCCGGTGACGATCAACGGCTGGAGCCCGCGCAACTCGTCCGGTCGTTTTGCCGGCGCGATGAGCCTGCGCACCGCCTTTGCCTATTCGGTGAACACGATCGCCGCGAAGCTGGGCGACGACATCGGCTTTTCGTCGGTCGCGAACATGGCGCGGCGCTTTGGCATCACCACCCCGATCAACACCCACCCGTCGATGGTGCTCGGCAGCGCCGAGGTGCGCGTGATCGACATGACCGCCGCCTTTGCCGCAGTCGCGCGCAAGGGCGTGTCGGTACACCCCTATGGGATCACCAAGGTCACGACCGCCGACGGCCGCCTGCTCTATCAGCACGAGGCCGACCGCGGGCAGGTTCTGGTCGACAATTGGGTCGCGGCGGGCATCACCGACCTGCTCCAGACTGCCGTGAACACCGGCACCGGACGCGCCGCGCAGATCGGCCGCCCCGTCGCGGGCAAGACCGGCACGACGTCGAGCAACAAGGACGGGTGGTTCCTGGGCTTTTCGAGCGGAATCACCACCGGCGTGTGGATGGGCCGCGACGATGCGAAGCCGGTCGGGGGCCTGTACGGCGGCCATGCCCCGGCGCGCGCCTTTGCCGATTTCATGCGGGTCGCCGTCGCGCGGCGGCCGGTCGAGCATTTCGATACCGAGGTCGTGTTGCCCGAATGGCAGCTCGAAGAGGACGACGACGCCTATTATGGCGCGCCCGAAGACGGCGGCCTCGTCGACGAGAACGGCATGCCGATCGAATTGCCGAGCGCCCAGCCCGCCCCCGAAGGCGGCGACGTCGCGCCGCCTCCCCCCGTCGAGGACGGGCCGGTGCTCAACCAGCAGTGGATCGAGGAACAGACCGGACGACGCGCACCGCAGCCCGACGCGGCGCCGCCGCGCGGGACCGCACCGCAAATCCGCGTCCCCCTGCCGTCTGCGCCGCCGAAGAACGGCGCCCCGTCGGCGCCCAGAGCGGTACCGCCACGCGATCCCGCCGTGCCGCCGGGTGGTTGAGCCGACGGCCTAGCCGAATCGATAGCGGTGCAGTCCGCGCCCTTCGCGGCGCAGCCACGCCCGCGCCGCGCCGACATCGCCGTCGTGCAGTTCGTCGACGAGAGCATGGAAGGCCGGGCCATGATCCATGTGCCGCAGGTGGGCGACTTCGTGCGCGACGGTTGCGCGGCGGACATGGTCGGGAGCCAAGATCAGCCGCCAGCTATAGCGCAAGTCGCCCGTCGCGGTGCAACTTCCCCAGCGGCTGCGCGGGTCGCCGACGCCGACACGCCCGACCGCGAGCCCCGCGCGCGCGGCGATCTCGCGGCTTTCGCACGCCATCAGCGCGAGCGCTTCGGCCTTCAGCCACCGCTCTATACGGCGCCCGACGGTGTCGGCCGGCCCCCCGAGCAGCAACATATCGCCTTCGGCGCGCACCGCGCGCGGACGCGCCGGGTTCCAGTCGATGCGATGGACGAGCCCGCGCAGCGGCAGCTCGCTCCCCGCCCCGACGAGCACCGGCAGCACGGCCTTGTCCAGTTGCGCGGCGAGCCAATCCTGCTGCGCGGCCGCCCATTTGAGCGCCTTTGCACTGTTACCGCGCCGCGGCAGCGTCAGCCTGAGTTCCGACCGCGCGGCGTCGAAGACCAGGCGATACCGCCGCGCGCGTGCATGGTGCACCAGTCGCACGGGCCAGGCATCGTCACCGATCCAGATCTGCGGCGGATCGGCCGCGCGGTCAGACGATGCGCCGAACAAGATGGTTCTCGAGCGGGCCGGCAATATCCTCGCCGACCGTCCAGCCGACGATCGATTCGCCGGCCCGGTGGACGGCATCGCGATCGCCGCAGACCAGATAATGCCAGTCGGGCAGCGGCCGCCCCTCGGCCCGCAGGCGATAGGCGCAACTTTGCGGCAACCATTCGATATCGGCGACCTTCGCCTTCGTCAGCGTCAGGCAATCCGGGACGTGGCGGCGGCGGTGCCGATAATCGCCGCATCGCGCGGTCGAGAGGTCGAGCAGGCGGCACGCGACGTTGGTCGGATAGATCCGGCCCGTATCTTCATCCTCCAGCTTGTGCAGGCAGCATTTGCCGCAGCCGTCGCACAGCGCCTCCCACTCGCCGGCATCGAGGCTGTCGAGCGGGGCTTCCCAAAAGGGGCGCGTCCCTATTTCACCCATTTCGCAAGCTCGGCCGCGACCTTGTCGGGCGCACCTTCGTCGACGTCGGTCGACGGATCGTCGAGCGGCAGCATCGCCATCGGCTTGCCGTCCGGATCCATCAGAAAGGCGATCTGGGTATGGGCCATCAGATAGCGGTCGGGCGCGGAGCCCTCGACCTTGTTATACACCACCGCATATTCCTTCGCGACCGCCGCGATCTGTTCGGGCGTCCCGGTCAGGCCGAGCAGGCGCGGATGATAGCGGCCGACGAAAGGCTTCAGCGCGTCGGGCGTGTCGCGCGCGGGGTCGATGCTGATGAAGAGCGGCTGGACCTTTGCGCCCAGTTTCGGCGACGCCTTTTCGAACAGCGACAGGCCGCGCATCAGCTTTTGCAGGTCGACCGGACAGATATCGGGACAGAAGCTGTAACCGAAATAGACGATGCGATATTGCCCCGCGAAGTCGCTATCGCGGACCGTGCGGCCGTTCTGGTCGGTGAGGGTAAACGGACCGCCGATGCGCGCGCCCGCGAGCGGGGGTTCGCCCCCGCCCGACGGCGCCGTGCCGCCGCACGCCGCCAAGGCCAGCGCCGCGGCGAGGACAAGACTTGAACGAACGGCCTTCGGGCCCATAATCAGCCTATTCATCATTGGTCCAGCCTTGATCGGCTAGACTGCGAAAATCAACCTTTGTCGTCGCAGCCGCGACGCATCTGTCCCGGGGGTTCGCCATCATGTTTCGCCGCGCCGAGTTTCGACTCGCTTCCCTGTCCGCCGCGCTGGTAGCGGCCGCGCTGATCGCGACGCCAGTCGCCGCGCAGTTCAGCGACAGCTACAGCTTCCTGCAGGCGGTCGAAAAGCGCGACGGCGACGAGGCGACCAAGCTGATCGACAAGAATGATTCAAGCCTGGTCAACACGCGCAATCCCGATACCGGCGAAACCGCGCTGATGATCGTCGCCAAGCGCCGCGACACGACCTGGCTGCGCTTCCTCCTCGGCAAGGATGCCGACCCCTCGATCGCCGACCGGCAGGGCATGACCCCGCTGATGCACGCCTCCATGCTCGGCTTTACCGATGGCGCCGCCGAATTGATCGATCATGGCGCCCCGGTCGACCAGACGAACCGGCGCGGCGAGACCGCCCTGATCCTGGCGGTGCAGGTCAACAATCCAGCGGTGGTGCGCCTGCTCGTGCGGAGCGGCGCCAACCCCGACAAGGCCGACCATATCGCCGGCCTGTCGGCGCGCGACTATGCCAAGCGCAACGATCGCTCCGGCCGGCTATCGGCGCTGCTCGACGAGAAAGCCGATGCACCGCTGCGCGACGCGGGGGCGGTTTTTGGACCCAAATGATATTGTAATGTGATGTCGCCATTGACACTCACACTATAGTGTGAATATTGGCGGCATGTCTACACAGCTCATCGATCGAATCCGCGCCATCGTCGACGACGGCGCGATGTCGCGCTCGGGCCTTGCCCGTGCCGCCGGCCTCCACGCCAACAGCCTGCGCGATCTCGATTCGCCGGGTTGGAACCCGACCGCCGAAACGCTCCGCAAGCTCGAACATTGGCTCGCACATGGCAGCGACATTTCGCCGATGGCCAGCCCCGAGGAAATTATCGCCGAAGCCCGCAACGGCCGCATGTTCATCCTCGTCGACGACGAGGACCGCGAGAATGAAGGCGATCTGATCATCCCGGCGCAGATGGCGACCCCCGATGCGATCAACTTCATGGCGACGCACGGCCGGGGCCTGATCTGCCTGACGCTGACGCGTCCGCGAGTCGAGCAATTGGGCCTCGAGCTGATGAGCCGCAACAATGGCACGCGTCACGGCACCGCCTTCACCACCTCGATCGAAGCCCGCGAAGGCGTCGATACCGGCATTTCCGCCGCGGACCGCGCCCGGACGGTCTCGGTCGCGATCGACGCCTCGAAGGGCCGCGACGATATCGTGACGCCCGGCCATGTCTTTCCGCTGATCGCGGTCGATGGCGGCGTCCTGGTCCGGGCGGGCCACACCGAAGCCGCGGTCGACATCGCGCGGCTGGCCGGCCTCAACCCCTCGGGCGTGATTTGCGAAGTGATGAACGACGACGGGACGATGGCGCGCCTCGACGACCTCATTCCCTTCGCCCGCCGCCACGGGATGAAGATCGGAACGATCGCCGACCTGATCGCCTATCGCCACCGCAACGACCGGCTGGTCGAATGCGTGTCCGACGAGCCCTTCGAATCCGATTATGGCGGCGACTGGCGACTGAAATCCTATCGCAACACGATCGACGGCAGCGTCAATCTGGTGCTTCAGAAGGGCACCGTCGATGCCGACGGCGTGACGCTGGTACGAATGCACCCGGTATCGCTGTTCAACGATCTGATGGGCCGCCCCGGCCCGAAAAAGCGCCGTTTGCAACGCTCGATGGAAGCGATCGGCGAAGCCGGCGCGGGGGTCATCGTGCTGTTGATGCGCCCGCTTCCCGGCTCGGCCGATGCCGATACGATCGCGCCGCCCACCGACGGCATGGACCTGCGCACCTATGGTATCGGGGCGCAGATTCTGGCCGACCTTGGGGTGCATGCGATGGAACTGCTGACGCCGACGCACAGCAACCTCGTCGGACTCGAAGGCTATGGCCTGTCGATCGTGGGCGAACGCGCTATTCCGGGAGAGGGCTGATGGCACATATACTGATCGTCGAAGCACGGTTCTACGGCGACCTCAACGACATGCTACTCGACGGCGTGCGCAGCGCGCTCGAAGCCGACGGGCATAGCCACGAGACGGTGACCGTGCCCGGCGCGCTGGAAGTTCCCGCCGCGATCGCGCTGGGCCACGAGACTGGGCGCTTTGACGCCTATGTCGCGCTCGGCATCGTCATACGCGGCGAAACCTATCATTTCGAGGTCGTGTCGAACGAGAGCGCGCGCGGCATCATGGCGCTGACGCTCGACGGGCTCGCGATCGGCAACGGCATTTTGACCGTCGAGAATGAGGAACAGGCGCTTGCGCGCGCCGACAAGACGCGCAAGGATAAGGGCGGCGAGGCGGCGAAGGCCGCGCTCGCGATGCTGGCCCTGAAGGAACAGTTCGGCGTTGCTTGACCGACCACCGCCCAGCCGATTTTCCGTCGTCGAACGCGGCGGCCGGCTGGTGGTGATCGACCGGACAAGTGGCCGCACGCCGCCGAGCGCGGCGGAGCGCATGGCGGATTACGACCGGCGGATGGGCCAAGAGGCGGTCCGCCCCGACATGCCCGAGCCGGCGTCCGAGACGCTGGTCGTCCCGGCCCCGCCGCCAAAGACGGTCGCGGCGCCCCCGGCATCGGTGCGCGCGGCGAAACGCGATGCCGACGCCGCGAAGCGGCGGATCGCCGGGACTATAGCCGCACGGGGCCAGAAGCCCTGGGGCGACGAGCCGCGCCGGCGCGATCGCGAATCGCAACCGTCCCCCGCGCGCATCCCGGATCGCGCGCCCGCCACCCCGGGCCGCAAGACGATCAAAACTGCCAGATGGTGGGACGCCAAGGGCCCGCGCACGATCCAGCTCGGCCCCAGTGGCCAGGCCGAATTCAGCGGCGGGTTCATCGCCCTGTTCTTCATGATCGTCGCGATCGCGATCGTGACCGCCTTCGTCGCGCTGCCGCTGGTCTTCGTGCTTGGCTTCGTCGTGCTTCGCTTTGCCGACAAGATCATCGCGCCGATCGGCGCCAGCCTGATCGACAAGGCGCTCGCGACGCGCGAATAGCTCTGAGGTCGTTAGCGTCAGGACGCTAAGCGGCAATCCCGAGCTCGCGTAGACTGCTCAGGATTGCGTCGCTGCGGCCGGTCCCGGATCGAACGATATGAAAATGGGCTCCCGCCTTCGCGGGAGCCCACAAGGGTCGGCGAACGACGTCGCGGGTCAGGCGGCTTCGAGCGCCGGATAGTCGATATAGCCCTCGGGGCCCGGCGAATACCAGGTCTGCGGATTGTCGGCGGCCCATTCGGCGCCGGTCCGAATACGCTCGACAAGGTCGGGATTGCCGATGAACGGCCGTCCGAAGCTGATCGCGTCGGCAAGCCCGCTCGCCAGATCGGCTTCGGCCCTGGCGACGTCATAATCGCTGTTGAGGATCAACGGCCCCTTGAACGCGGTGCGGATCGAGGGGGACTGCTTTGGCACGTCGGTGCGCCCGAACGTGCCGTCGGGGCCAGGTTCGCGCAGCTCGAGGAAGGCGATGCCGAGCTTGTCGAGCGCCGCCGCCGCGGCCGGGAACAGCTTTTCGGGCGCGCTGTCGTCGACCCCCTGCGTCTCGCCGTTGGGGGACAGGCGCACGCCGACGCGGTCGGCGCCCCAAATGCCGATCAACGCTTCGGTCACTTCGCGGAGCAGGCGGATGCGATTCTCGACCGGGCCGCCATAATCGTCGTCGCGCAAATTGGTGCCGTCGCGCAGGAACTGGTCGATCAGATAGCCGTTCGCGCCGTGAAGCTGCACCCCGTCGAAGCCGGCGCGCTTCGCATTCTCGGCCGCCTTCGCATAATCGGCGATCACGCGCGGAATTTCATCGAGGCGCAGCGGCCGCGCTTCCTCGAGGTCGAGGCGGCCGACCGGCGTGTGCGCGCGGCCCTCGCCCTTCGTCGCCGAGGCCGACACCGGCGGCTTGCCGTCGTTGAACACCGAATGGACCAGCCGGCCCATGTGCCAGAGCTGCGCGACGATCCGCCCGCCTGCTTCGTGAACCGCGTCGGTCACCGGCTTCCAGCCTTCGACCTGCGCCTCGCTCCATAGCCCCGGTGCCGACGGCCAGCCCAGGCCTTCCTGCGAAATGCCGGTCGCTTCCGAAATGATCAGCCCGGCGGCGGCGCGCTGGCGATAATATTGGGTGGCGAGCTCGTTCGGCACGAAGCCCGGTCCCGCACGACCACGCGTGAGCGGCGCCATGACGATGCGGTTCGGCGCCTCGATGGCGCCCAGCATGATCGGATCGAAAAGCGTTGCGGTCATAAATCCTCCGGCTTGTTCCAATTTTGTCGCGACGGTCCGGCGGGCCGCCGCTATGGGCCGACCGAGCTATGGACGCCCGCGAGACGAAACAATAGCCGGTAGCAAAAGAAAATCTAAATGACCGCCAAGACCGACAGCATCGACACCAGCGCGGCGCCGCCGCCGCGCGGCGGCGCGTTCGCCTTCGCCGGGCTTCTCGGCGGCAACATCTGCCTGTCGCTCGGCGCGATGCTCGTGCGACTCGTCGACACCGGGCCGGTCGCGGCCGCCTTCTGGCGCCTCTCGCTCGCCCTGCCGGTGATCGCACTGCTCGGCTGGCGCGAGGCCGGCGGACGACTGCCATCGCGTCGCGCCGTCCTGGTCGCCGCGGGGGCGGGGGCGTTCTTCGCGCTCGATCTCGCCGCCTGGCACCTTGGCATCATACGGACCAAGGTGGCCAATGCGACGCTGTTCGGCAATTGCGCGAGTCTCTTGCTCGTGGTCTGGGGCATCGCCCTTGCCCGCCAGCTGCCGCGCGGTTGGCAGGCGCTGGCGATCCTGCTCGCCTTTGCCGGCGCCGGGCTTCTCATGGGCCAGAGCTATGAATTGTCGCCCGCTTATCTGGCCGGCGACCTGCTCTGCCTGCTCGGCGGCGCGCTCTACACCGGCTATGTGCTGTTGATGCAACGGGTGCGCGGGGAACTGGGGTCGTGGTCGGCGCTTGCGATTTCGGTCCCTGCGGGAATCCCGATCCTGCTTGCCACGGCGCTCCTGCTCGGCGAGCGGATCTGGCCGCAGGACTGGACCGTCGTCGTTGTCCTCGCGCTGACCAGTCAGATCATGGGGCAGGGGCTGCTGATCTGGGCGTTGCCGCGCTTCTCGTCGCTCGTCGTCGGGCTGACCCTGCTCGTCCAGCCGGCGTTTGCCGCGCTCGCGGGCTGGCTGATGTTCGACGAGCGACTGGGGCCGGTCGACATCATGGGCGGCATGCTGGTCGGCGCGGCGCTGGTGCTGATTCGGTTGCCGTCGCGCCGTCCGCGGCCTATCTGACACGCATGGCCTCGATCCTGCCCGCCGACCCGACCCTCGACGAGATTCGCGCCGCGCTCGCGCCGCTGATCGCCGAAAATGCCGCTTTCGACGGGTTCAGCGACGCGGCGCTGGTCGATGCGGCGCAGCGTGTCGGGGTCGATCCCGATGTCGCCCGCCTCGCCTTTCCCGACGCTGCACGCGGCATGGTCGACGCCTGGTTCGCCGATGTCGACGCCGCAATGGAAGGGCGCTGGCCCGCCGAAAAGCTCGCGACACTGAAGATCCGCGAGCGCATCACGACGCTCGTGGAAGCGCGGCTCGACCTACTCGCGCCGAATCGCGAATCGCTGCGCCGCGCGCTCGCGCTGCTCGCACTGCCGACCAACATACCGTTCGCCGCAAAGCTCGGCTGGCGCAGCGCCGATGCGATGTGGCGCCTCGCGGGCGACACCGCGACCGATTATAATCATTACAGCAAGCGCGCGATCCTCGGTGCGGTCTATGCCTCGACGATGGCGGTATTCCTGAACGACGAGAGCGAAGGCTTTGCCGACACGCGGGCCTTCCTCGCGCGGCGCATCGACGCGGTGATGCGCTTCGAAGGCTGGAAGCATCGCCGCGCCGCCCGCCGCAGCGAACGCCCGAGCCTGGCGCGTTTCGTCGGCCGCCTGCGCTATCCGGGGCGCTGATCGGGTCGAGGGACCCGTACGCGACGATGGAAAACTAGGGCTGGCGTTTGCTCGCTGTTATTGATAATCGCTCGCAAATGATCGCGAAGCTTGATTCCGCGCCGCTCGGGACGACCGTGCGCATCGCCCGCATCGACTGGCAGCTCCTGTCGCATGACGAGGGCCGCCGCCTGCGCGAATTCGGCCTGATGGAAGGCGTCGAGGTGACCCCGCTCCACCGCGGCAGCCTGTTTTCACGCGAGCCGCTCGCGCTCGCCATCGGGCGCATGCAGGTGATCATCCGCGGCAAGCAGGCCGCCGCGATCGAGGTGGAAGCGATCGCGGCCGCAGCATGACCAGCGCCATTCCCACGATCGCGCTTGCCGGCAATCCCAACGCCGGGAAATCGAGCCTGTTCAATGCGCTGACCGGCGCACGGCAGAAGATCGCCAACTATCCCGGCGTCACGGTGGAGCGCAAGGCGGGTCACGCGAGCTTCGCCGACGGGCGGCCGCTGGCGCTGATCGACCTGCCCGGCAGCTACAGCCTGACCCCGTCGAGCCCCGACGAGGCGGTGACCCGCGACGTCGTGCTGGGGCGACAGGAAGGGCAGACGCGTCCCGACGCGCTGATCGTCGTGGTGGACGCCGCCAACCTGGACAATCACCTGTGCTTCGCACTGGAATTGATCGCGCTCGGGCTGCCGACGGTGGTCGCGCTCAACATGGTCGACCTGGCCGAACGCGACGGGCTGGTGCTCGATCCCGACCGGCTGGCCGAAGAGCTTGGCGTTCCGGTCGTCGCCACCGTCGCGGTGCGACGGCGCGGCCTCGACGCGGTGCTGGCGGCGGTCGACCGCGAGATACTGACCCACCAGCTCGAAACCCATACCCACGCTGCGCCGCCGCCCACCGACGTCGCGCTGCACCAGCGCGCGCGGGCGATCGCGCGCGCCGCCACGCTGTCCGAAACCCCGGTGCGCCGCTGGACCCAGCGCGTCGACGCCCTGTTCCTGCATCCGGTCGCGGGTTTCCTGATCCTGCTCGCGCTGATGTTCGTGATGTTCCAGGCGGTCTATGCCTGGGCGGCGCCGCCCGCCGATGCGCTGGAGGCCGGAATCGGCGTGCTCCAGCAATGGGTCGTCGGCGCGATGCCCGACACTGTCCTGCGCGGCCTGATCGTCGAGGGGCTGCTCGCCGGCGTCGGCGCAGTCGTCGTCTTCCTGCCACAGATCCTGATCCTCTTCCTCTTCATCCTGCTGCTCGAAGCCTCTGGCTATATGACGCGCGCCGCTTTCCTGATGGACGGGCTGATGGCGAAGGTCGGCCTGTCGGGGCGCGGCTTCATTCCGCTCCTGTCGAGCTTTGCCTGCGCGGTGCCGGGGATCATGGCGACGCGCGCGATTCCCGACGCCAAGGACCGGCTGACGACGATATTGATCGCGCCGCTGATGACCTGTTCGGCGCGGTTGCCCGTCTATGCGCTGATCATCGCCGCCTTCATCCCCGATCGCGCGGTCGGCGGATCGCCCGTCGGCTTGCAGGGACTCGTCCTGTTCGGCCTCTATGTGTCGGGAATCGTCGGCGCACTGATCGTCGCCTTCGTCCTGCGGCGCACGCTCGCGCGCGGCAATTCGGCGAGCTTCATGATGGAGATGCCGCGGTATCAGATGCCGCGGCTGCGCGACATCGCGATCGGATTGTGGCAGCGCGCGTGGATCTTCCTGCGCCGCGCGGGGACGATCATCGCGATGACTACGGTGATCCTGTGGCTGCTGCTCAGCTTTCCCAAGGCGCCGGCGGACAGCGCCATGCGCCAGGTCGATTACAGCATCGCGGGCCGGATCGCGAGCGGGCTCGAGGTCGTCGTGAAGCCGATCGGCTTCAACCACGACATCGCGCTCGCGCTGATCCCCGCGATGGCGGCGCGCGAGGTCGCGGTGTCGGCGCTCGCGACCGCGAATGCGATCGACGCCGGCGACGACGAGGAGGCGATGTCGCAGTCGCTGAGCGAGCGGCTGCAAGGACGCTGGAGCATCGCGACCGCGCTCGCCTTCCTCGCCTGGTTCGTCTTCGCCCCGCAATGCATTTCGACGATCGCGATCACCCGGCGCGAAACAAACGGGTGGAAATGGCCAATGTTCATGGTTGGCTATCTGTTCCTGCTCGCCTATGCCGCTGCTGGTATCACCTACTGGACAGCCGTCGCCTTTGGCCTAGGCTGATCCTCCACATCTTCTAGCGGAGCGGAGCGGCAATGGCTGGCAGCGTCAACAAGGTTATTCTGATCGGCAATCTGGGCGCCGATCCCGAAATCAAGTCGTTCCAGAACGGCGGCCGCATCGCCAATATCCGCATCGCGACCTCCGAACAGTGGAAGGACCGCATGACCGGCGAGCGCAAGGAGCGCACCGAATGGCATAATGTCGTGATCAACGGCGACGGGCTGGTCGGCGTCGTCGAGCGCTATCTGAAAAAGGGCTCCAAGGTTTATATCGAGGGGTCGCTGCGCACCCGTAAATGGCAGGATCGCGACGGCAACGACCGCTACACGACCGAAGTCGTCATCGCGGGCATGGGCGGCAATCTGACCATGCTCGACGGCGCGCCGGGCGGCGGCGGTGGCGGCTCGCGTGGCGGCGACAGCTGGAACCAGGGCGGCGGATCGTCGGGCGGCTGGGATCAGGGCGGCGGTTCGGGCGGAAGCTCGGGCGGCGGCTGGAACCAGGGCGGCGGCGGAAGCGGCGGTGGCGGCCGGCCGCCGTTCGACGACGATCTGGACGACGACGTCCCCTTCTGAGGATATGAGAGTCCGATGGCATGGGCATGGCGAGCGACCTGCTGACCGCCGCGGACGTCGCGCGCGGCGTGTGCCGCCTGTTCGCGCAAGCCGGCCTCGTCGCCATCCCCGAGGTGACGTTGCCCAACGGGCGGCGCACCGACCTGACCGCGATCGACGCCAAAGGGCGGATCACGATCGTCGAGATCAAGGTCAGCCGCGCCGACCTGCACGGCGACGGCAAATGGCCCGACTATTGCGACTGGTGCGACCATTTCTATTGGGCGCTCGCGGCGGGACTCGACCCCGCGATCCTCGAAACGCCCGATTATCGCCCCGAAACCTCGGGCCTGATCGTCGCCGACCGCTATGGCGCGGCAGTGGTGCGCGAAGCGGCGCGCTGCGACCTCGCCCCCGCGCGCCGCAAGGCCGAGTTGCTGCGGATCGGCCGCCTCGCGATGCGCCGGTCGATGATCGCCGCCGACCCCGATTTGGCGGCGGGATGGGGCGAGGGCATCTGAATATCCCACGCAAAGGCGCAAAGGCGCGAAGAAGAGCCGCTGCGTCGAGGTTTCGATTATCTCACACAAAGACACAAAGAGGGCGGCTCGTCCGGACGCCTTGCGCAGGACTCGCACGAGGCACCTTTCTCATAATCGCTGGCGGCGACGAAAAGCCGTCGCGCAATCGCCGTTGCCTCTTTGCGTCTTTGTGTGAGCTTTTTCTTCTTCGCGCCTTCGCGTGAAACCGATTATCCCCGCACCTGCTGCATCCGCGCCAGATAGCGCGCGAGCACGTCGATCTCCAGATTCACCGGACGCCCCGCCGCCGCCTCGTCGAGCGTCGTCACCGCCTGGGTGTGCGGGATGATGTTGAGGGTGAAATGCGCGGTCCCGTCCGGCTGATCGGTCACGTCGTTGACCGTCAGCGAGACGCCGTCGAGCGTGATCGACCCCTTGGGCGCGATATGCGGTGCCAGCGACGCCGGCGCTTCGACGGTGACCCTGACGCTGTCGCCGACGGGATCGACCGAGACGATCCGCCCGACCGCATCGACATGCCCGGTGACGATATGCCCGCCAAGTTCGTCGCCGACGCGCAGAGCGCGTTCGAGATTGAGCCGGCGACCCGCATCCCACATCCCCGGCGCGGTACGTGCGATCGTCTCTGCGCTGACATCGACCGCGAACCAGCCGGCGGGGCCGTTGCTGCCCTCGTCGACGCCCTTGTCGACCACCGTCAGGCACGCGCCCGAGCAGGCGATCGAGGCGCCGAGATCGATCGTATCGACGTCATAGGCGGTGCCGATGATCAGACGCGTGTCGCCGCGATCCTCGCGCGCGCGGACGGTGCCGATGTCGGTAACGATTCCGGTGAACATGAAGCAGTCAATCCTTCCTGATGCGCTCGTAGACGTCGAGCCGGTCGCTGCCAAGCATCCGGCTATCGGCAAGGCGCCAGCGGCCGTGCGCGCGCGCCAGGTCCGCAAGTCCGATATCGCCGAGCGCCGCGCGGCCGCGGCCGACCAGGATCGGCGCGCGATAGAGGAGCAGTCGGTCGATGCGGTCGGAGGCCAGGAACGCGGCGGCGGCCTGCGCGCCGCCTTCGACCAGCAGCGAATCGACACGCGGATCGGCGGTCGGCGAGGGCAGGGCGGTCCATCCGGCGGGCGCGGCGCCGTGGGTCAGTAGGAAACGCCGTGGACTGCGTCGTTCGAGGCCGGCGAGCCGCACATCGAGCCGCGGCATGTCGGCATCAAGGGTACCCCGTCCCACGACGATGCCTTCGTGCAGCGCGCGCTCGAGATGAGCGTGCGCCCGGGCGCGGTCGCCGGTGATCCAGCGGCTCGACCCGTCGGCCATCGCGATGCAGCCGTCGAGCGATGTCGCGAGCTTCAGCGTCGTGAAGGGCCGTTCGCGCATCGCGCGCGTCCACCAGGGCGCCATCGCCGCGCGGGCCGCGTCTGCGAGCACGCCGGTATCGACCGCGATCCCCGCGTCGCGAAGCCGCGCGATACCCCGGCCGTCGGTGCGCGCGTCGGGGTCCCGCACCGCGACGACGACGCGCGCGACGCCCGCGCCGATCAGGCTGTCGGTGCAGCACGGGCCGCGCGGGCTCGCATGGGCGCAGGGTTCGAGCGTGACATAGACCGTGGCGCCACGCGCGGCGTCGCCGGCGGCGGCGAGCGCCACCGCCTCGGCGTGGGGACGCCCGCCAGGCTGGGTCCAGCCGCGCGCGACGATCCGGCCCCCCGCCTTAGCGGGGGCAGGCTGCACGATGATGCAGCCGACATTGGGATTGGGTGCCGTCAGCCCGCGCCCGCGCCGCGCCAGCGCGACGGCGGCGGCCATCCAGTCGGCATCGGCGGGTGGTCGCCGCATCAGCGCTGCGGCGACTCGTCAGCGGGCGCCGGCGGGGTTCGCGCCGCACGCTCGGCGAGGGTCGAGCGCTTGGGCGGCGCGGGCTTGGCGCCGATCGTATCGGCCTCCTTGCCCAACGTTTCGCGCGTCACCTTGTCGGCCTCGGTCGAATCATACTCGACCCCCATCATGTCGGCGAGCTTCTGGAATTCGGCGCGGCGCTTGGCGTTCTCCCGCGTCGTTTCCCTGGCGCGGGCGATCCAGTCGGCGCGAATGTCCGCCTCGCTGCGATTCGCCTTCCAGTTCTCGAAATAGATGATCTGCGGCTTGGGGCGTTCATAGGGGATCAGATATTTGGAAAATCCCCAGAAAAGCACGAGCGAAAAGGCAATGGCCACGCCCCAGCTGGTCCAGCGGTGCGGGCGCGGCTGGCGCACATAATCCCAAAAGTCGGAGACGCCTCCGCCGACATCCCAATGATTGAACATTCCCATTCGACCGATTTACGCGATTGGACGCCCTTTTGCGAGAGGGACGAGGGATTGCGCGCAGTGAAGAGTGATATCGTTATCAGTTGCAAAAAATGCAATCGCGGATGCTTATTTCGCAGTTGCACAATTCATTGTGCAGTGCAATATCACACTCGCCTTTTAGGCATCCTCTCCCAAAACTTTCACGGGCCACCTTCGGGTGGCCCTTTTTTTTGCCATCCGGCGGAATCGCGTGCCTTTCCGGTCCAGCCCGGTGGCGGCGAATCACTCCTGAACCGGTGTTCGCACCTCGAACCGCCGCACCTCGGCGATGAAGGTCCCAGGGAGCGGGGTCGACTGGCCGCTATCGCTGTCGACATGGGCATAGCTGATTTCGATATCGGTAAGCCGCTCTTCACCGCGGAAAATGCCGCAGTGAAGCGTGAAGCTCGCGCGCTCGAAACGGCTGATCCGCGCCGCAATGGTAATCAGCTCGTCGAGCCGGGCGGCGGAATGATAGTCGATTTCGCAATGCGTCTCGCGAATGTCTGTACCATATTGGTGAAAATAGGGTCCGGGCTGGCCCTCGCCTAGCGCCCGGAAATATTCGGTAACCCCGATATCGGCATAGACCAGATAATTGCCGTTGAAGACGACATTCTGTCCATCGATCTCGTTGAAGCGAACGCGCACGACCTCGCGAACGCGAAAATCGGCGAGCGGCACCTCGCTGCGGCGAACCGTCATCGCCCGCTCAGGCCGCGAGCGCAGCCGGGACGCGCTCGATGGGCGCGCAGGCCGCCTCCAGCCATTCGCGCTCCGCATCGCCCATCCCCGGCGCCAGCTTTTCGAGCACGGCGGCATGATAGGCATCGAGCCAGTCGGCCTCGGCCGACGACAGCAGCGCCGGATCGACCAGGTTGCGCGCGATCGGCGCAAAGGTGATCGTCTCGAACCCCAGCATATCCTCTTCGGCGCCATCGATGCTGACGGGGATCACGATCACCAGATTTTCGATGCGGATGCCGAAATGGCCCGCCTTGTAATAGCCGGGTTCGTTCGAGAGGATCATGCCCGCGTGCAGCGGCTCCTCGGTCCCCGCCTGCCCGCCGGCGGGCTTGGCGATACGCTGCGGCCCTTCGTGGACCGCCAGATAGGCGCCGACGCCGTGACCGGTGCCATGCGCGTAATCGACCCCGTCAGCCCACAGATATTGCCGCGCGAGAATGTCGAGCTGGCTGCCGCGCGTCCCCTTGGGGAAACGCGCGGTCGCGAGCGCGATATGGCCTTTGAGCACCTGCGTGAAGCGGCGGCGCATTTCGGCGGTGGGCGTGCCGATCGCGATCGTGCGCGTAATGTCGGTCGTGCCGTCGGCATATTGGCCGCCCGAATCGACGAGGTAGAGCGTCCCGGTCTCGATCGCGCGGTTGGTGGTTTCGTCGACCTTGTAATGCGGCAGCGCGCCGTTGGGGCCGGCAGCCGAGATGGTGTCGAATGACAGGTCGACAAGCGCGCCGCTGTCTTCGCGAAACGCCTTGAGCTTCGCCGCCGCGCCCAGTTCGTCGAGCCCCCCTTGCGGCGCCGCCTCTTCCATCCACTTCAGGAAGCGCGCGACCGCGACGCCGTCGCGAACATGCGCGGCGCGGGTACCGCCGAGTTCGGTCGCGTTCTTGATCGCCTTGGGCAGCACCGCCGGGTCGCGGTGGCGCGCGATCTTCGCGCCCGCGCCCTCGAGCGCGGTAAAGATCGCCGCGACCGCCCGGTCGGGATCGACCGCGACGTGCCTGCCGGCAAGCTCGGCAAGCGCCGCCTCGAACGCGTCGCGGTCGTGGATCCGCACGCTGTTGCCCAGATGCGCGCGCACCGCGTCGGTGACCTTCTCGGGCGCGACGAACAGGTCGGCGGTCGCGTCGGCGTGGAGCAGCGCGAAGGCGAGGCCGACCGGCGTGTGCGTGACGTCCGAGCCGCGGATGTTGAAGGTCCACGCGATCGAGTCGAGCGCCGTCATCACCGTCGTGTCGAGCCCCTGCGCCTTCAGCCAATCGGCGATCACCGCGCGCTTGTCGGCGGCCGATTGGCCCGCCTGCTGCGTGTCATAGACGATCACCGGCGCGTCGCTCGGCGCGGGCCGGTCGTCCCACACCGCGTCGACCGGGTTGCTCTCGACCGCGACGAGTTCGGCGCCCTTCGCCTTGAGCGCGCGCGCCAGTCCGCGCGCCCAGTCGATGCCGTGGAGCCACGGGTCGAAACCGATCTTCTGCCCAGCGCCGACATTGGCGCCGAGCCACTCTGCGACGCTCGACTGCGGCACCCCGACATAGTCGTAGAGCGATCCGTCGACCTGGTCGCGCACCTGTACCGTATAGCGCCCGTCGACGAAGATCGCCGCCTTTCCGGGTAGCACCGCCGCGGTGCCCGCCGAGCCGCCGAAGCCGGTGAGCCAGGCAAGCCGCTGTGCATAGGCGCCGACATATTCGCTCATATGTTCGTCGCTGATCGGGATCACGAAACCGTCGAGGCCGCGCGTCGCGAGTTCGCGGCGCAGGTTGGTGAGGCGGGCGCGATAGTCGGGGGTGGACATGCTTGCTTCCTTGTTCCTACATCGCTGCCATTCCTGCCCGGCGGGGGCGGCGCAGCGGGAGTATCGGTCTATGCGCGCTATTTGGATGTTCCTGGCGGCAATTGCCACCCCGCTTGTCGCATCCCCGCCCCTTTCGGCCCAAGAGAAAGACGATGATTTGACCCAAATGCCTTCCGCGCCCGTCGCCGAACAGCGGCCCCACGCCATGACGCTGCACGGCGAGACGCTGTCCGACCCTTGGCACTGGCTGCGCGACCAAAGCTATCCCGTCGTCGACGACAAGGACGTGCTTGCCTATGTGAAGGCGGAAAATGCGTATTTCGAGGCGGCGATGAAACCGCACGAGGCGCTTGTCGAGACGCTGTTTCAGGAGATGAAGGGTCGCATCAAGGAAGCCGATGCGAGCGTGCCGCAAAAGGATGGCGACTACCTCTATTGGATCGAGTTCGAACAGGGCGCCGAGTATAAGAAATGGTATCGCCGGCCGGTCGCGGGCGGCGACGCGCAACTGATCCTCGACGAGGTCGCGCTCGCCGCGGGCAAGGACTATTTCCGCCTCGCCGACCTGGCGGTAAGCCCGAACGGCAAGCTGATGGCTTATGCGTTCGACGACAATGGCTCGGAGCGATTCGAAGTGCGATTCCGCAATCTCGACACCGGCGAGATGCTGCCCGACGTCATTCCCGGTACCTTGTCGGCGCTGGTGTGGACAGCAGGGAACGACGCCCTGCTCTATGGCCTCGCGAACGAAAACTGGCGCACCGACAACGTGCGTCTGCACAAACTCGGCACGCCGGTTTCGGGCGACAAGCTGCTCTACAAGGAGGCCGACATCGGTTTCGGCGTCGGCATCGGCAAGACCGCGGCGGACAATTTTATCGTTATCGCGACGGGCGATAACGAGACAAGCGAGGTCTATCTGCTCCCCGCCGACAACCCCGAAGCCGAGCCCCTGCTGGTCGCGCCGCGGCAAAAGGGCCGCGAATATAGCGTCGATGAGCGCGAGGGGACGCTCTATATCCACACCAACGACGAGCATCCCAATTTCCGCGTCGCGACTGCGCGCCTCGACGCGCCGGGCGCGTGGACGACGCTGATTCCGGGGTCCGATTCGACCTACATCACCGACCTCGCGGTCTTCCGCGACTATTTCGTGCTCGAAACCCGCGAAAGCGGGCTCGATCAGGTCGACGTGCGCCGCTACGACGCGCCGCTGACGGCGGGACGGATCGCCTTTCCCGAGGCGACCTATGTCGCGGGGCTCGGCGACAATCCCGAATATCATCAGGACAAGCTGCGCCTCGACTATGAATCGATGGTCACCCCCGATACCGTCTATGATTATGACGTCGCGAGCGGGGCGCTCGAGACGCTGAAGGTGCAGGAAATCCCTTCGGGTTACAATGCTTCACAATATATAACCGAATGGGTGAATCTGCCGAGCCGCGACGGCAAGACGAACATTCCCGCCTCGCTCGTCTACAAAAAGGGGACGAAGCTCGACGGCAGCGCGCCGCTGCACCTTTATGCCTATGGCTCCTATGGCTACCGCGTCGCGCCGGGCTTTTCGACGACGCGGCTCAGCCTGATCGATCGCGGCATGATCTACGCCATCGCGCATGTACGCGGCGGCGACGATCTGGGGCGCCAATGGTATCTCGCGGGCAAGACCGATCGCCGCAAGAACAGTTTCAACGACTTCATCGACGTCGCGAAAGGCCTGATCGCGAAGGGCTATACGAGCGCCGGCAAGATTTCGATCGAAGGCCGCTCGGCGGGCGGGCAGGTGATGGGCGTCGTCACCAACGAAGCGCCCGAACTCTGGGGCGCGGTGTTAGCAGGGGTGCCCTTCGTCGACGTGATCAACACGATGATCGACGAGGACCTGCCGCTGACCCCCGGCGAATGGCCCGAATGGGGCAATCCGGTCATCGACAAGGCGGCATTCGACTATATGCTGAGTTACAGCCCCTATGACAATGTGACCGCCAAAGCCTATCCGCCGATGCTCGTGTCGGCGGGGCTCCACGACCCGCGCGTCACCTATTGGGAGCCCGCGAAATGGGTCGCCAAGCTACGCGCGACGCGAACCAATGACGCGACGCTGCTCTTGCGCACCAACATGGGCGCGGGCCACGCCGGCAAGTCAGGCCGCTGGGGCGCGCTGCGCGAGGATGCCGAGGAATATGCCTTCGTGCTGACGCAGCTGGGAGTGGAGAAGTAACGGCTTCTGGTTGGCACGAAGACGCGAAGAGCACCCATTCACCGTTCGTGCTGAGCTTGTCGAAGCACGGTTCTCCTTCTCCGGCGCTGAAGAAAGAACGGCCCTTCGACAGGCTCAGGGCGAACGGAAGAAGAAGTTTTTTCGTGTCTCCGTGTCTTCGTGCGAAACCATATACGCGCACCCCGTCCGCCTATGCCGCCAAATACCCCCGCGCCACCAACTCAGCCTCCAGCCCCGCCGCGCCCTCGAACCGGTGCGCAGCGATGCCTGCGGCCTCGGCGCCCGAGACATTGGCCGGATTATCGTCGATGAACAGCGCGCCCGCGGGGTCGATGCCGAATCGCTCGATCGCGAGCGCGTAGATCGCGGGGTCGGGCTTCATCAGCCTTTCGGTGCCCGAGACGATAATATCGCGGAAGCGGTCGAAGACCGGCTGGGTCGGGCGGAAGCCGTGCCAGAATTCATGGCCGAAATTGGTGATCGCGAACAGCGGCACGCCTGCGGCGTCGAGGCGCTCGACGAGGTCGAGACTGCCAGGGACGGGCCCCGGAATCGTCTCGTTGAAGCGCGCCGCATAGGCGTCGATCAGATGCGCGTGATCGGGAAACTCGGCCTGGCGTTCGGGCACCATCTCGGCAAGCGGGCGGCCTGCGTCGTGCTGAAAATGCCACGCCGGGGTGACGACATGACCGACGAACCATTCGAGCTCGTCGGGATCGTCGATCAGCTTGGCGAACAGATGGCGCAGGTCCCATTCGAACAGCACCTTGCCGACGTCGAAGATAACCGAGCGGGCGATCATGGCGGCTCCTTCCAATGGTCCCATCGAGCGAGGGAGGGTGGAGTGAAGAGGGCGCGCCGTCCGAAGCCCACCCCGCTGCGACTAGACCGGCTGCGCCGGATCAAGTCTCGCTGCCCCTCCCCTGAAGGGGAGGGGTTTGGATGGCGGACACGCGAAAGCGCCGCCGGAAGCATCCGACGGCGTTACGCTGGCCTGCAATGCGCGCGCGGGGCGGCGAGCGCCCCGCAGGGCCATCAGCCCTGACGCGCCTTGAAGCGGCGGTTGGTCTTGTTGATCACATAGGTCCGGCCGCGACGGCGAATCACGCGGTTGTCCCGGTGGCGGTCCTTCAGCGACTTCAGGCTGTTGCGAATCTTCATGGCTCTTGTCCGTAAATCTGGGCGTATTGACGCGAAGCGGCGCAACTATGGGGAAGCAGCCGAAAAGTCAACCGCTCCACGCCCATATTTCGTCAAGCCGGACCCTTCGACAAGCTCAGGACAGGCTTGATCCGGCATCCATCGCCGCGGCGATGTCGTGGACCCCGGATCAGGTCCGGGGTGACGAGGGGTATTATCCCGCCAGCGCCTTTTGCCGCCGCCTTTGCACCGACGAGCCAAAGCCCATCGCTTCGCGATATTTGACCACGGTGCGCCGCGCGATATCGTGCCCTTCGCCCGCGAGCTTCTTTGCAATCGCGTCGTCCGACAGGATCGCCCCCGGCTCTTCGGCGTCGATCAGCGCCCTGATCCGGCTCTTCACCGCCTCGGCCGACACCGCGCCGTCGCCGGCGGTCGCCGAAATGCCGCTCGAAAAGAAATATTTAAGCTCGAACAATCCGCGCGCGCACGACAGATATTTGTTGCTGGTAACGCGGCTGACCGTCGATTCGTGCATCCCGATCGCCTCCGCCACCTGGCGCAGCGTCAGCGGTCGCATGTGGGCGACCCCGTGCAGGAAGAATCCCTCCTGCTGCTTGACGATCTCGCTCGCGACCTTGACGATCGTGCGCTGGCGCTGATCGAGCGCCCGCACCAGCCAGTTGGCGCCGGCCAGCTGTTCGGAGAGCCACGCCTTGCTCTTCGCCGCCGCGCCCGCCGCCAGTTCGTTGTAGTAGCGCCGGTTGATGAGGAGGCGCGGCAGGGTGCCGCTGTTGACCTCGACCGCCCAGCCCTCGGCCGTGCGGCGGATGTGGAGATCGGGCACGACCGCCTGCGGCGGCGAGCCGCCGAAGCGCAACCCGGGCTTGGGATCATAGCCGCGCAGTTCGCGGATCATATCGGCCAGATCCTCGTCGTCGACGCCGCAGATGCGCTTCAATTGCGGGAAAGCGCCCTTTGCCACGAGGTCGAGATGCGCGATCATACATTCCATCGCGGGATCGTAGCGGTCGGCTTCGCGCGCCTGGATCGCGATGCACTCGGCGAGGTCGCGCGCGCCGACCCCGGACGGATCGAAGGTCTGGACGCCTTCGAGTACCGACGCGACAAGCGCGAGCGGCACACCGAGTCGCTGCGCCAGCTCGGCGAGGTCGGCGCGCAAATAGCCCGTTTCGTCGATCAGCGCGACGATCTGTTCGGCGACCATCGCCTCGAGACCCGAAAAGCGTTCGCCGACCTGCGCGAGCAGATGCTCGTGGAGCGTGGCGGCGCCCTCGGCGAAGCTGTCGAAATCGATATCGTCGCCCGATCCGGACAAGCCGACCGAATCGCTCGCACTATCGTGATGGAAGCGTTCTTCGGCAAAATCGACGTCGAGATCGTCGGCGGTTCCGGCGTCCGATGCCAGCGCCGCGTCGGTTTCGGGCGCCTCGGCTGCCGGAGCGGGAACCTCGTCCGCGGGCTCGTCCGCGCCGCCGCCCTCGTCGGCCGGGGCCGTGTCGAGCAGCGGATTGCCCTCCAGCGCTTCGGCGAGATAGGATTCGAGTTCAAGGTTCGACAACGCCAGCAGCTTGATCGCCTGCTGCAGCTGCGGCGTCATCACCAGCGATTGCGACTGGCGTAAATCGAGGCGTGGACCCAGAGCCAACCGCTGCTATCCCGTCAGCAGAGGCGCGTGTCCCCGCACGAACATATGCAGGCCTGGGCCCGTGGTCATAGGGAAAAGCCCTCGCCGAGATAGAGGCGGCGCACCTCCGGGTCGGCGACGAGCTCCGCGGGCGATCCGGCGAGCAGCACCTTGCCGTCGTAGATGATGCACGCGCGATCGACGAGGTCCAGCGTCTCGCGGACGTTATGATCGGTGATCAACACGCCGATCCCGCGCGTTTTCAGGTCGGCGACAAGGTCGCGAATGTCGCTGATCGACAGCGGGTCGATGCCCGCGAAGGGCTCGTCGAGCAGCATGATCGACGGGTTAGCGGCGAGCGCGCGCGCAATCTCTGCCCGCCGCCGTTCGCCGCCGGACAGCGCCATCGCGGCCGAGTCGCGCAAGCGCGTGAGGCCGAACTCCTCGAGCAACTCGTCGAGCCTCTGCTCGCGCGCGATACGGTCGGGCTCGGCGAGTTCGAGCACCGCGGCGATATTCTGCTCGACCGTCATCCCGCGAAAGATCGACGTTTCCTGCGGCAGATAGCCGAGACCCAGGATCGCACGGCGATACATCGGCAGCGAGGTGATGTCGGCGCCGTCGAGCATGATGCGACCGGCGTCGGGCTTCACCAGTCCCATGATCGAATAGAAGCAGGTCGTCTTGCCGGCGCCGTTCGGACCGAGCAGGCCGACGACCTCGCCCTTGCCGACCGACAGCGACACATCGGAGAGCACGACGCGCTTGTCGTAGCTTTTGGCAATCGACACGACCGCAAGGCCATTGCCTGCCGCCGCATCCTCCTGAACATGCGCAGTATGTTCGGCGACGCCATGATCGGCATCGGACAGCGTCGCAAGCTTCGGTTCGTCGGTCATAGGCGGGCGTTACCCGAGGAGCGGCGCCAGCGTCAATCTGGCAAGATTATTGCATTCGGTCGGGGTGGGGCCATCGGCTTGGCACGGCCGGCGGCACCACCCGCTGCGACCAGGTAACAAGGTCCCTAGTCTCCCTGCCCTCCCCGGAACGGAAGGGCGTTTGCCATTAGTCAATGCCCGACCGTCTCGCCGCGCGTCACCCCCGACCGCGCGAGCTGGTCGTCGATCGCCGCCACCAATCGATCGAGCCCCGCCGTCTCCTTTGCCTCGGCGCGCGCGACGAGCACATCCTGCGTGTTCGAAGCCCGGAGCAGCCACCAACCGTCCTCGGTCAGTACGCGCGCGCCGTCGGTGCGATTCACTTCGGCGCCCGACGCGGCAAGACGGTCGAGAACTTCGTCCACAATGGCGAATTTACGCGACTCATCGACCTGAAACCGCATTTCGGGCGTGTTTACCATCGCGGGCATCGCGCTGCGCATCTCGGTGACGCTCTGGCCGAGCGCGGCGACCGCTTCGATCAGCCGGACGGCGGCATAGGGCGCATCGTCATAGCCGTAATAGCGGTCGGCGAAGAAGATGTGGCCGCTCATCTCGCCCGCGAGCGGGCTCCCGGTTTCCTTCATCTTCGCCTTGATCAGGCTGTGACCGGTCTTCCACATCAGCGGGGTTCCGCCGAGGTCGGCAACGCGATCGAACAGCGCTTGGCTGGCCTTCACATCGGCGATGATCGTCGCGCCGGGCCGGTCGCGAAGCGCGGCCGCGGCATAGATTTGCAACAGCTGGTCGCCCCAGATTACCCGCCCTTCGCCGTCGATCGCGCCGATGCGGTCGCCGTCTCCATCGAAAGCGACGCCGAAATCGAGATTCCTCTCGGCGACCAGCTTCCTGAGATCGGCCAGATTCGCCTCGACCGTGGGATCGGGGTGATGGTTGGGAAAATGTCCGTCGACATCGGTGAACAGGAGGTGGTGCTCGCCGGGGAGGCGCGCGGTCAGCTTTTCGATCACGGGGCCGGCGGCGCCGTTCCCGGCGTCCCAGCCGACGCGGCATGCGGCTCCCGCGAACCCTTCGACCAGGCGATCGACATAGGCGTCGACGATATCGACCTGCTGCGAGCCGCCCTCGCCGCTTTCCCAGTCGCCCGCGGCGGCGATTTCGCCGATCCCCTGGATGTCGGCGCCGAAAAAGGGACGGCCCTGAAACACCATCTTGAAGCCGTTATAGTCGGGGGGGTTGTGGCTGCCGGTTATCTGTATGCCGCCGTCCACGTCCTGCGTTGACGCGGCGTAATAGAGCATCGGCGTCGGTCCCATGCCGACGCGCAGCGCGTCGACCCCCGCGGCGTTGATTCCCTCGACCAGCGCGACCTCCAGCATCGGCGACGACAGGCGCCCGTCATAGCCCACGGCGACCCGGCGCCCGCCCGCGCGGCGGATCAGGGTCGCGAAACTGCGCCCGATCGCGCGCGCGTCGTTTTCGGTCAGCGTATCGCCGACGATTCCGCGGATGTCATATTCGCGCAGCATCGTCGGGTGGAAAACATGGGTCATAAGGTCGCTCTCTCTGCTGGCTGGGGAGGGAAATCAGGCGACGGCGAACAGGTCTCCGTCGGGGTGCATTTTTTCGCGCGCGGGCAGGTTGAGTCCCGCCATCGCTTCGCGCAATTCCTGCCTTGCGACCACATGCCCCATGCCCATGCCGCCCAGATGCGCCTTGTCGAGCAGGGTGAGGCCGGCCGGGAACAACTCACGATAGATGACGCGCTCGCCGAGTCCCGGAATCACGCGAAAGCCGACGCGACGCGACAATTGGGTCAGTGCCTCGCCCACGCGGCGCATATTGTGTGCATCGACATGCTGCAGGCGGTTGCGCAGGATGATCCAGTCGATCGTACGCCCGTCGCTTTTCGCTCGCGCCTTGCGCGTGTCCCAGATCAGTTCCGAATAGAAGCTGGGGCGCGTGACCTGAAACGTTTCGGGGTCGACCTGGCCGATCAGGTCGAAGTCGATGAAGCTGTCGTTGATCGGCGTGATCAACGTGTCGGCGCTGGTCGCGAGGTGCCGCGCGAAGACATCGTCGCGCCCCGGCGTATCGGCGATGAAATAGTCGGCGCCCTCCGACACGCGCGCGACCTGCGCATCGAGCTCTTCGATCGTCGAGCCGCCGAACACCTCGAACCGCGGGGTCGGCAAGTCGATCTCGCGGCGCCGCGCGGTGTTCTCGCGATTCTCCAGATAGCGGTGAAAGGTGCGCTGGCGCGGATCGAGATCCAGCCCCGCGACGCGCCAGCCCTGGCTGGCCAGTGCAACCGCGAAATGCACGGCACAGGTCGACTTGCCGGTGCCGCCCTTTTCATTGGCAAAGATGATGCGGTGCGGCGCGGGATTCGTCATGACCGTTGCGATTTTCCTGTCGGCGCGGCATGGCGGCCGCGTGGGGTGGCGTTTGCGCCGCCATTATCGGAGGCCGGGCAAGGGTGCAAATCATCCGTGATATCGCCACGCTTCGTCGCGCAGTGGCGGCGCTGAAACAAGGCGACAAAAGCGTCGCGCTGGTGCCGACGATGGGCGCGCTGCACGACGGGCATCTGTCGCTTGTCCGTATGGGACGGCGGGTTGCCGACCATGTCGTCGCGTCGATCTTCGTCAATCCGACGCAATTCGGCCCAAATGAGGATTTTGCCGCCTATCCGCGCGACGAGGCGCGCGACGCCGCCTTGCTGGTCGAGGAAAAAGTGTCGCTGCTCTGGGCCCCCGATATCGACGCCATGTATCCGGAGGGGCACCGCACGCATATCGAAGTCGCCGAACTGGGCGCCGATTATTGCGGTGCGGCCCGGCCCGGCCATTTTGACGGGGTGGCGACCGTCGTCGCCAAGCTGTTCAACCAGGTTCGCCCCGATATCGCGATCTTTGGCGAAAAGGACTGGCAGCAACTTGCGATCATCCGCCGCATGGCGCGCGACCTCGATTTCGCGGTCGACATATTGGGCGCACCGATCGCTCGCGATGCCGACGGGCTCGCGCTATCGTCGCGCAACGCCTATCTGTCGCCGGACGAGCGCGCGGCGGCGGCATCCTTTCCGGCAGCGCTGAAGGCCGCCGCTGCGGCGATCGCGGGCGGCGCCGATGTCGACGACAGCCTTGCGAAGGCCGAAGCGGCGATCCTGGCGGGGGGCTTTGCGAGCGTCGATTACGTCGCGGTCGCCGACGCGAACAGCCTCCGGCGCCTGGTCGATTTTCGCCCGCCCGCGCGCCTTTTGGCCGCAGCCCGTATCGGGAAAACGCGGCTGATCGACAATCTCGCCATCGAATGATTCGTTCGAGGGACCCCGGTTTTCCGCCAATTACGGACCTTGCCCACCAAAAATCGCCGCGTCGTTAACGCTTTGTTGACCATAAACGGCAAGGTTCGGCCCTCGAAGCTTCCTGTGGGGGGAAGCGAAGGGGGTTATCATGGCCAACAGTCTGAAGTCCGCCCAGTTTCTGATCGAAAGCCGTCTGCTCGATGCGGCGCGCGGCGATGCAAACGCCTATTTCGATCTGGGTATCGCGTTTTCGACCGGCACCGGCGGTGTCGATGTCGACCTGATCCAGGCGCATAAGTGGTTCAATCTCGCCGCGCTCGGTGGCAGCCTCGAAGGGCAGCAATGCCGCGCCGACGTGTCGGACGAAATGAGCCGTGACGAAATCGCCGAAGCGCAGCGCCAGGCGCGCGCGTGGCTCGACGAAACCGCACGCCGTCCGGCCGCGCGGCGCTACGCCGCCTGATATTGGTTCACGCGAAGAGGTCGCGTTTGCCGCGAAGCGGCTAGCTCTTTCAATTCCTGCGGCCATCCGCGTCGTTCGTGAAGAAATGGGCCTGTAGGCCCAAACCATCTTCTTCGCGCCTTCGCGTGAAATTTCTTTACTCGTCCGGGCGCCTGAACGGCATCTGCCCTTCGAGCCAGTCCATTTCGGACTCTTCGGCCAACCGCTCGCGCTCCAGAAAGTCGGCCACCGCGCGACGGAAGCCCGGATCGGCGATGAAGTGCGCCGACCAGGTCGCGACGGGGCCATAGCCGCGCGCGAGCTTGTGCCCGCCCTGCGCGCCGGCTTCGACCCGGGCAAGGCCGCGCTCGATCGCAATGTCGATCGCCCGGTAATAGCAAAGCTCGAAATGCAGATAGGGGATGTCGGCGAGGCAGCCCCAATAGCGGCCGTACAGCGCGTCGAGGCCGAGGAAGTGCATCGCGCCCGCTATCGGGCGATCGCCGTCCCACGCCAGGACGAGGATGATGCGGTCGGCCATACGCGCACCCATCATGTCGAATGCCTCGCGCGTCAGGTAGGGATGCCCCCATTTGCGCGCGCCGGTATCCTGATAAAAGGCCCACATCGCATCCCAATGCGCGGGCGCGATCGCCGCGCCCGTGACCTCCTCGATCCGCAGGCCCCCGGCCGCGCGCGCGCGTTCCTTGCGCAGCTGCTTGCGTTTCGCCGAAGTCAGTGTGGAAAGGAAATCGTCGAAGCTCGCATAGCCGCTATTGGCGAAATGGAACTGGATGTCGCGCCGCACGAGCCAACCCGCCGCCTCGAACAGCTGAACCTGCTCGGGAGCGACGAAGGTCGCGTGCGCCGACGACAGATTATTCTGCCGCGCCACCGCTTCGGCGGCGCGGATCAGCAGCGTGGCATCGTCGTGGCCGTGCGCCAGCAGCCGCGGCCCCGGTACCGGGGTGAACGGCACCGCGATCTGCAGCTTGGGATAATAGCTGCCCCCGGCGCGCTCCCATGCGTCGGCCCACGCATGGTCGAAGACATATTCGCCCTGGCTGTGCGCCTTCAGATAGGCCGGGGCAGCGGCGACGAGCGCACCGTTCGCGTCTTCGACGAGCAGCGGAGCAGGCTGCCAGCCCGTGCCGGGACCGACGCTGCCCGAGTCTTCGAGCAGCGACAGGAAGTCGTGGCCGACGAACGGATTGGCATCGCCGGCGAGATCGTTCCACGCCGCCGCGTCGAGCGCGGCGACGCCGCTGCCGAGCGACAGGGTACGCGCGGGCGGATCGGCTTCGGCCATAAAGCCTTACGCGGGCTTCACCGCAACGATGGCATCGACCTCGACCGCCGCGCCGAGCGGCAGCACCGCGACGCCGACCGCGCTGCGGGCATGGCGTCCCGCCTCGCCGAACAGCTGCTCCATCAGTTCCGATGCGCCGTTCGCGACCTTCGGCTGCGCGGTGAAGGCGGGGTCGCTGTTCACGAAAACGCCGAGCTTGACGATCTTTTCGAGCCGCGACCAGTCGCCGTCCAGCGCCTTGCCGATCTGTGCGACGAGCATCAGCGCACAGCGCCGTGCGGCATCATAGCCCGAGGCTTCGTCCAGATCGAGCCCGAGCCGTCCGGTCACGACTTCGCCGCTGCGAAACGGCAACTGGCCGCTGATGTGGAGGAGCCCGCCCTGTTCGACGACGGGCACATAGGCGGCGACCGGCGCTGCCGGCTTGGGAAGGTCGAGGCCGAGTTCGGCAAGCTTGGCGGGAATGTCCATGATGCGTCCTTATACCAGTTGGGGCCGGGGGGCCGGGATATTTTCGGCGAGCCGCGCGCGGATCCAGTCCGCCGCTTCGGCCCAGTCGTCGATCCGCGCGTGCGCATGCGGCGCGGGGGCGATCTTGTCGGCAATGGCCGGCTCGCCGACCATGTGGAGGCGCCAGACCTCGGGCGCCTCGAGCGCGACCGAATGATGATGCCCCGCAAGATCGTCGATGAACACCGCGACACTCGGCTGCCGTTCGGCAAGCAGGCGCCGCACCGGCTCGCCCTTGCCGCCGCGGCTGCCGATCACCGGCACGGCGAGGCCGAGCGCGGCAAGCTGTGCGGCGCGCGCGGCCTGATGGTCGGGGCCGACGTTGGTAAGCACGACGATGTCGGCCGCGACGCCGATCGCCGCCATCGCCGCCATCGCACCGCGAATCGGATATTGCCGCTCCATCTCCGTCCGGAAAAAGCCGTCGAGCAACGGCCATACCTCGGCCGCCTCGAGCGGGGTGCCGCATTCCTTGCGCTTGAGCGCCCCCGCGAAGCTCGCATCCTCCATGCGGAACAGCACGCCATGCTCTTCGTCGACCCATTTGGCGAAGGGGACGACCATGTGCAGCAGCACTTCGTCGCAATCGGTGATGACGAGCGGGCGGGTCATGGCTGTCCTTCCTGTCCTTCGAGGCGCCGCGCCGCCGCGGCGAGCGCGTCCAGATCCTGACCGAGTGCCGACGCACAAGCGACGAGATCGGGCTCGTGCGCGGCGAGAAAGCCCAGCACCGCGGCGAGCGTGGCGCGCTGCCCGAGCGAGGCGCGGAGCCCCTCGGGCGTGAGGCCGGTCATCCCGAGCAGTCGCTCGGCGCGCGGCTCATCGGCCAGGATCCAGCCGAGCGCGTGGAGCGCGAGTGCTTCGTCGCCTTCGTGCAAATGTCTCGTCCTTCATCGGTGAGGCGATTGTTTCCGCGGGCCGATTCGCCTAAACGGGCGGCGGACGCAAGGTGGGAAACGGAACGCGCATGGGCAAGACCATATTGGTGGTCGAGGATAATGAACTCAACCTCCGCCTCTTCTGCGACCTGTTGAACGCCCACGGCTATAGCGCGCATCCGGTGCGCGACGGCCGCGACGCGCTGGCGAAAGCGCGCGAGGTGTCGCCCGACCTGATCATCATGGATATCCAGTTGCCGCACGTCAGCGGGCTCGAGCTGATCGGCCAGATGAAGGCCGATGCCGCCCTGCGCCCCGTGCCGATCATGGCGGTCACCGCCTATGCCGGCAAGGGCGACGAGGAACAGATCCGCGCCGCGGGCGCCGAGGCCTATGTATCGAAGCCGATTTCGGTGATCAAATTCATCGAGAGCGTCGGCGCGTTCGCCTGAGCAGGCGACCGGCCGTCACCACAATTGCGGCTTCGCAACCATCAGCCAGAAGACGGCGGTCAGTCCCAGGAACGCCGGCCAGCCAAGAAGGAACCACCACCGCATCGTGCGCGCATAATCGCGCCCGAGCGCGCGCCCTTGCGCCGCGGCGGCTTCGGCCAGGCGGGTCGCACGAATCTGAAGCACGACCACCGGCGCCCAGCAGGCAAAGGCCAGCGCATAGAGGCCATAGGCGACGACGAGCCAGGGTTCGGTCGGAGAATAGCCGGCGTGGAAAACGAGCCAGAACCCGCTTGCGGGTTGGACGACGCCGCTCGTACCCGTGAAGATCCAGTCGGCGCGGACCACCATTCGCCCGACGCGCGCGATGAGCGCTGGATCGCGCGTAAGATGCGCCGACCAGAAGTACCAGGCGGTGCCGGCCCCGAAGCCGAACAATATCGTGCTGCTGAGGATGTGCAGCGTCTTGACCAGCCAATAGGGCTCGATCATCGCTTGTCCCCGATCACGCCATGAACCGCGACGAGCAGCAGGATCGGCAGATTCTTGAGCAACGGCCCCAACGGGTCGAGCCATAAGCGAGGCTGCGCGATGCCGATGACGATCGAGAAAGCGAGGATCGCGGCGACCTGAAGACCCGTTGCGATCCGCACGCTGCGCCCGAGCAGCAGATAGGCCGCAATGCCGATGTCGGCCAGGCTGGCGCCGATGCGCAGCGGATCGGCGAGCAGGGGCGAAAGACCAAGGCCCGTCACGACCTCGCCCGTCGCGTGCTTTCCATACACGAGCCCGAGCCAGGCCGATGCAAGCCACAGCAGGACGAGCACCGCACGGATCGCGGGCGCAATAAAGAAGAGGCGCGCGTGCCAACGATCCTGAACTTCGGCTGGGCGGGCCCGCAACGCCTCGTCCAGACTCCGCGACGTCGTGCCGATCGCCGACGCATAGGCGGCGCTGTCGCCTCCATTGCCGGCGACAAGCTGTATCAGGCTGTTGCTGGCGATCGGCCCGCGGCCCGCAAGGTCGCCGAGCCAACCCAACGCGCGCATCACCGGGATCGGTACCGAAACACAGCGCGCGGGCGCAAACCCAAGCCAGGCGCGATAGCGCCGCAACAGGTCGCGCAGCTCGATCGTCTCCGGACCAACCGGCTCGAGCGTGCGGCCCGCTACGGCCGCGTCGCCGCAGAGCCGGACGACATCGCGTGCAAGATCATCGACGTGGATCGGGGTGAAGAGCTGGTCACCCGCGCCGGGAACCGGAATGGCCAGCGGCAACGCCGCCAGGCTGCGGAGCAGCGAGGTTCCGCCATAGCTGCCGTCGCCATAGACGAGCGAAGGGCGCAGGATCGTTGCATCGAGACCCGATTCGCGTAGCACCGCCTCGCCCGCGAGCTTCGTTTTCGCATAATCGCTCGGCACATCCTCGCGCGCGCTGATCGCCGAGATCAACAGGGCTTGCCGAACCCCGGCGGCGCGCGCGGCGGCGTAAAGCGCACGCGGCATCGCGACATGGACCGCCTCCATATGGGGTCCGCGCAGCAGGCCCGCCGCGTTTACGATACAGGTCACGCCGTCCAGATACGCACGCCACCGCGACGGATCGGTAGCCTGCTCGAGATCGATCGCGACGAACCGCGCGTCGGGAAACGCCTGTTCGAGACCCTCCGCGCGCCGGACCACCGCAACGACGTCATGCCCGGCCGCGAGCAAGTCCGCGAGGATATGGCGTCCGATAAAACCGCCGGCCCCCAACAACATGACCCGCATGGCCGCTCCCTTCCGGACCGCCCATAGCGGCGCCGGAAAGGTCGGTCACCCCCCGGGACGGATTCCGCGCTCGATCAACGGGACCGGCGCGGCCTCCTCGCGCGATGGCGCATATGCCGCGCGCACGAAAAAGGGCGGCGCGGCGCCGCCCTTCTGGATCCCGGATCGAGCCCGGAATGACGCGTTTTCAGTCCGCGCGGCGATGCCGCGCAGGACAAGGCGTCACTTGATCTTGGCTTCCTTGAACTCGACGTGCTTGCGCGCGCGCGGGTCATATTTGCGCACCGACATCTTCTCGGTCATCGTGCGCGGATTCTTCTTGGTGACATAGAAAAAGCCCGTGTCGGCGGTGCTCACCAGCTTGATCTTGACGGTCGTCGGCTTGGCCATGGCCCTATCCTTAGAATATCTGGCACATCCGCCGGGGGCCCGACCGATGCGGCGGGGCGTTGGCGGCCCCGGCGGTTGGTGTGAAAAACGAAGAGGGCCGCGCGCCGGGCGCCGCCCCCATTTATCCGGGCGCCCTTGGCGGGATTCGCCGCCTCTGTCAAGCGAAAGCCGCGAAAAGCCCCTGGGAGGCGAGGCGGTGTGTGCGCCTCGCCTGCAGCGGCTTTACGCGTCGCGGATGACGAAGCTGACCGTCATTTCGCGCCAGCTTTCTTCGGCCACGCCGCCGCGGGTCGCAGGCTTGAAGCGCCATTTGGCCAGTGCGCGCTTCTTCGTTGCTTCGAAAAAGGCCGGATCGTCGGCGCGGACCAGCTCGACCGCCTTCACGCGCCCGTCGGTGCCGATCAGCACGCGCACGACGACACTGCCCTCGACGCCGGCGCGTTGCTGGCGCAGCGGGTAATCCGGCTGAAACTGCCCAGCATAGCGCGGATCGACCTGGGCGGTAACCAGCTTCGGCGGCGCGGGCCGCTCGATCCCGATTTCGGGTCCAGGAGGCAGGGGCGGCGGATCGAGGATCACCGGCCCGTCTGCGACCCGATTCGTGTCGTCGAACGGAAGCTTGAAGACCTTTTCGACCCTTTCGGTGGCCGCATCGGCCCTGGACTGCGGCCTGACATCGGGTCGGGGTTCGGGGTCGGGTGGCGGCGGCTTCGGCAATTCGATCAGCGTTCCGATGAGCGGAGTCGTGCGCGGCGCCTGGTCGACGATCATCGGCGACAGCGCGACGGCGACAACCAGCGCCGCAGGCAGCCCGATCGCGATCGCCGCCGCGATGGGGCGATGCCGCGCGCCCGGGTCATAGCCGTAGCGGGCATTCGCGGACGCCGGCGCGCGCTCGGGCGCAGCGGCGAGGGCGGACATCAGGGGTATCAGCGTCATGGCCTCTCTCCTTGCCAGTAACGACCGGGCCCCGCCGCATCTTGGACCGCAGCTGTTGGCCAGGCCGAATGACGAGATAATATAACGTGACACAAATTGTCAATCGGAGAAGTCGGCAAAGCGTGGCGCGGGTGGATGCGCTCTCAAACCCGAGTGCTCCCGCGAAGGCGGAGCCCATCTCCCGACCGCGCGATCCTGCACTGGTCGGCGATGGGTTCCCGCCTTCGCGGGAACACACGAGCCTGCGCAAACGATTCATCCGGAAAGGATCAGCGCGCCGAAAGCCGCGCCAGCGCTTCGTCCTTCGCGATCAGCGGCAACAGTTCGCGCATATCGGGGCCATGGTCGCGCGCCGTGAGGGCGCGGCGCAGCGGCAGGAATAGTGCGCGGCCCTTCGCCCCCGTTGCCGCCTTTACCGCATCGGTGAGCGCGGGCCAGGGGTCGGCATCCCAGTCGAGCGCCGGCGCGGCGGCCGCAGCGGCGGCGAGCACCGGCAGGTCGGCGGCATCGGGCGCGGGCGGCGCGAACGGCCCGTCGAAGACCGCGACCCAGTCGCGCGCCTCGGCGACGGTCATCAGGTTCGGACGAATCGCCTGCCAGCGCGCGTCGTCGATCGCCGCGGGCAGGCGGGGCGCCACCGCGGCATAGTCGGTATGATGCAGGATCTTCTGGTTGAGCAGCGCAAGCTCGGCCTCGTCGAAGCGCGCGGGCGCACGGCCGAAGCGTGCGAAGTCGATCCCCGCGATCAGCGGCGCGAGGCTCGTCACCGGCTCGACCGGGTCGCTCGTCCCGAGCCGCGCGAGCAGTGCCGCGAGCGCGATCGGCTCGATTCCAGCCTCGCGCAGATCGGCCATGCCGAGCGAGCCGAGGCGCTTCGACAGCTTGCCTTCGGTCCCGACGAGCAATGCCTCGTGTGCAAACGCCGGGGGCAGCGCGCCGAGTGCGTCGAACATCTGGATCTGCGCCGCGGTGTTCGACACATGGTCCTCGCCGCGCACGACATGGCTGATCCCCATCGCGATATCGTCGATCACGCTGGGGAGCAGGTAAAGCCAGCTTCCGTCAGCGCGGCGCACGACGGGGTCAGACAGCGTCTTCGGCTCGAAATGCTGCGGCCCCCGGACCAGGTCGGTCCATATGATCGCCGCGTCATGGTCAAGCCGGAAACGCCAGTGCGGCGTCACGCCCGCGGGTTCCGGCGCATCGGCGGGCCTGCGCTCATAGACCGGCGGCAGCCCGCGCGAGAGCAGCACCTTGCGGCGAATCTCCAGCTCTTCGGGCGTTTCGTAACAGGCATAGACGCGTCCCGCTGCCTTGAGGCGCTCGAACTCGGCCTCGTAGAGCGCGAAGCGCGCCGACTGCCGCTCCTCGCCATCAGCGTCGAGCCCCAGCCACGCCAGATCGGCGCGGATCGCGTCGACATACTCTTCCCTCGATCGCTCGATGTCGGTGTCGTCGATGCGCAGCAGGAAACGCCCGCCCGCCTTCCGCGCCCACAGCCAGTTGTGGAGCGCGGTGCGGACATTGCCGACGTGCAGGTGGCCGGTCGGCGAGGGGGCGAAGCGGGTGATAACGGTCATGCCGCGCCTATAGCCCGATTCGCGCGCGATGCGAGTCATCGAGCAAACCGGTGTGAGGGCGAGTCAGGCCGTCCGGAACCCGTGGGTGATCGGATAGCGGCGGTCGCGGCCGAAGTTGCGCGTCGACAGCTTGACGCCCGGCGGTGCCTGGCGGCGCTTGTATTCGGCAATCGCGAGCAGGCGCTCGATCCGCGCCACCGCATCGCGGTCGAAACCGTAGCGCTGGACCACATCGTCGACACTCGCCTCTTCCTCGACGAGCATATGCAGCATGCGGTCGAGATCCTCATAGGGCGGCAGGCTGTCTTCGTCCTTCTGGTCGGGCCGCAGTTCGGCACTCGGCGGCTTGGTGATGATGCGATCGGGCATCACCGGGAACACCGGATTGCGCGAGAGGCGCGGCGCGTGCGCGTTGCGCCACTTCGCGATCGCGAATACCGTGGTCTTGTACGCATCCTTCAGCGGATTATAGCCCCCCGCCATGTCGCCATAGATGGTCGCATAGCCGACGCTCATTTCGCTCTTGTTGCCCGTGGTCAGCAGCATCGGGCCGAACTTGTTGCTGAGCGCCATCAACGTCACGCCGCGGATACGCGACTGGACATTTTCTTCGGTGGTGTCGACGTCCCTGTCGGCGAAGCTGCCTTCGAGCATCGTATCGAACGCCTCGACCGCTGGCGCGATCGCTATCGTGTCGAGCCGGCAGCCGATCATCTCAGCACATCCGCGCGCATCGTCGAGACTTTCCTGGCTGGTAAAGCGGCTCGGCAGCATCACGCACCAGACCTTGTCGGGGCCCAGCGCGTCGGCAGCGATCGCGGCGCAGATCGCCGAATCGATTCCGCCCGACAGGCCGAGCACGACGCCGGGGAAGCCGTTGCGCTCGACATAGTCGCGCAAGGACACCAGCATCGCGTGATAGATGTCCGCGGGATGCGCGTCCCATTCCGCGACCGCGCCCGGCGCGCAGACCCAGCCCCCGCTGGCGTCTTTGGCCCAGTGGGTGACGCGCTCTTCCTCTTCCCAATCGACGAGCCGGTGCGCCGTCGTCCCGTCGGCATTGAGCACGAAGGAGCAGCCATCGAAGACCAGCTCGTCCTGCCCGCCGACGCGGTTCAAAAAGGCGAGCGGCAGCCGGTTCTCCGCGACGCGCGTTCCGAAGACCTGGCTCAATCGGCGGTCGTCCTTGTCGATTTCGTACGGGCTGCCGTTGACCGAGACCAGCAGTTCGGCGCCCTGCTTCGCGAGATGGCGGCAGACCGCCGGCAGCCAGCCGTCTTCGCAGATCGGCAGGCCCAGCTTCACCCCGCGCCATTCGACGATGTCGGGCAAGGGTCCCGGCGCAAAGACGCGCTTTTCGTCGAACGTGCCGTAGTTCGGCAGCTCGTGCTTGCGCCGTATCGCGACGACCTCGCCACCGTCGAGCAGGGCGACGATATTATAGAGCTTGCCCCCGGCGTCGCGCTCGACCGAGCCGACGAGCATCGCGGGGCCGCCGTCGGCGGTGTCGGCTGCCAGTTCGGCGAGCATGGCCGCGGCACGTGTCGCGAGCGCGGGCTTGAGCACCAGATCCTCGGGCGGGTAGCCGATCAGTTGCAGCTCGGGATAGAGGATCAGGTCGGCGTGCCGGTGACGCGCGCGGACGGCGCGCATCGCTTCGGCATTGGCGGACAGGTCGCCGACCGCCTGCGTCATCTGCGACAGGACGAGGGTGAGCGTGTCGGCGGGAGCGGTCATGCCTTCGCGTTTACGACGAACCGCCCCGATTTCAACCGAAGACGAGCGACCATAGCGTCCGGCCCGGCGCCATCGCGAGCAGACCCGCCGCGATCAGCCCGAAATAGACCCCGCGCATCATCTTCAGATGGCGGTCGATCTGTCCCGCCCGCGCGAGCAGGATGGCGCGCGGAATCTGGACCAGCACGATGACCGAAAAAATGTGGATCGGTCCGATCGTGCCGGTGACGGTACGGATCCAGAAGCTGTCGACCGCGGTGACGAGCATCATCACCGCCCACAGCCGGCCGCCGATCCGGTGCGCCAAGTCGCCCTTTCGGGCGCGCCACAGCAACCAGGCGCCAAGCGGCACGGCGGGCACGACGGTCGCGAGATGCACCCATATCGCCCACATGGGCGTCCGATAGTCCGAACCCACGAAGCTGCGCGCCGCGAGCGCGGCCAGCACCGCGGCGACGATGAGCAGCGCCATCAGCGCGAAACGGCGAAGGCGATCCGCGGGGAGCTGGCTGGTGTGCATGGCGGAGGAGAGGGGGCTGGTCATGCGGGGCGTTTCCTGTTGCAGTTGGTCCGGGTGGATCGGCGATGGCCCCTTCCTGTCGCAGCGCCGTTGACGAACAACCCCGGCTTCGCAGGCGCGGCAGGAAAGTTCGCGAACCGGGGCATCCAGCCCATTGACGCTTCGTGAAATGGCACGCAGACATCGCTGCATGGCAAAGCGACTGGCGATCGAGATATTGGCGATGGTTGCAATCGGCCTCGTCATCGGGCTGCTCGGCCCCTTCGGAACCTTTGCCCTGCCGCCCGCATTGCGGATCCTGAACTGGATCGCCTGGTTGCTCGCCGGCTATGCCTTTTTCCGCCCGACGGGAATCGTCGCGGGGTGGCTGTGCGAGACGACCGGACTGCCGCGCGCCGCGGGGGACTTGGTTGCGCTTGCCGTCGCAGCACTGCCGGTTACGCTGGTCATCGTCCTGTTGACGTCGCCCCTCGACCTGGCCGGGACGCTGCGCTGGCGCGGCTTCTGGACGATGTACCTCTATATTCTCATCATTGCGGTCGTCGTCGTCGTTCCGATGAAGGCGCTGTTCCGGCCGCGCGGCGACGCGGAACAAGCAGTCGTCGCCGCAGATCCCCCGCCGCCCGCGCCCGCCGGTCGGCCCGCGATGGACCTGCCGCCCGGCTTTGGCGCCGTTCGCGCGTTGAAGGGAGAGGATCATTATGTTCGCGTGATCGGCGACACACGCGAAGAGATGATCCTTATGCGGATGCGCGACGCGATCGAGCGGCTCGGCGACGTCGACGGCCTGCGCATCCACCGCAGCTGGTGGGTCGCGAAGGACGCGGTCGCGTCAATCCGCCGCGAAGGCCGAACCGCCGTCGTGACGCTGGCGACGGGGCACCAGGCGCCCGTGGCGCGCGATGCAATGCCGGCTTTGCGGGCCGCCGGGTGGATTTGACCCTTCCCCTATCCGCGTGCGCTGGCTAAGGGGCGCGCATCCATCCCCAACCGGCGACAAGGGGCAGCGCATGAAACTCATTTCCGGCAACAGCAACCTTCCTCTCGCCCGCGCGATCGCGGACTATCTGGAGCTGCCGCTCGCCGACACGAGTGTTCGCCGCTTTGCCGACGAGGAAGTCTTCGTCGAGATCCACGAAAATGTCCGCGGTCAGGACGTGTTCGTCATCCAGCCGACCAACTTCCCCGCGAACGACAATCTGATGGAGCTGCTGATCATCACCGATGCGCTGCGCCGCGCGTCGGCCAAGCGCATCACCGCGGTGATCCCCTATTTCGGCTATGCGCGACAAGATCGCAAACCCGGGCCGCGCACCCCCATCTCGGCCAAGCTCGTCGCCAACCTCGTTACCACTGCGGGCGCCGACCGCGTCCTCGCGATCGACCTTCACGCAGGACAGATCCAGGGTTTCTTCGACATCCCCACCGACAATCTCTATGCTGCGCCGGTGATGAGCGCCGACATCCAGGCGCGGTTCGGGGGCAAGAATCTGACGGTCGTGTCGCCCGACGTCGGCGGCGTGGTCCGCGCCCGGGCGCTCGCCAAACGGCTCGACAACGCACCGCTGGCGATCGTCGACAAGCGCCGCGAGCGCGCCGGCGAATCGGAGGTGATGAACATCATCGGCGATGTCGAAGGCCGCTTCTGCGTGCTGATCGACGATATCGTCGATTCGGCGGGCACGCTCTGCAATGCGGCCGCCGCGCTCAAGGCGCAGGGCGCCGAGGGCGTCGTCGCCTATTGCACCCACGGCGTCTTGTCGGGCGGCGCGGTCGCCCGCGTCGATGCGAGCGAGCTGACCGAACTCGTCATTACCGATTCAATCCAGCCGACCGATGCGGTGAACGACAGCACCAAGGTGCGCGCCCTGACCGTGGCGCCTTTGCTCGGCGAAGCGATCAAGCGCATCGCCGACGAAACGAGCGTCTCGTCCCTGTTCGACTGAGCGATCATCGCGCAACCAGCGCACCGGCGATATGATCCATCTGGCGACGGAAGGCCGCGTGGTCGGGCACGGCATGGACGAGGCCGCGTGCCGTCCAGCATAGCGCCTGTGCAATGCTGCCCGCGCGCGGCACCGCCGATCCGGGCCCGCTGAGCCGGATCGCTTCGGCCATTGCGGCGACGAGTTTTCGTTCGGAGGCGCGGACGGCGTCGGGAGGGTCGGGCTGCAGGGCCAAGACGATCTCGGCACCATGCGGCGAGGCGTCGAGCGCGTGGCGGTGCCGTCCGACCCAAGCATCGAGCGCGTCGACGAGCCGCGCGGGAAGCGTTTTCGCCGGCTGGTTGATCGACGCCAGTGCCTCGGCGAGCGAGCGGTCCGCAAGCGATCCTTGCGCCCATGCGATCAGCGCGGGCTTTGAACCGAAACGATTGTAGAGCGATTGCCGCGACATGCCGAGCGCCCGTGCCACGTCGGTCATCGACGTGCGACGCACGCCGTAGCGTGCGATGGTCGCCACCACCGGGTCGAGAGAAATGGCATCGGCCATAAAGGATTTTTACAAATTATACTCAATCTGTAAATCGCGTTGAATCGCTCAATTCACCGGGCCGGTGATCGCGAAGGGCTGGCGGCGCTGCCCCGGCCGCGCTAGCACCGCGCCATGTCGCTCGAATCCGATCTTGCGCTCGCCCATCGCCTCGCCGATGCGGCCGGCTCCGCCATCCGCCCCCTGTTCCGCACCGACTATTCGCACGAGGCCAAGGCCGACGCCTCGCCGGTGACCGAGGCCGATCGCGCCGCCGAGGCGGCGATGCGCCGGCTGCTCGACGCGGAGGCACCGCGCGACGGAATAATCGGGGAAGAATATGGCGCCGAGCGCGCGGGCGCGGCGCGGCAATGGGTGCTCGACCCGATCGACGGCACGGTCAGCTTCATGGCCGGCCGGCCGATCTTCGGCACGCTGATCGCATTGTTGCAGGACGGCTGGCCGGTGCTCGGCATCATCGACCAGCCCGTCAGCGGCGAACGCTGGGTCGGCGCGATGGGCGAACCGACGCTGTTCAATGGCCGCCCCGCCGCGACGCGGGCCTGCCGCGACCTCGCCGATGCGACGCTAGCGACCACCGGCCCGCAATATTTCAGCGATCACGACGGCGAGCATTTCATGGCGCTCGCGGCGAAGACCTCGCACAAGCGCATGGTCTTTGGCGGCGACTGCTATAATTACGGACTGCTCAGCAGCGGGCATATCGACCTGGTGGTCGAAGCCGGCCTGAAGCTGCACGATTATGCCGCGCTCGTTCCCGTGGTCGATGGCGCTGGCGGGATGATGTGCGACTGGAACGGCGACCCGCTGAACGCCGACAGCAGCGGCCATATCGTCGCACTCGGCGATCCGGCGCGGCTCGAAGATGTGATCGAAGGGCTTGCCTGTCACCATTGATGCACGAAAGGAACGATCATGGCCTATGAAGGAAGCTGCCACTGCGGCGCCGTGACCTACGAAGTCGAAGGCGACGTTCCAGGCGAAGCGACGAGCTGCAACTGTTCGCACTGCCGCCGCAAGGGATTCCTGCTGAGCTTCGTGCCGATCGACCGGTTCCGCCTGAAAAGCGGCGCCGACAAGCTCGCGAGCTACAAGTTCAACAAGCATAATATCGATCACCAGTTCTGCACCGACTGCGGGTGCCAGGGCTTTTCGGTCGGCACGGGTCCGACGGGGGAAAAGATGGCGGCGGTGAACCTGCGCTGCGTTCCCGAAGCCGATCTCGATTCGCTGGCGATCCAGAGGGTCGACGGCGCAAGCTTCTGAACCGCCGCCGCGCTTGCATTTCGCCGCGAATCCCGCTAGGCGCGCGCCTTCGCACGATAAGTGGATGACCTGCCTGGCCGGAAAGGGCTGCCAGGGCCGGTCGATATCGTCGCACAGAAGGAGACGAAAATGCCCAAGCTCAAGACCAAGAGCGGTGTGAAGAAACGCTTCAAATTCACCGCCTCGGGCAAGGTGAAGCACGGCGTCGCCGGCAAGCGCCACCGCCTGATTTCGCATAACGCCAAATATATCCGCACCAACCGCGGCACCAGCGTGCTCAGCGATTCGGACGCGGCCCATGTGCGCCTCTGGGCGCCCTATGGCCTGAAGTAAGGAGCGCTAAGACATGTCCCGTATCAAACGCGGCACGACCACGCGCGCCAAGCACAACCGGATCCTGGAACAGGCGAAGGGCTATTACGGCCGTCGCAAGAACACCATCCGCATCGCGCGCCAGGCCGTCGAAAAGGCCGGCCAGTACGCTTATCGCGACCGCAAGGTCAAAAAGCGGAACTTCCGCGCCCTGTGGATTCAGCGCATCAACGCCGCGGTCCGCGCCGAAGGCCTGACCTATTCGCAGTTCATGCACGGCGTGAAGCTGGCCGGAATCGAACTCGACCGCAAGGTCATGGCCGATCTTGCGATGAACGAAGGCGCCGTGTTCGCCGCGATCATCGAACAGGCCAAGAAGGCGCTGCCGAAGGCCGCCTGACGCGCCCCGGTACACCGAAAACCAAAAGGGCGGCCTCCATCGCTGGGGGCCGCCCTTTTCCATGCACGGCCGTCCGGCCCGAGAGAGACGGCGCGGAAGGCGATGCCCCCGCGCCGTCTCGACGATGATCCAGAGGATGCATCGCCCCCCTCCCTCCGAACCGGTTAGCCGTGGGTCGCAGATAGCCGTCGGCCGGCGGAAGTGTTCCTATACTGTGGCATAAACCCTGGTCCCTGTCGGTGACGTATAGCGTCACACCTGTGACAAAAGTTGTAGAAAACCGACATCGCGCCGTTCAATTCATTGTTTTTCGGCGGCGATCCTCGCAAGCTGGCGCCGATGGACGAGTGCAATCGAACCGCAGGCAACCGCCCGCGCGTAACCACGCGTTTCTTTCCGGTGTCGCCGGCGCTGCGCCCCTATGCCAGCACCATCTATTTGCTTGAGATCGACGCGCCGCCCGGGGTCCGGGCCGAGGATTATCTGCATCCCGAATGGGCCAATATGCGCTTCGTGACGGGAGAAGTTCCGCTGGCGGCGATCGGCGGCGATACGCCGCGCCCGGCGCCTGCATTCATCGTGGCGGGGCCGACCAGCCGGGCGACCTATTTCGCCGCTGGAACGATGCGTGCCTGGGGGATCGGTATCCTCCCGATGGGCTGGGCGCGATTCGTGCCGCTTCGCGCGGACGCGCTTGCCGACCGCTTTTGCGATGGTGCCGCGCACCCGGCCTTTGCCACGATCGCGCCGCTCGCCAGCGGCCTGCCGCATATCGAGGACGCCGATGCCGGCGCGCGGATGATCGACGGACATTTCACCGCGCTCCTTGCCAACAGCGCGCCCGGCGATCCGGCCATTGGTCGTGCCCATGCCGCGCTGGTCGACGAGGGGCTGGCCAGCGTCTCCGCGCTTGCCGACATGCTCGGCCTTTCCGAACGCTCTGTGGAACGGCTCAGTCGGCGGGCGTTCGGCTTCCCGCCGAAACTGCTGCTCCGCCGCCAGCGCTTCCTGCGGAGCCTCGCGCGGTTCATGCTCGACCCTTCGATGGCGTGGATCGATACGCTCGACCTCCAATATTATGATCAGGCACAGTTCAACCGCGATTTCCGGCGCTTCATGGGCATGAGCCCCCGCGCCTATGCCGCACGTCCGAAGCCGATCCTCGGCGCTGCGGCCCTTGCACGCGCCGCCGCCGCGGGCGAGGCGGTGCAGGGGCTGCACAAGCCGCAAGGCTAGAGCCTGATGATACGCTCATATGGGTTGACCCGCGCCGCCGCTTCGGTGCAAGCGGCGGCGGGGCAAGGGCGGGTTCCCATCGCCGATCGCCCGATAAGCCAAAAGGACAGACAGCGGCGGCGCGCCCCCGGGCGACCCGCCGCCGCAGGACGAATGAGATGAGCGACTATCAGGCGATGAAGGCCGGGCTATTGGCCGATATTGAAAGCGCCGCAGACCTCGACGCGCTCGAGGCACTGCGCGTCGCCGCGCTGGGCAAGGCGGGCAGCGTTTCGGCGCTGCTCAAGACCCTGGGCGGCATGACGCCCGATGAACGGCAGGCACAGGGGCCACAGATCCATGCGTTGCGCGAGGCGGTGACCGACGCGATCGCGGCACGCAAGGCCGCGCTCGAAGCCGTCGCACTCGAAACCAGGCTTGCGGCCGAGCGGCTCGACATGACGCTGCCGGCCGAGATCGCGCCCAGCGGCAGCGTCCACCCGGTCAGCCAGGTGATGGACGAACTCGCCGAAATCTTCGCCGACATGGGCTTCGCGGTCGCGACGGGTCCGGAGATCGAGGACGACTGGCACAATTTCACCGCGCTCAACATTCCCGAGACACATCCCGCGCGCGCGATGCACGACACTTTCTATTTTCCGGACATGGATGCCGATGGCCGCTCGATGCTGCTGCGCACGCACACATCGCCGGTGCAGATCCGCACGATGATGCGCGATGAACCGCCGATCCGCATCATCGCCCCCGGCCGCGTCTATCGCAGCGACAGCGATGCGACGCACACCCCGATGTTTCACCAGATCGAAGGTCTCGTCATCGACCGCGGCATCCATCTGGGGCACCTCAAATACACGCTCGAGACCTTTCTCAAGGCCTATTTCGAGCGCGACGATATCGTGCTGCGGCTGCGCCCGTCCTATTTCCCCTTCACCGAGCCGTCGGCCGAGGTCGACGTCGGCTATGCCCAGGAAAAGGGCCGCCGCATCGTCGGGGGGAACGGCGACGATGCGGGCCATGCGTGGATGGAACTGCTGGGCAGCGGCATGGTCCACCCGCGCGTGATCGCCAATTGCGGGCTCGACCCCGCCGAATGGCAGGGTTTCGCCTTCGGGGTCGGCGTCGACCGGCTGGCGATGCTCAAATATGGCATGGACGATCTGCGCGCCTTCTTCGACGGCGACCTGCGCTGGCTTGCCCATTATGGCTTCGGCGCGCTCAACGTTCCGACGCTGAGCGGAGGAATCTCGGCATGAAACTGACCCTCGAATGGCTCCGCGACCATCTGGACGGCGATTTCACCGTCGAGGATGTCGTCGCCACGCTCAACCGCATCGGTCACGAGGTCGAAGGTGTCGAAAACCCCGCCGAACGGCTCGCAGGCTTTCGCATCGCGAAGGTTCTGACCGCCGAGAAGCACCCGCAGGCCGACAAGCTGCAAGTGCTGACCGTCGACGCCGGCGACGGCACCCCGTTGCAGGTCGTATGCGGCGCGCCCAATGCCCGCGCCGGGCTTGTCGGCGTGCTGGGAACCCCTGGCGCGGTCGTGCCCGCGAACGGCATGGAGCTGAAAGTTTCCGCGATCCGCGGCGTCACGTCGAACGGCATGATGTGCTCGGTGCGCGAGCTCGAACTCGGCGACGAGCATGACGGCATCATCGAACTGCCCGCCGACGCGCCCGTGGGAACGGCCTTCGCCGACTATCAGCAAGCGAACGATCCGGTCATCGACATTTCTATCACCCCCAACCGGCAGGATTGCATGGGCGTGCGCGGGATCGCGCGCGACCTGGCCGCGGCCGGGCTGGGCGCGCTGAAGCCGCTCGCGGTGCCCGCGATCGAAGGCAAAGGCGGGCCGGCCACCGAAATCCGCACCGACGACCCCGAAGGCTGTCCCGCCTTCTATGGCCGCACCATCGCGGGGGTCGCCAACGGTACGGCGCCCGACTGGATGCGCCGCCGTCTCGAAGCGATCGGCCAGCGTTCGATCTCGGCGCTCGTCGACATCAGCAACTATGTGATGTTCGACCTCGGCCGTCCCAGCCATATCTACGACCGCGCCAAACTGACCGGCCCCCTGGTCGCGCGCCGCGCTCAAGAGGGCGAGAGCGTCACCGCGCTCAACGGCAAGGATTATGCGCTGACAGGCACGATGACGGTGATCGCCGACGACGCCGGGGTCCACGACATCGCGGGCATCATGGGCGGCGAGCATTCGGGGTGCAGCGAAGCGACGACCGACGTGCTGCTCGAAATCGCCTATTTCACGCCCGAGCGGATCGCGCTCACGGGTCAGGCGCTCGCGCTGACGAGCGATGCGCGCAGCCGGTTCGAACGCGGGGTCGATCCCGCCTTTCTGGACGAGGCGACCGCCATCGTCACCGGCCACATCCTGTCGATCTGCGGCGGCACCCCCTCGGCGATCACCCGCGCCGGAACGCCTCCGGTCGAACCGCGAACGATCGCCTATGATCCGGCGCTCGCCGAAACGCTGGGCGGAATCGCGATTCCCGCCGAACGCCAGCGCGACATTCTGGAGGCGCTGGGCTTCGGCGTCGAAACGGGAGGCGCGTGGCGCATCGCCGTGCCGAGCTGGCGCCGCGACATGGACGGGCCTGCCGACGTGGTCGAGGAAGTCACCCGCATCCACGGCTTCGATGCGATCCCTTCGACCCCACTGCCGCGTACGGACGGCGTCGCCCGGCCGACCGCGACCCCCGACCAGCTGCTCGAACGCCGCCTGCGCCGCGCCGCCGCGGCGGCGGGCTATCACGAGGCGGTGACGTGGAGCTTTGTCTCGGATCGTGAAGCCGCCCCCTTCGGTGGCGGCGCGTGGAGCCTCGCCAACCCGATCAGCGAGGACCTGAAGGTCATGCGCCCGTCGCTGCTTCCCGGCCTGCTGTCGGCGGCCGCCCGCAACCGGAATCGCGGCGCGGACAGCATCCGCCTGTTCGAGATCGGCCGCCGCTATCTCGCCGACGCCGAACATCCGACGCTGGCGCTGCTGATGGCGGGCGACAAGCGCGCGCGAAGCTGGCAGGCGGGCAAGCCGGTGCCGTTCGACGCCTTCGACGCCAAGGCGACCGCCCTCGCGTTGCTCGACGCCGCCGGCGCGCCGACCGACCGGTTGCAGGTGATGGAGACGGTGAGCGAAGGGGCGGTCTGGCATCCCGGCCAGTCGGCCACGCTTCGCCTGGGCCCTAAGACGGTGCTTGCCGAATTCGGGGCGCTGCATCCCGCGCTGACGCGCCACTTCGACGTCGACGGCCCGGTCATGGCGGTGCAGCTTTTCATGGACGCGGTTCCCGCGAAGCGCGCAAGCGGCCCCGCGCGCGCGGCCTATGCGCCCCCCGCTCTGCAATCGGTGCGTCGCGATTTCGCCTTCCTCGCGCCGGAAACGCTGGCCGCGGCCGACCTCGTCCGCGCGATCCGCGGCGCCGACAAGACGGCGATCGTCGACGCCCGCCTGTTCGACCGCTTTGCAGGGGCCGGCGTACCCGACGGGCAGGTCAGCCTGGCGATCGAGGTCGAATTGCAACCGCAGGACAAGAGTTTCACCGAGGCCGAGTTGAAGGCGATCGCCGACAAGGTGGTCGCCGCAGCGGCGAAGCTGGGCGCTGGCCTTCGGGGGTGACGGGCGGCGTCCGGCCCGGAGGAGAGGATGATGACGACACGGCCGCTGGTCGATCCCGAAATCGCGCCGCTGATCGACCTGTTCCCGCGCTTCGACCTGGACGCGGCGCCGATCGCCGACATCCGGGCCAAGGCGGCCGAAAGCTATGCCTTCCTGCCGCCGCCGGCGATCGCACCCGAAGAGGTGCGGATCGCGTCGATCCACGGCGGCCCCGACATCCTGCTCCTCCTCTATCGTCCCGAAGCGCCGCGTCGCGACGCCGGGGCGATCCTGCACATCCACGGCGGCGGGATGGTGATGGGATCGGCGCGGCAGATCCAGTCGGCACCCGCCGCGCTCGCGCAGGCCGCGGGCGTACCGGTCGCGTCGGTCGACTATCGGCTGGCACCCGAGCATCCGTTTCCGGCCCCGCAGGAGGATTGCCATTCGGCGCTGGCATGGCTTGCCGGCCAGGCCGACGCGCTGGGCTTCGATGCCGGGCGGATCGTTGTCGCAGGCGAAAGCGCGGGCGGCGGGCTTGCCGCGGCGCTCGCGATCATGGCGCGCGACCTGGGAGGACCCCGCATCGCGGGGCAACTGCTCACCTATCCGATGCTCGACCATCGCACCGGAAGCGACGCCTGCCCCTATCGCAACCCGAGCACGGGCGAGTTCATCTGGACCCGCGCGAGCAATCGCTTCGGCTGGCGCGCGCTGCAAGGCGATTATCGCGCCGACGATGCGCGGCGCGGCTGGTTTTCGCCGAGTCTGGCCGAAGACCTGTCGGGTTTGCCGCCAGCCTATATCGCAACCGGCAGCCTCGACCTCTTCTTCGACGAAAATCTCGACTATGCGCGCCGGCTGAGCGCCGCGGGGGTCCCCGTCGACCTGCACAGCTATGCCGGGGCGATTCACGCCTTCAACGCGGTGCCGACCGCTGCGCTGTCGCAGCGTTTCAACGCCGGCTTGCTCGCCGCCGCGGCGGCGATGACCGCCCCCGCCGGCGGGTAGGCCCGGCAGGCGCCGCCCCCGACACGCCGCCGTCAGAACAATCCATCGGGTCGATGCCACGATTCGTCGCAGCGACCGCCATGCGACGATCCACCGCCGGAACGATCCCCGAAAATCCGCGTCAAATTGCCGGTTAAATCAGATAGATGGCATGTTGGATGCAATTCTACCTCGCAACGCGCTTCCTGTTTCCCCGTCATTATGAACGACGACTTTTGGTGGTCTGCTTCCTGGCGGTGCACCTGCCGCTGATCGCGTGCGTGGCGATCTTGAGCTGGCGCCACGACTGGGACCTGCCGCTATTGGCCGTGCTGCTCGTCGCCACGCTGGCCGGCACGATCGGCGCCATCTGGTCGATATCTGCCCTGCTCGCGCCCGTCCGGCATGCGGTGACGCTGTTGCAGACGGTTCAGCGCGGCGAGGATGTCGGGGCCGTACCGCCGGGCGGCGACGACATCGTCGGCAGGTTGCTTCAGGGTGTTGCGCACGCTGCGAGCGAAACGACGCGGCGGATCGATCGGCTGAAGGACGCGGCCGAGCGGGACGTCCTGACCGGTTTGCGCAACAGGCGCGGCTTTCTGGACGCCATTCGCCCGGTGCTTGACGGACATCGCGATTCGGTCCTCGCGATCGTCGATCTTGATCGCTTCAAGCGGGTGAACGACGAATATGGCCATGATCGCGGCGACAGCCTGCTCGCCGATTTCGCCGAGCATCTCGCTTCGTCGATCCGTCGATCCGACATTGCAGCGCGCTGGGGCGGTGAGGAGTTCGCGATCCTGTTCCCCGATACGTCGCTGTCGCAGGCATCGGACATCGTCGAGCGGATGCAGGAGTCGATGGCGGGCGAAACGCCGTTTCTCGTCGGCCGCGTTCGGGTCACCTTTTCCTGCGGGATGGCGCGGGTCCGCGACCCCGCCGGTCTGGACGACGCCATGCGCGCTGCCGATTCGATCCTTTATGCCGCGAAGCAGGGCGGCCGGAACCTTGTGCTCGCCGCGAGAGACTGACGCCCGGACGACGGCCCCCGTCAGGCGGCGACCGCATCCTCGCTGTTGCTCCCCGCCGCCTCCAGCAGCCGTTTTTCCAGGCTCTTGACCCGCGCGCCGCCGTCGATCTTGTCGCCGATCAGGTCGGTGACATAGAAGGTATCGACCGCGCGCTCGCCATAAGTCGCGACATGCGCGCTGTGGACCGTGACCTTCGACTGGAACAGCGCGTAGGCGAGCTGGTTGAGCAGCGCCGGGCGGTCCTGCGCATTGACCTCTATCACTGTAAACCGATTGGACGCCTTATTGTCGACGAACACGTTCGGCGCCACCCGAAACGCTTCGGCGCGGGTGCGGGGCAGCGCGCGTGCCTCCAGTTTCGGCAGCAATTTCTGTCGGTTGGCGAGCGCGTCCTCGATCGCGCGGGTCAGCCTCACGATCTGTTCGGCCTCCGCAAAGGGGCGGCCGAGCGGGTCCTGGACGAGGAAATTGTCGAGCGCGAGGCCGTCGCGCGTCGTATGGATGCGCGCGTCGATGATATTGCCGCCGGCGAGGTGTATGCCGCCGGCGATCCGGTAGAAGAGGCCCGGGTGGTCGGCGGCGAGCACCATCACCAGCGTCGCCCCGCGATCGTCGTCGGGCACCGCGGCGATATGCAGCGGCGCGCTGCCCGCCTTCTGGATGTGGAGCAGGTTCGCCGCGATGACCTCGACCGGCTCGGCGATCCAATAGCTTTCGGGCAGGCGCTTCGCGAGCTTGCCGAAATCCCTGTCGTCCATCTGGAGCAGCGCCTGCGCTTCCTCCTTCTTGCTCGCGATCCGCACCTCGCGGCCGCGCTGCTTGTGGCCGAGGCGGAGGACTTCTTCGGCGGCATCGTAGAGTTCGGTCAGGAGCTGGCGCTTCCAGCTGTTCCATACGCCCGGGCCCACCGCGCGGATATCGACGACGGTGAGGACGAGCAGCAGGCGCAGGCGTTCCGGGCTCTGCACGATCTGGGCAAAGTCCAGGATCGTCTTGAAATCGGCGAGGTCGCGCTTGAACGCGGTCGCCGACATCAACAGATGATAGCGCACCAGCCACGACACCGTCTCGGTCTCCGCGTCGGTCAGCCCCAGCCGCGGGCACACGCGCAGCGCGAGTTCGGCGCCGAGCACGCTATGATCGCCGCCGCGCCCCTTGGCGATGTCGTGGAGGAGGACCGCGACATAGATGACGCGCCGCGACTGGATCTGGTCCATGATCGCGGTCGACAACGGGTGATCGCCCTTCAGCCGATCCTGTTCGATGTCCGACAGCAGGCCGATCGCGCGGATCGTGTGTTCGTCGACGGTATAGTGGTGATACATGTCGAACTGCATCTGCGCGACGACGCGGCCGAAATCGGGCACGAAGCGGCCGAAAACGCCGGCTTCGTTCATCCAGCGCAGCACCGTTTCGGGGTCGCGCGGGCTGGTGAGGACATCGAGGAACAGCGCATCCGCGCGCGCGGTGCGCCGCACCTTGCCGTCGATCAGCTTCGCATCGTGGCGCGCCTGGCGCATCGCCTGCGGATGGATTTCGAGCCCGTGCCTGTCGGCGAGCGCAAAGATTTCGAGCAGGCGCACCGGGTCGGCCTGAAAGAAATCGTCCGAGGGTAGCGCGAGCCGGCCGCGGTCGAGCACGAATCCGTTTAGCTTGCCCGGCCGGCGCCGGATCGAAGGCAGGAAGCGCCGCCCGCGCGCCGCCATCTGTTCGTCGAGATGCGCGAGGAAGGTGCCGGTCAGATCGCCGACGCTTTTGGCGTGGAGGAAATAGAGCTGCATGAAGCGCTCGACGGGGCTCTTGCCCGGCCGGTCGGCGAACTGCATCCGCGCCGCGATCTCGCGCTGGAAATCGAAGGTCAGCCGGTCCTCGGCGCGCCCCGCGAGGATATGGAGATGGCAGCGCACCGCGAGCAGGAAATTTTCGGCCCGCGAAAATTGCCGGAGCTCCTTTGCGGTGAGCAGCCCCGCGTCGACGAGTTCTGGGACGGTGCGGACGCGGTGGATGAACTTGCCGATCCAGAACAGGGTGTGAAGGTCGCGCAGCCCCCCCTTCCCTTCCTTCACATTGGGTTCGACGACGTAGCGCGAATCGCCCATCCTCTTGTGCCGCTCGTCGCGCTCGGCGAGCTTTTCGGCGACGAAGCTGCGCGCATTGCCCGCGACGACCTCTGCATCGAACCGCGCCGCGGCGGCATCGTAAAGATCGCGGTCGCCCCAGACGAAGCGCCCTTCGAGCAGCGCGGTGGTGATGGTGAGATCGTCTTTTGCCGCGCGCACCATCTCGTCCAACGAGCGCGACGAATGGCCGACCTTCAGCCCCAGATCCCACAGCGTATAGAGCTGTGCCTCGATCACCTGTTCGGTCCAGCTCGTCTGCTTGAACGGGGTGAGGAAGCCGATGTCGACGTCGCTGAACGGCGCCATTTCGCCGCGACCATAACCGCCGACCGCGATGACCGTGATCCGCTCGCCCGCCGAGCGATTGCCCGCGGGGTAGAGGTGATCGACCGTGAAGTCGTACGAAAGACGGACGATCTGGTCGATCAGGAAGGCGGTCGCCTGCGCCGCGATGCGCCCCGACGACGGTTGTGCGACCAGGCGGCGCGCGACCTCCGCCCGGCCCTGTTCGAGCGCGGCCTTGAGCTCGTCGACGAGCGCGCGGCGTCGCTTGCCGCTGTCGTTCGTTTCGACGGCGAGCGCCTCGAGCCGCTCGGCCACCGCGCGCCGGTCGATGATCGCGCGGCGTCCCTCGAGATTGGCGAACAGCTCGCTCATGCCCCCTCCGCCAATATCTGCTTGAGCCGATAGAGCGCGTCGAGCGCCTCGCGCGGTGCCAGCGCATCGGGATCGATGTCGGCGAGCGCGGTTCGCAGCGCATCGGCCGCCTCCGCCGGCGCCTCGGCCAGCGTCGCGGCGAAAAGCGGCAGGTCGTCGAGTCCCGCGGCGAGTCCGCCGGTTGCCTGGCGCCCCGCCTCGAGCTTCGCGAGCACCGCCTCGGCGCGCTTGACGACGCCGGCCGGCACCCCCGCGAGCCGCGCGACCGCAAGGCCGTAGCTGCGGTCCGCCGGTCCCTCTGCAAGTTCGTGGAGCAGCACCAGATCGCCCTGCCATTCGCGCGCGCGGACATGGTGGAGCGACAGCGCATCGAGCGTCTCGGCGAGGCGTGTGAGCTCGTGATAATGCGTCGCGAACAGGCAGCGGCAGCGGTTGACCTCATGCACCGCCTCGACCACCGACCAGGCGAGCGCGAGCCCGTCATAGGTCGAGGTGCCGCGCCCGACCTCGTCGAGGATCACGAAGCTGTCGGGCGTCGCCTGCGCGAGAATCGCGGCGGTTTCGACCATTTCGACCATGAAGGTCGAGCGCCCGCGCGCGAGATTGTCGCTCGCCCCGACGCGGCTGAACAGCCGGTCGACGAGCCCCAACTTCGCCGCGTTCGCGGGAACGAAGGCGCCCGCCTGCGCAAGAACGACGATCAGCGCATTCTGCCTGAGGAAGGTCGATTTACCGCCCATATTGGGGCCGGTGACGAGCCACAGCCGGTCGGCCTCCGAAAGGGAGACATCGTTGGGGACGAAGCGCTCGCCGCCCTTTGCGAGCGCCGCCTCGACCACCGGATGCCGCCCGCCGCCGACCTCGAGGCACGGCTCGTCCGCGAGATCGGGGCGGCACCAATTGTGGCTCATCGCATGGTCGGCGAGCGCGGCGGCGACGTCGATCCGCGCGAGCACGTCGCAGCTCGCGGCGATCGCCTCGCGCCGCTGCGTCGCCTGTTCGGTGAGCGCCTCGAGATGCGCGGCCTCGGCCGCGAGCGCGTGGACGCCCGCCTGCGTCACCCGGCTCGCGGCCTCGTGCAGATCGGCCGAGTTGAAGCGCACGACGCCCGCGAGCGTCTGGCGATGGGTAAAGCCCGACGTGGGCGCCATCAGCGCGTCGGCATGCTTCGCGGGTACCTCGACATGATAGCCGAGCACGCCATTGTGGCGGATCTTCAAGGAGGCGATGCCGGTGCGTTCGCGATATTGCGCCTCGAGCGCAGCGATCGCCTTGCGTCCGTCGCGCGCGGTTTCGCGCAGCGCGTCGAGCGCGGCGTCATAGCCCTCGGCGACATAGCCGCCCTGCGCCGCATCGACCGGCGGCGTTTCGATCAGCGCGCGCGTCAGTTCGTCGACGAGCACGCCATGCCCGTCGAGTCCCGGCAGCAGCCGCGCCAGTAAGGGCGGCAGATCGCCGCGCCGCGCGAGCCGTTCGCGCAGCAGCCGCGCGCCGCCGAGCGCATCGCGAAGCTGCGCCAGATCGCGCGGGCCGCCGCGCCCCGCGACGAGCCGGCCGAGCGCGCGCCCGGCGTCGGGCAGCGCGCGCAGGTCGGCGCGCAGCTCGGCGCGCCACAAGGCGTCGCGCGCGAGCGCATCGACGAAATCGAGCCGGTCGAGGATCGCAGCCCGGTCGGTGAGCGGGCTCGCCAGATCGTCGGCGAGCAGCCGCGCGCCCGCCGCGGTCACCGTGCGGTCGATGGTGCCGAGCAGGCTGCCCTCGCGCGTCCCCTCCATCGTGCGGACAAGCTCGAGGCTTTCGCGCGTTGCCGCGTCGATCGCCATGCGGTCCGACGCCGACAGGCGCACCGGCGGCTGGAGGAAGATCGGCTGGCCGGTCGCGACATGGTCGAGATAGGCGGCGAGCGCGCCCATCGCCGCGCATTCGCCGCGGCCGAACTGGCCGAAGCCGTCGAGCGTCTGCACCCCGAACAGCGCTTCGAGCCGTTTCCGCCCGGCTTCGCTCGCAAAATCCGGCGCCGGGCGCCGCACGAGCTGGCGCGCGCCCCAGGCGGGCAGCTCCGCCGCCGCCTCGCTCACCAGCAGCTCGGACGGCGCGAGCCGCGCGAGCTCGGCCTCGACCTGCGCGGGGGCGACCGCGACGACCTCGAACCGGCCGGTCGAAATGTCGGCGGCGGCGATCGCGACGCTGCCTTCGCTCCCGACTTCGGCGAGCGCGGCGAGACGGTTCGCGCTGCGCCCTTCGAGCAGCGCCTCTTCGGTCAGCGTGCCGGCGGTGACGAAGCGCACGATGTCGCGCGCGACGAGCGCCTTCGACCCGCCGCGCGCCTTGGCCTCCGCAGGGGTTTCAACCTGTTCGGCGATCGCGACGCGGTGCCCCGCCTTGATGAGCCGCGCGAGGTAGGATTCGGCCGCATGGACGGGCACGCCGCACATCGGCACCGGCGCGCCGCCATGCTCGCCGCGCGCGGTGAGCGCGATGTCGAGCGTCGAGGCCGCCGCCTTCGCATCGTCGAAGAACAGCTCGAAAAAGTCGCCCATGCGATAGAAAAGCAGGCAATCGCCCGCTTTTTCCTTGAGCGCCCAATATTGCGCCATCATCGGCGTCGCGGCGGCGGGAGCGGCGTTGCTGTTCGCGGGTTTTCGAGCGGTGGCGGGCATCGCCCCCTGCATAGGGATTGGGGGCGGCATGGCAAGGTGGCGGTGCAGTTATCGGGGTTTTGGGATAGGCAGCGACGTCAGTTTTCAGCCCTCTGAACGCACCCAAAACCATCGACAAGGTGCAGACGTGATCGGCCGATACAGGACGCGGAAGCTTTCGTCTCCGTCGGATGTCGCTTCGCAGGGCTGAGGCTTGGCTTCGTATTTCACGGACGTCATCGAGCCGGACGTCACAATGCCCTCTCTGAACAGGATGAACTCGGCCCAACTCACCGGGACGCGAGAATCACCGCTCGGCAAATAATTCACACCTAGAAGGTGCGCCGCCCGTAACTCATTGCGAATCTCCGCAATCTGACCATCGTCCCCTAACGAGCAGCGAGGCTTCACGTCATCATTCGAGCCATCGACCCAAATGGTCTGATATCCACTTGAACGGGTTGGCTGGCACATTCGCAAGAGCACGATTACGCGCCGGAGATGAGGATATGCGCCGGGAAGCCAATTGCGGCTCTCAGCCTCGCTCGCCTTCCATCCTTCCGCACATGCGGTAACGGCGCAGAAGCAAACCGATAACAATGCCACCCCGGCGATCCGTCGAAGAATTTCCCCCATGAAATTTACATCGCACAGCGGCCCTACGTCGGCAACCATCGTCGGTGGTCGTCAGATCGCGTTCGAAGACGGCTTCCGGGAGGCAGTCGGCGCCATTTCCTCTCCTTCGTCATCCCGGACTTGATCCGGGATCCATTCTTTCAGCGCCGCGCCAGTGGACCCCGGATCAAGTCCGGGGTGACGGAACAGGATAAGCTCCTCCCTGCCGCGCAGCGATGGGGAGGAACTTCAGCCCGAAATCCGTCCCGGCTTCATCGCCGCGCCCACATTCACGGTTTCATTTTGACGAGGCGGCGCTAGGGGAAAGGCTCGGGCGCGCATCTTGTTTTGATTTCGAGAGGATAGATTATGGACAGCGGCAGCAAGGTGCAATTTTCCGACCGCGAGGCGCTGCTTTACCACAGCTATGGCCGCCCCGGGAAAATCGAGATCGTCGCGTCGAAGCCGATGGCGACGCAGCGCGACCTCAGCCTCGCCTATTCGCCCGGCGTCGCCGTCCCGGTGAACGCGATCGCCGATGATCCAGCGAAGGCCTATGACTATACGGCCAAGGGCAACCTCGTCGCGGTGATCTCGAACGGCACCGCGATCCTGGGGCTCGGCAATCTCGGCGCGCTCGCCTCGAAGCCGGTGATGGAAGGCAAGGCGGTGCTGTTCAAGCGCTTTGCCGACGTCGATTCGATCGACCTCGAGCTGAAGACCGAGGACCCGCAAGCATTCATCGACGCGGTCGAGCTGCTCGAACCCAGCTTCGGCGGCATCAATCTCGAGGATATCGCAGCGCCCAACTGCTTCATCATCGAAGCGGCGCTGAAAGAGAAAATGAACATCCCGGTGTTCCACGACGACCAGCACGGCACCGCGATCATCACCGCCGCCGGGCTGATCAACGCGTGTCACCTGACCGGGCGCGAGCTGAAGGATATCAAGGTCGTGGTCAACGGCGCGGGGGCGGCGGCGATCGCCTGCACCGAGCTGATCAAGGCGATGGGTGTCCCGCACGACCATGTCATCATGTGCGACCGCAAGGGCACCATCTATCAGGGCCGCACCGAGGGCATGGACCAGTGGAAGTCGGCGCATGCGGTACCGACCGAGGCGCGCGACCTGACGCAGGCGCTGGTCGGCGCCGATGTGTTCCTGGGCCTCTCGGCCGCCGGCGCGCTCAAGCCCGAGATGGTCAAGGACATGGCGCCCGCGCCGATCATCTTTGCGATGGCGAACCCCGATCCCGAAATCTCGCCGCCCGATGCGCGCGCGGCGCGGCCCGACGCGATCATCGCCACCGGCCGTTCGGACTATCCGAACCAGGTCAACAATGTGCTGTGCTTCCCCTTCATCTTTCGCGGCGCGCTCGACGTGCGCGCGACCGCGATCAACGAGGAGATGAAGATCGCCGCGGCGCATGCGATCGCCGAGCTCGCACGCCAGCAGGTGCCCGAGGAGGTTGCCGCGGCCTATGGCGGGCGCGCGTCGAGCTTTGGCCCCGACTATATCATCCCCTCCCCCTTCGACCCGCGGCTGATGGAGATCGTCCCCGCAGCGGTCGCCAAGGCGGCGAGCGAATCGGGGGTGGCGCAAAAGCCGATCGCCGACCTCGACGCCTATCGCACCAGCCTGCGCGCGCGGCTCAACCCGACGACGTCGGTGCTGACCCTCGCCTATGAAGCGGCGCGCAAGAATCCGAAGCGCGTCGTCTTTGCCGAGGGCGAGGAGGAAGTGGTGATGCGCGCGGCGATCCAGTTCCGCGAGGGCGGATACGGCATCCCCGTGCTCGTCGGGCGCGAGGGGCTGCACGACAAGCTGCGCGAGCTGGGGGTCGCCGATCCCGAAAGCTATGAGGTGCACAACAGCGTCAATTCGCCGCACGTGCCCGAAATGGTCGACATGCTCTACAAGCGGCTCCAGCGCCGCGGCTATCTGCGCCGCGACTGCGAGCGCATGGTCAATCGCGACCGCAACATCTTTGGTTCGCTGCTGCTCAAGCTGGGGCTCGGCGACGCGATGATCACCGGCGTCACGCGCACCTATGCGCAGACGATGCGCGAGGTGCGCCGCGTGATCGACCATGCCGAGGGCAAGACCCCGTTCGGCATGCACATCTGGGTCGGGCAGCAGCACACGATCTTCATCGCCGACACCACGGTGAACGAGCGCCCGTCGGCCGAAATGCTCGCCGACATCGCCGAGCGCACCGCACAGGTCGCGCGCCGCATGGGGCACGAACCGCGCGTCGCCTTCCTCTCCTATTCGACCTTCGGCAACCCGCCGGGATCGTGGCTCGACAATATCCGCGAGGCGGTCCACATCCTCGACGATCGCCAGCCCGAGTTCGAATATGAAGGCGAAATGGCGCCCGACGTCGCGCTGAACGAGCGGCTGATGAAAAACTATCCCTTCTGCCGCCTGTCCGGGCCCGCGAACGTGCTGGTCATGCCGGGGCTGCAATCGGCGAACCTGTCGGCCAAGCTGCTGCGCGAGCTGGGCAGCGGCGCGGTGATCGGCCCGGTGCTCGTCGGGATGGAAAAGCCGGTGCAGGTCGCGACGATGGCCTCGCCCGCCTCGGACCTCGTCACCCTGGCGGTGCTCGCCGCGGGCGGGATCACGGGATAAGATTTGTCCTGCGCAGAGTGAGACGTCGCCCCCGCGAAGGCGGGGGCGGCGCCAAACTAAGGTCCGGTGTTGCCGCCCGACGGGCCCATGCCGGCGGCGCCCACTGCGCCGATATTGCCGAAGATATCCTCGAAGAAGCTGCGGTCGCGACCGAGCGTCGGGGTCTTGTCGCCTTCGGGGCTGATCCGGCTGACGAGGTCGAGACCGGTGTGGTCGACCGCCACGACATTGCCTTGCGCATCGAAGCGGACGCGCATCACGTCCTGCGTCACCGGGCGCGGCCGGGCGAAAGCGAGCTGGCGGGTTTCGCGCGACAGATAATAATATTCCTTGTCGCTGAACTGGCTGACGAACGTCGGATGGCCAAGGGTCTTTTCGACCGATTCGCGATTATCGACGCCCGGCGTGATCGCCTGGGTCAGCGTCGGATCGACGACATAGCCCTGGCGCCCGCGAAGTTGCGCGCAGCCGCTCGCCGTCAACGCAACGATCAGCCCCGCCGCGATCAGGCGCAGGCGAGGGGCGACATAGGCAGGCTTGGCATTCGGCATCAACAGTCTCCGTCGCGCAGCCCCGGCCTCACCCGACCGCCCGCCCCGGCGGCCGGCAGCGATCGGCTGCGCATTGTCTCGCGCCTCTTAACCGCAAGCGGGCGACGCACACAAGCCGCTTGTGGCGGGCCGAAGCTTGCTGGAAGCTGACTCGCACGCCCCCTTTTCGGCGCCGCCGAATGCGCCTAAGCGGTCGGGATGATTTCGCTGCGCAAACTCTTTCGGTCCACCCCCGACCCGCGCGAGGCGCTGCGGCCGCTATGGTCGGCGGTCGTCGATGTCGCGCGCGCGCCGCATTGGTATCGCGACGGCGGCGTACCCGACACGCTCGACGGGCGGTTCGACATGATCTGCCTGGTGCTGTCGCTCGTGCTTCATCGCATCGACGACGATCCGGCGCGGGCCGCGGCCGGGGTTCAGCTGACCGAATTGTTCGTCGACGACATGGACGGCCAGATCCGCCAGATCGGCTTCGGCGACATGGTGGTCGGCAAGCAGATCGGGCGGATGGTCGGCGCGCTCGGCGGCCGGCTGGGTGCCTATCGCGCCGCCGACGGGTCCGACGCGTTGCGGCAGGCGCTGGTGCGCAACCTGTGGCGCGGAACGGCACCGGCGGAGGCGGGGCTCGACCATGTCGCCGCCGAGGTCGCGGCGCTGCGCGGCGCGCTGGCCGCGATGCCCGTCGCCACGCTGATCAAGGCCGAACGCTTGCCCGGACCCGGCGCATGAGCGACGGGGAATTCCCGCACATCGTCACGCTCGCCGAGGCGACGCAAGGGCGGCACGTCGCGCTCGAAGCCGACGCCGACGCGAGGGCGGCGATCGCGGCCCGGCTCGGGATCGTCGCGCTCGATCGCTTTGCGGTCGAGGCCGAACTGCGCGCGGTCGCGGGCGGGATCGCGGCGACCGGCTCGGTCGAGGCCGACGTCGTGCAGGCGTGTGCCGCGACCGACCTGCCCGTCCCGGCGACGATTCGCGAATCCTTTGACCTGCGCTTTCTGCGCGAAGCCATGCCCGACGCAGCGGACGAGGAAGAGGTGGAGATAGGCAGCGCCGATTGCGACATACTGCCGCTCGAAGGCGACCGGGCCGACCTTGGCGAAGCGGCGGTGCAGACGTTGTCGCTCGCGCTCGATCCCTTCCCGCGCCACCCCGACGCCGACCGGATCCTTGCCGAAAAGGGCGTGCTCAGCGAAGAACAGGCGGGACCGTTCGCCGCACTCGCCAAGCTGCGCGACAAACCGGAGCGTTAATCGTCACCCGCGCCGCCGGTCGCGGCGTCGCCCGTCAGCAGATCGGCCATCGCCTCGTCGAGGCTCGGTTCCTCTTTCGCGGGCGCGTCGGACCCGGGTTTCGCCTCGTCGGCCGGCGCATCGGCTTTGTCGCCCCGCACCGGCAGCGCACCGCCGAGCGCCTGGGCGAGCATGACGAGCTGTTCGCCGATCACCTTGTCGACAGCGGGTGCGACCTCGCCGACCTTGAAGCGCATATAACCGCCGACGACATAATCGAAGCGGATCGCGGAGCCCGCCTCGGTCGGCTTGATCTGGACGGTCAGCGTGCCCGTGACCGCTTCGCCCTGCAGCGGCCCGAACGCGCCCGACAGACGCATCATTCGCCCGGGCTGGGCGAAGATGATCCGGGCGTGCTGGACGCTGCCCATCGCGCCGTCGGCGCCCGGAAGTTTTTCGCAGAAACAGCCCCCCGCCTGCGCGTCGAGCCAGAAGTTCGCGGCGTCGCCCGACCAGCTATGCTCGGCGGACCACCATTTGTCGGGCGCCCGAAGCATCGTCCACACCGCGTCGGGGGATGCGGCGACCTGCGCCGTATGGGCGACGGTAAAGCCGATGTCGCCTTCGTCGATGACCTTCGCCTGTGCCGGCGCGCCGACGAGCGCCGCCGATACCAGCATGATCGCAATTCGATACTGCATCGCCCTGCCCCCCTTTTCCTCCGTTTAGCCGGAGGCCGAGGCGCTGGCTAGGCCGTCGCGGTCGCGAGGATCGTTTCGATCGCGTCGTTCACCTCGTCGATCGGCGCCATGCCGTCGACATGCGCCACGATGCCGCGCTCCTCGTAGATCGGCAGGATCGGCGCGGTCTTGGCGCGATATTCGGCCATCCGCGTCCGCACCGTTTCCTCATTGTCGTCGGGCCGGCGCTTGAATTCATGGCTGCCGCATTTGTCGCAGGTGTCGGCGACCTTGGGCAGCTTGTAGCGGTCGTGATAGCCCGCGCCGCATTTCGCGCAGGAAAAGCGACCGGTGATACGATCGACGAGCGCGTCCTCCTCGACCACCAGTTCGATGACATGATCGAGCTTGCGTCCGCGGGTCGAGAGAATCGTGTCGAGCGCCTCGGCCTGTGCGGCGGTGCGCGGATAGCCATCGAAGATCACCGACACGTCGGGACCGAGTTCGTCGAGCCGTTCGCCGATCAGGCCCGAAACGATCGCATCGGAGACCAGTTCGCCCGCATCCATCACCGCCTTGGCTTGCAGCCCCGTTGGCGTCCCCGCCTTCACCGCGGCGCGCAGCATGTCGCCGGTCGAAAGCTGGACCATGCCATGTTCGGTTTCGAGGCGCGAAGCCTGCGTGCCCTTTCCCGCCCCCGGCGGGCCAAGCAGGATGATGTTCAGCGTCATGAAAGCCCCTGTCTCCCTACACAATCGCGCCGGCCGTAACGCACCGATCAGCGACGTGCAACGCCGCCCTTCAATTTCGACTTCTTGATGAGGTCGCCATATTGATGGGCGAGCATGTGGCTCTGGATCTGGGTGATCGTGTCGATCGTCACATTGACGATGATGAGCAGGCTGGTGCCGCCGAGGCGGAAAGGCAGGCCGGTACCCGCGATGAAATATTCGGGGACGAGGCAGATCAGCGCCAGATAGATCGCCCCGATCACGGTGATGCGCGTCAGCACGAAGTCGAGGTAGGCGGCGGTGTTCTTGCCCGGGCGGATGCCGGGGATGAAGCCGTTCTGCCGCTTCAGATTGTCGGCGGTTTCTTCGGGATTGAAGACCACCGCGACATAGAAGAAACAGAAGAAGATGATGCCGCCGGCATAGAGCGCCATATAGAGCGGCTGACCGTGCGCGAGATACTGGTTGAGCGTGATCAGGAAGTCGCCCCACGCCGATTCGCCCGACACGCGGTTGCCGAGCATCTGGGTGACGGTGAGCGGCATCAGCAGCAGCGACGAGGCGAAGATCGGCGGGATCACGCCCGCGGTATTGACCTTGAGCGGCAGGTGGCTGCGATCGGCCTGCATCACCCCGCGCTGGGTCGCGCGCTTCGGATATTGGACGAGCACGCGGCGCTGTGCGCGCTCCATGAAGCTGATGAAGGCGATGATGACGATCGCACCGCCGATGACCGCGACGATCGTGCCACCGCCCATCGAGCCTTCGCGCACCTGGGTGAACATCTGGGCAAAGCTGCGCGGCAGCTGCGCGAGGATACCCGCCATGATGATCAGCGACACGCCGTTGCCGATCCCGCGGCTCGTGATCTGCTCGCCGAGCCACATCAGGAAGAGTGTGCCGCCGACGATGCTGATCACCGCGCCGATGCGGAACAGCATGCCCGGATCGACGACCGCGCCGATGCCCTGGCTCTGCCCGAGGGTTTCAAGGCCGACGGCGATGAAATAGCCCTGGATCGCGGTCAGCGCGACGGTGCCGTAGCGCGTATATTGGTTGAGCTTCTTGCGCCCGCTTTCGCCCTCTTTCTTGAGGGCCGCGAGGCTGGGGGACAGCGCCGCGGCGAGCTGAACGACGATCGACGCCGTGATATAGGGCATGACGCCGAGCGCGATGATGCTCATGCGCTCCAGGCTGCCGCCCGAAAAGGTGTTGAAGATGTCGAGGACGCCGCCCGAAGCCGCCTGCGTATAAAGCCGCGACAGCGCAACGGGGTCGACCCCGGGGAGCGGCACGAACGACAGGAAGCGGAAGACGATCAGCGCGCCGATCGTGAACCAGATGCGGTTCTTGAGTTCGGTCGCCTGGCCGAACTTCGAAAAGTTCAGGTTGGAAGCAAGCTGGTCGGCGCGAGAGGCCATGGGTATTTTCCTCAGGTTTCGGACCGCGCCCCCCGCGACCCGGCGCCTATGTGCGTTCGCGGGACACGAAGCGCAAGGGGAATGGCCTTCCATTTAAGCCCCTCCTCTTCAGAGGAGGGGTTTGGGGTGGTGAGTGCGACCTAGCGCCAGGCCCGAGGGCACCACCCCGCTTCACTAGCGAGCAAGCTCGCAAGTTCCGCTGCCCCTCCTCTGAAGAGGAGGGGATATTGGATTATTCCGCCTTCGCGTCTTCGGCCGCCGGCAGTTCGACCTTGCCGCCGGCCTTCTCGACCGCCTCGATCGCGCCCTTCGACGCGCCGGCCACGGCGAAATTCAGCTTCGCGGTCAATTCGCCCTTGGCGAGCAGGCGGACGCCATCCTTGCCGCCGCGGGCAACGCCCGCCGCCTTGAGCGCGTCGTGGTCGACCGTCTTCTTCGCATCGAGCTTCTTCGCATCGACCAGCTTCTGGACCTGGCCCAGATTCACGATCGCATAATCCTTGGCGAAGATATTGTTGAAGCCGCGCTTCGGGATGCGCATGTGGAGCGGCATCTGGCCGCCCTCGAAGCCGTTGATCGCAACGCCGCTGCGCGCCTTCTGGCCCTTCTGGCCGCGGCCGCCGGTCTTGCCCTTGCCCGAGCCGATGCCGCGTCCGACGCGCATGCGGCCCTTGCGGGCGCCGTTGTTGTCACGAAGTTCGTTGATCTTGATAGTCATGTTGCACTCGCTTTCGCTGTGTTCGCGCTATGGACCGACGAGGGTCAGTCCGGTTCGATTTCGCTCGATGGCTGAAAGCCGGGATAAGGTCCGGCCTTTTCCATCACGATGGCCTGCGCGACATGGGCGCGGCCATCGACGCTGGTGATCGCGGGGCTTCCATGAAGCTGCCACCCCCGGTTGAGCAGTCCCTCGACGCGCGCGCAAAAGGCGCTGTCGTCGGGACCGGTCAACAGGCGATAGAGCTTCATCGCGGCTTAACCCTCGACGATTTCCACCATGTGCGGCAGCTTGCGGATCATGCCGCGCACTTCGGGCGTGTCGACCAGCTCGACCTCGCGGTGCATCTTGCCGAGCCCGAGCCCGGTCAGGATGGCACGCTGGTCCTTCGGCCGGCGGATCGGCGAACCGATCTGGCGAATCTTGATCTTTTTGTCGGCCATGGTCTTACTCCGTCACCGCGGCGGCTTCGGCCTCGGCCACGCGATCGGACGCACCGCCGCGCTTGATGAGGTCCGACACCTTCTTGCCGCGACGCTGCGCCACCGATTTCGGGCTGGTCTGTTCGCCCAGCGCCTCGAAGGTCGCGCGGATCATGTTATAGGGGTTCGACGTGCCGACCGACTTGGTCACCACATCGGCAACGCCCAGCGATTCGAACACGGCGCGCATCGGACCGCCGGCGATGATGCCGGTACCCGCAGGCGCCGACCGCAGCGTCACCTTGCCCGCACCGAAGTGGCCGCGGCCATCGTGGTGCAGCGTGCGGCCATCGCGCAGCGGAACGCGGATCATCGCCTTCTTCGCCGCAGCGGTCGCCTTCGAAATCGCCTCGGGAACCTCGCGGGCCTTGCCGTGGCCGAAGCCTGCGCGGCCCTTGCCGTCGCCGACGACGACCAGCGCGGCGAAACCGAAGCGCTTGCCGCCCTTCACCGTCTTCGAAACGCGGTTGATGTGGACGAGCTTTTCGATCAGCTCTTCGCCGCCATCCTCGTCGCGCGGACGACGATCGTCGCGGCGGCCACGGCCACCGTCACGGCCGCCCCGCCCGCCATCGCGGCCACCACGGCCACGGCGCGGGGCCTGGTTCGTGACTTCGGCGTTGGTCGTTTCGGGCGCCAGGGTCGCTTCGGGCTGGTTGCCCTGACCGGTGCTGTTTTCGTCTGCCATCATTAAAACTCCAATCCGCCTTCACGGGCCGCGTCGGCCAGCGCCTTGATGCGCCCGTGGAACAGGAAGCCGCCGCGGTCGAACACGACCGCAGTCACGCCAGCCTTCTTTGCGGCGGCGGCGAGGCGCTTGCCGACATCGGCGGCCGCCGCAGCGGTCGCTCCCGAAGCCTTGCCACGGACATCCTTGTCGAGCGTCGAGGCCGCAGCCAGCGTCTTGCCGGCGGCGTCATCGATGAGCTGCGCATAGATGTGGCGGCCCGAACGGTGCACCGAAAGGCGCGGACGACCGGCGGCACGCTTGCGGAGCGCGGTACGCACGCGCTGGCGGCGTTTTTCGAAAGGGGTAAGATGTGCCATGGCTTACTTCTTCTTGCCTTCTTTGCGGAAGATGTACTCGCCGCGATATTTGATGCCCTTGCCCTTATAGGGTTCGGGCTTGCGCCAACGGCGGATTTCCGCCGCAACCTGGCCGACCTGCTGCTTGTCGATGCCGCTGATCTCGATCGTCGTGTTGTCCGGCGTCTTGATCTCGATGCCTTCGGGCACCGCGAAATCGACATCGTGGCTGTAGCCGAGCTGCAGCTTCAGCGTCTTGCCCTGCGAGTTGGCACGATAGCCGACGCCGCTGATTTCCAGCACCTTGGTAAAGCCCTCGGTCACGCCCGTGACGAGGTTCTGTACCAGCGTGCGCTGCATGCCCCAGAAGGCACGCGCTTCGCGGCTGTCGTTCGCGGGCTGCACCGAAATGGCGCCCTCGCCGACTTCATATTTGATCAGGTCGGACAGCGGCATCGCCAAAGTGCCCTTCGGGCCCTTCACCGACAGCTCGCCGCCGTCGATCGCGGCGGTGACACCGCCGGGGATCGCGACTGCCTTTTTACCGATGCGCGACATCAGAACACCTCCGCCAGCACTTCGCCGCCGACATTATGCTCGCGAGCCTCGGCATCCGAAAGGACGCCGCGCGGGGTCGACACGATGGTGATGCCCAGGCCGTTGCGCACGATCGGCAGCTCTTTCGAGCCCGAATAGACGCGGCGGCCCGGCTTCGACACGCGGGCCACGTGGCGGATCGCCGGCTGGCCCTCGAAATATTTCAGCTCGATGCGGATGCCCTTGTGCTGGCCCTTGGCGCCCAGCACTTCTTCGCTGTAGCCGCGGATATAGCCTTCGCGCTGGAGCACGTCGAGAACGCGGACGCGCAGCGTCGAAGCCGGCGTCAGGACGCTGTCCTTCTTCGCCTGCTGGCCGTTGCGGATGCGGGTGAGCATATCACCCAAAGGATCGGTCATTGCCATCTTGCGTCTTCCTTACCAGCTCGACTTCACAACGCCGGGAATCAGGCCCTTGTTGGCCAGATCGCGGAGCTGCACACGGCACAGCCGGAACTTGCGATAATAGGCGCGCGGGCGGCCCGTCAGCTCGCACCGGTTGCGGATGCGGGTCGGATTGCCGTTGCGCGGGATTTCCGCCATCTTGAGGCGCGCGATCAGGCGCTCGCCATCGTCGAGCGAGGTGTCGGCCGCAATGGCCTTCAGCTTCGCGTAGCGGCCGGCATATTTCTTCACCAGCTTCTTGCGACGCTCGTTCTTGTTCACCGAACTCAGTTTCGCCATGACTTAAGTTCTCTTTCCTTTGTTAAGAGAGCCTGCCTTGTCCCTGCGGGATCAGGCGGCTTCCTTTTCCTGCGCTTCGATCGGGAAGGGGAAGCCGAACAGCCTGAGCAGTTCGCGGGCCTCTTCGTCCGTGCGAGCGGTGGTGGTGACGATCACATCCATGCCCCGCACCGTGTCGATGCGGTCATAGTTGATCTCGGGGAAGATGATCTGTTCCTTGAGGCCAAGGGCGTAGTTGCCACGGCCGTCGAAGCTCTTCGCCGACACGCCGCGGAAGTCGCGGATGCGCGGCATGGCGATCGTGATCAGGCGATCGAGGAACTCGTACATGCGTTCGCGGCGCAGGGTGACCTTGCAACCGATCGGCATGCCTTCGCGCAGCTTGAAGCCGGCGATCGACTTCTTCGCCTTGGTGATGACGGGCTTCTGACCCGAGATCAGCTCCATTTCCGAAGCGGCGGTCTCGACCTTCTTCTTGTCCTGGACCGCGTCGCCCACGCCCATGTTGAGCGTGATCTTTTCGATCCTCGGAACTTCCATCGCATTCTTGTAACCGAACTTCTCGGTCATCGCCTTGACGATCATGTCGTCATAGCGCGACTTCATGCGCGGGGTGTATTTGTCAGCCATTGATGGTCTCCCCGGACTTCACGGCCACGCGGACCTTCTTGCCGTCCTTGGTTTCGAAACGGACGCGCGTCGGCTTGCCCGTCTTGGGGTCGGCGACCGCGACCTTGCTGACGTGCAGCGGCGCTTCCTTGCGCTCGAGGCCGCCCTGCGGGTCCTGCTGGCTCGGCTTCTTGTGGCGCGTGATGATGTTGACACCCGCGACGACGACCTTGCCGTCCTTGGGCAGGCTCTGGGTCACTTCGCCCGTCTTGCCCTTGTCCTTGCCGGACAGGACGACGACGGTGTCACCCTTCTTGATCTTGGCCATCGACATGGTCAGAGCACCTCCGGCGCCAGGCTGATGATCTTCATACAGCCCTTGCCGCGCAGTTCGCGGACGACGGGGCCGAAGATACGGGTACCGATCGGCTCTTCATTCTTGTTGACGAGCACGGCGGCGTTGCTGTCGAAACGGATCACCGACCCGTCGGCGCGGCGCACGTCCTTGGCGGTGCGGACGATGACGGCGCGATGCACGTCACCCTTCTTCACCTTGCCGCGCGGCTGCGCTTCCTTGATCGAAACGACGATGACGTCGCCGACGCCGGCGACGCGGCGCTTCGACCCGCCCAGCACCTTGATGCACTGGACGCGCTTCGCACCGCTGTTGTCGGCGACTTCCAATTGTGACTGCATCTGGATCATCGATGCATTTCCTTCTTCCTTGGCCTACCGGGCCGTCCCGGCGGTTCCGTGAAACTCTTACGCTTCGGCTTCGCTCGGAGCCGCCGCGGCTTTCGGCTTGGTGGAGGTTTCGACCTTGTCGAGCACCTTCCAGGTCTTCAGCTTCGAAAACGGCTTCGTTTCCTCGATGCGGACGGTTTCGCCAGCCTTGATGGCGTTGTCCTCATCGTGCGCGTGATATTTTTTCGAGCGACGGATGATCTTGCCGTAGAGCGGGTGCTTCACCTTCCGCTCCACTTTCACCACGACGGTCTTGTCGCCCTTGTCGGACACCACCGTGCCGGTCAGAATGCGCTTCGGCATGACAGTCTCCTTACTTCGCGGCAGCCGCGCGAACACGCGCGGTCTGCTCGGTCTTGATGCGGGCGATCGAACGCCGCACGTCCTTGACCCGCGACGCCTTTTCGAGCTGGCCGGTGGCGGCCTGGAAGCGGAGGTTGAACGCCTCGCGCTTCAGTTCGCCAAGCTGTTCGGCGAGCTGGTCGTCGGTCTTCTTGGTCATGTCTTCGGTCTTGGCCATGGCCCTCAACCCTCCAGGTGCGAGGTGTCGCCGAGGCGGGCGACGACCTTCGTCTTGATCGGCAGCTTCATCGCCGCACGCTCGAACGCCAGCGCGGCCACCGGGCCGGGGACGCCGTCGAGTTCGAACAGGATGCGGCCGGGCTTGACGCGCGCCGCCCAATATTCGGGGGCACCCTTGCCCTTGCCCATGCGGACTTCGGCGGGCTTCGACGACACGGGGACGTCGGGGAACACGCGGATCCACAGGCGGCCCTGGCGCTTGATCGCACGGCTGATCGCGCGGCGGGCCGCTTCGATCTGGCGCGCGGTGATGCGCTCGGGTTCCATCGCCTTCAGCCCATAGGAGCCGAAGTTCAGGCTGGTGCCGCCCTTGGCATTGCCGTGGATGCGGCCCTTGAAGGCCTTGCGGAACTTGGTTTTCTTCGGTTGCAGCATGTCAGCGTTCCTTAGCGGCGGTCATCGCGCGCCGGGCGCACGCCCGACGTCTGCGCGTCGAGCATCAGCCGGTCGGTCGCCATCGGGTCATGGCCGAGAATCTCGCCCTTGAAGATCCAGACCTTGATCCCGCACACGCCATAGGCGGTGTGGGCTTCGGCCTCGGCATAGTCGACATTGGCGCGCAGCGTGTGCAGCGGCACGCGGCCTTCGCGGTACCATTCGGTGCGCGCGATTTCCGCGCCGCCAAGACGGCCCGCGCAGTTGATCCGGATGCCCTCGGCGCCGAGGCGCATCGCCGACTGCACCGCGCGCTTCATCGCACGGCGGAACGCCACGCGGCGCTCAAGCTGGTCGGCAATGCCCTGCGCGACGAGCTTGGCGTCGACTTCGGGCTTGCGGATCTCGACGATGTTCAGCGACACGTCGCTGCCCGTCATCTCGCCGAGCTTCTTGCGCAGCTTTTCGATGTCGGCGCCCTTCTTGCCGATGATGACGCCCGGGCGGGCGGCATAGATCGACACGCGGCACAGCTTCGCGGGGCGCTCGATCACGACCTTCGAGATCGCGGCCTGCGGCAGGCTCTTGAAAATCGACTTGCGGATCTTCAGATCCTCGACCAGCATACGGCCATAGTCCTGCCCTTCGGCGAACCAGCGGCTGTCCCAGGTGCGGTTGACCTGCAGGCGCAGGCCGATCGGATTGCTCTTCTGGCCCATCTTACGCCTCTTCTTCCTGTTCGCGCACGACGATGCGGATGCGGCTGAACGGCTTTTCGATGCGGGTCGATTTGCCGCGGCCGCGTGCGTGCCAGCGTTTCATCGTGAACGCCTTGCCGACGCTCGCTTCCTTGACGACGAGCGCGTCGACGTCGAGGTTGTGGTTGTTTTCCGCGTTGGCGACCGCGCTGGCGAGAACCTTGCGCACGTCGACCGCCATCGCCCGCTTCGAGAAAGCGAGGATGTTCATCGCGTCTTCGACCTTGCGGCCGCGGATCAGCGCGGCGACGAGGTTCAGCTTCTGCGCCGAGCCGCGGATCTGCGTGCCCACCGACAAAGCCTCGTTATCCGCAACGCGGCGGGGGGACTTTTCCTTGCCCATTAGCGTTTGCCCTTCTTGTCGGCCGCGTGGCCGGGGAAGAAGCGCGTCGGCGCAAATTCACCCAGCTTCATGCCGACCATGTCCTCGTTCACCGACACCGGCACGAACTTGCGGCCGTTATAGACGTTGAAGGTCAGGCCGACGAACTGCGGCAGGATGGTGGAGCGACGCGACCAGGTCTTGATCGGGGCAGAGCTGCCGCCGTCCTGAGCCGCTTCGGCTTTCTTGAGAAGATGAAGGTCCACGAACGGACCCTTCCAGACCGAGCGAGCCATGACTTACCTCTTCTTCTTCGCGTGACGCGACCGGATGATCATCTTGTCGGTCTGCTTGTTGTTGCGCGTGCGGGCGCCCTTGGTCGGCTTGCCCCACGGGGTAACCGGATGGCGACCGCCCGAGGTGCGGCCTTCACCACCGCCGTGCGGGTGATCGACCGGGTTCTTGGCGACGCCGCGGGTCAGCGGGCGCTTGCCCATCCAGCGGCGACGACCGGCCTTCGCCAGCGTCTGGTTGGTGTTGTCGGGGTTCGACACCGCACCGACCGTGCCCATGCACTCGCCGCGAATATAGCGCTGCTCGCCCGAGCCGAGACGCACGATGACGAGACCGCGGTCACGACCGACGACCTGCGCATAGGTGCCGGCAGACCGGGCGATCTGGCCGCCCTTGCCCGGCTTCATCTCGATGTTGTGGACGATCGTGCCGACCGGCATCTGCGACAATTCCATCGCATTGCCCGGCTTCACGTCGGTCTTCTTGTCGGCAACCACCGTGTCGCCGACCGCCAGACGCTGCGGTGCGAGGATATAGGCAAGCGTGCCGTCCTCATATTTGATCAACGCGATGAAGGCCGTGCGGTTGGGGTCATATTCGAGCCGTTCGACGGTCGCGGGCATGCCCCACTTGCGGCGCTTGAAATCGACGACGCGATAACGCTGCTTGTGACCGCCGCCAATACCGCGCGACGTGACATGGCCCTTGTTGTTGCGGCCGCCGGTCTTGCTCTTGCCTTCGGTCAGCGCCTTGACGGGCTTGCCCTTCCACAGGCTCGACCGGTCGATCAGGATCAGGCCGCGCTGCGCGGGGCTGGTCGGATTATAGGATTTGAGTGCCATTTTCTTTGCCTTCCCGTGCGCGCTCAGACGCCCGTGGTGACGTCGATCGACTGGCCTTCGGCCAGGCGAACGATCGCCTTCTTCACGTCGCTGCGCGTGTAGGGCTTGCCCTTCCAGCGCTTGGTCTTGCCCTTGGTGACGAGCGTGTTGACGCTGACGACCTTGACGTCGAACAGCGCCTCGACCGCCGCCTTGATGGCCGGCTTCGTCGCGTCGTTCGCGACGCGGAACACGACCGCGTCATTCTCGCTCAGCAGCGTCGACTTTTCGGTGATCACCGGCGACAGGATCACGTCATAGTGACGCGCTTCGATGGTTTTTGCCTTAGCCATTGCAGCGTGCCTCCAGCTTTTCGACCGCCGCGCGGGTCAGGACCAGCGTGTCGGCGCGCATGATGTCATAGACGTTGGCACCGATCGCGGGCAGCGCGTCGACACCGATCAGATTGGCCGATGCCATCGCGAAGCTTTCGTGCACGGCATCACCGTCGATGAAGAGCGCGCGGTTGCCGAGGTCGAGCTTGCCGAGCTTGCCGGCGAGCGCCTTCGTCTTCGCGTCCTTGAGCTCGAGCGTGTCGAGAACGACGAGCTTGCCGCCCTTCGCCTTGTCGCTGAGTGCCATCTTCAGGCCGAGCGCGCGGATCTTCTTGTTCAGCGAGTGGCCGAAGGTGCGGGCCCGGGGGCCGTGCGCCTTGCCGCCGCCGATGAAGATCGGAGCCTTGCGATCGCCGTGACGGGCCGTACCGCCGCCCTTCTGGCGACCGAACTTCTTGCCGGTGCGGGCAACGTCGCTGCGCTCGCGAGCGGCCCGCGCGGGAGCGCGGCGCTTTTCGAGCTGCCAGGCGACGACGCGGTGCAGGATGTCGGCACGCGGATCGACGCCGAAGACCGCATCATTGAGATCGATGTCGGCACCGGCCTTGCCGTCGATGGTCTGAACCTTGACCTTCATGATCAGGACTCCTGTGCGCCGTCGGTGGCCGCGGTGTCGACGACGGCGTCTTCGGCCGGCGTTTCGACCGGCGCGTCAGCCGGGGCTTCCTGGTTGCTGTTCGCCGCGCTCTTCAGGCCCGCCGGATAGGGGGCTTCGGGGTGGCGCGGCAGCTTGACCGCATCGCGGACCATCAGCCAGCCGCCCTTCGAGCCAGGGACCGAGCCCTTGACGAAGATGAGGCCGCGCTCGACGTCGGTGCGGACGATCTCGAGATTCTGCTGGGTGCGGTTGCGCGCGCCCATGTGGCCGGCCATCTTCTTGTTCTTGAAGACGCGGCCCGGATCCTGGCGGTTACCCGTCGAACCATGCGCACGGTGGCTGATCGACACACCGTGGCTGGCGCGCATACCGCCGAAGCCCCAGCGCTTCATCGCACCGGCGAAACCCTTACCCTGGGTGACGCCCTGGATGTCGACCATCTGGCCGGCGACGAAATGGTCGGCCGAAAGCTCGGCGCCGACGTCGAGGCCCGCATCGTCGGCGACGCGGAATTCCGCAACCTTCGCCTTCGGTTCGACCTCGGCCTTGCCATAAGCGCCACGCTGCGGCTTGGCGACGTTCTTCGCCTTCGCCGAACCGGCACCCAGTGCGACCGCTACATAGCCGTCGCGTTCCTTATCGCGCACGGAGACGACCTGGCAGCCTTCGAGGCTCAGGACGGTGACGGGCACATGGCGGCCGTCGTCCTGAAACAGGCGGGTCATCCCCATTTTCTTCGCGATCACGCCAGTGCGCATGATCTTAACTCCTCAACAGAGGCCGGGCGGACCATTCCGCACGGCTTGCGGGAAGCCACCGGCAAAACCCGGCGGCTACCCTCCCAGCCCATGATTTCGATGCATCGCCCCGTCCGGGCTGAGGTGCCGCATGTCCCGAAGGAATTTGCGGCGAGACGGGGGACGCAGCCCGGTCGTTCGTGCTTCCGATGGAAGCGACCGGCGGTATCCACCCTATCGTCTGCGCAGGCGGCGAACCGGCCTGCCGATAGAGACCCCGGACCGAGGGTCCGGGGCGGCGCTGGCGTTTAGGCCAACTTGATCTCGACGTTCACGCCCGCGGCGAGGTCAAGCTTCATCAGCGCGTCGACCGTCTGCGGGGTGGGCTGCACAATGTCGAGCAGCCGCTTGTGGGTGCGCACCTCGAACTGCTCGCGCGACTTCTTGTCGATGTGCGGGCCGCGGTTCACGGTGAACTTCTCGATACGCGTCGGCAGCGGGATGGGGCCGCGAATAAGCGCTCCGGTGCGACGCGCCGTGTCGGCGATGTCGGTGGTGGCCTGATCGAGCACGCGGTGATCAAAAGCCTTCAGGCGAATGCGAATATTCTGCGTTTCCATGACTGTTCCAGTCGAATCCCGTCTGACGATGCGAAAGAGCCGAAATGGCCTGCACCGGCTCCCGCTCGGGAAGCCGGATCGGCCATCAAAATCTTTAAGCTACGAGCCGCGCGAATCGATTCCGAATCGCGCGGCTCGCGGCCCTATATTACTTTGTGATCGTCGCCACAACCCCTGCGCCGACCGTACGACCGCCTTCGCGGATCGCGAAGCGCAGGCCCTGGTCCATGGCGATCGGGGCAATCAGCTTGACCGACAGCTGGACGTTGTCGCCCGGCATCACCATCTCGGTGCCCTCGGGGAGGATGACCTCGCCGGTGACGTCGGTGGTGCGGAAGTAGAACTGCGGACGATAGTTCGCAAAGAACGGCGTGTGACGGCCGCCCTCGTCCTTCGAAAGGACGTACACTTCCGAGGTGAACTCGGTGTGCGGAGTGATCGAACCCGGCTTCGCGAGGACCTGGCCGCGCTCCACCTCTTCACGGCCGACGCCGCGGATCAGCGCACCGATGTTGTCGCCGGCCTGGCCCTGGTCGAGCAGCTTGCGGAACATTTCGACGCCGGTGACGGTCGTCTTCTTGGTGTCCTTGATGCCGACGATTTCGACTTCTTCGCCAACCTTGACGATGCCGGTTTCGACACGGCCGGTGACGACGGTGCCGCGACCCGAGATCGAGAACACGTCCTCGATCGGCATCAGGAAGGGCTTGTCGAGCGGACGCTCGGGCTGCGGGATCCAGTCGTCGACGGCAGCCATCAGCTTCAGGATCGCTTCCTTGCCGATGTTGTCGTCGCGGCCTTCGAGGGCGGCGAGCGCCGAACCCGCGATGATCGGAATATTGTCGCCGTCGAAGTCGCGCTTCGAAAGCTCTTCGCGGATTTCGAGTTCGACGAGCTCGAGCAGCTCGGGATCGTCGACCTGGTCGACCTTGTTCAGGAAGACGACCATGGTCGGAACGCCGACCTGCTTCGCGAGCAGGATGTGCTCCTTGGTCTGCGGCATCGGGCCGTCGGCGGCCGAAACGACGAGGATCGCGCCGTCCATCTGAGCGGCGCCGGTGATCATGTTCTTCACATAGTCGGCGTGGCCCGGGCAGTCGACGTGCGCATAGTGGCGCGCATCGGTTTCATATTCGATGTGCGCGGTCGAGATGGTGATGCCGCGCTCGCGCTCTTCGGGAGCCTTGTCGATGTTCGCGAAGTCCACGGCAGCGCCGCCGCCGGCTTCCGCCAGAACCTTCGAGATCGCTGCGGTCAGCGAGGTCTTGCCATGGTCGACGTGACCGATGGTGCCGATGTTGCAGTGCGGCTTCGTCCGCTCAAATTTAGCCTTGGCCATGATATTTTGAACCTTCTTGTTCGCGTGTTGAGTTGATCAGTCCTGGACGAGCCCGCTGAATCAGGCGCCGCCCTTAATCGGTCTTTCCGCGCGGCGCAAGTCCGCGCTTGGAGCAGGTCGTGCCGTGCGGAGCATCCCCCGCACGGCGAAACCCGGTCAGGCCATCTTCGCCTTCACTTCTTCGGCGACGTTGCTCGGCACTTCTTCATAGTGCGAGAACTGCATCGAATATTGCGCGCGGCCCTGGGTGAACGAGCGCAGCTGGTTGACGTAGCCGAACATGTTGGCGAGCGGCACGATCGCATCGACCACCTGCGCGTTGCCGCGGCTGTCGGTGCCCTGGATCTGGCCACGGCGGCTGTTGAGATCGCCGATGACGTCGCCCATGAACTCCTCGGGGGTGACGACTTCGACCTTCATCACCGGCTCGAGCAGCTTGATGCCCGCCTTTGCCGCGACTTCGCGCATCGCCGCACGGCCGGCGATTTCGAACGCCAGCGCCGACGAGTCGACGTCGTGATAGGCGCCGTCGACGAGCTTGATGTCGAAGTCGATGATCGGGAAGCCGATCATGTGACCGTTCTCGGCCGACTCGCGGAAGCCCTTTTCCACCGCCGGGATATATTCGCGCGGGATGTTGCCGCCCTTGATCTCGTCGGTGAAGGTGACGCCGCTGCCGCGCTCGCCCGGGGTGACCTGCACCTTGACGCGGCCGAACTGGCCCGAGCCGCCCGACTGCTTCTTGTGGGTGTAGTCGACCTCGACCGGCTTCGCGAGGCTCTCGCGATACGCCACCTGCGGCGCACCGACGTTCGCTTCGACCTTGAATTCGCGCTTCATGCGATCGACGAGGATGTCGAGGTGAAGCTCGCCCATGCCCTTGATGATCGTCTGGCCCGATTCATGGTCGGTCGAAACGCGGAAGCTGGGGTCCTCGGCGGCCAGGCGATTGAGCGCGACGCCCATCTTTTCCTGGTCGGCCTTGGTCTTGGGTTCGACCGACAGCTCGATGACCGGCTCGGGGAATTCCATGCGCTCGAGGATGATCGGCGCGCTCGACGCGCAGATCGTGTCGCCCGTCGTGGTTTCCTTGAGGCCGGCGAGCGCAACGATGTCGCCCGCATAGGCTTCCTCGATGTCCTCACGCGAGTTGGCGTGCATGAGGAGCATACGGCCGATCTTTTCCTTCTTGTCCTTCACCGAGTTCAGATACGTACCCTTCGAGAGCGTACCCGAATAGATGCGCGCGAAGGTGAGCGAACCGACGAACGGGTCGTTCATGATCTTGAACGCGAGCATCGAGAGCGGCGCTGCATCCGAAGTCGGACGCGAATCGGGCTCTTCGCTGTCGGGGTTGATGCCCTGGACATCGGGGATGTCGAGCGGCGAAGGCAGATAGTCGACGACCGCGTCGAGCAGGGGCTGAACGCCCTTGTTCTTGAACGCCGAGCCGCACAGCACCGGCACGAACGCCTGGTTCAGCGTGCCCTTGCGGATCAGCGCCTTCAGCGTCGCGACGTCGGGCATTTCACCTTCGAGATAGGCTTCCATCGCGGCGTCGTCCTGTTCGACGGCGAGCTCGACGAGCTTTTCGCGATATTCGGCAGCCTTGTCGGCGAGGTCGGCGGGAATGTCTTCATAGAAGAATTCGGCGCCCAGGCTCTCGTCCTTCCAGATGATCGCGCGCTCGTTGACCAGGTCGACGAGGCCCTTGAAGTCGCCCTCTGCACCGATCGGCAGGTAAAGCACCGCCGGCACCGCGCCGAGGCGATCGATGATCGTCTGGACGCAATAATAGAAATCGGCGCCGGTGCGGTCGAGCTTGTTGACGAAGCACATCCGCGGAACCTTGTACTTCTCGGCCTGGCGCCACACGGTTTCCGACTGCGGCTCGACGCCCGCCACGCCGTCAAACGCCGCGACCGCGCCGTCGAGGACGCGAAGCGAACGCTCGACCTCGATGGTGAAGTCGACGTGTCCCGGGGTGTCGATGATGTTCAGGCGATGCTCGGGGCCCTGGCCCTCTTCGGCCTTCCACAGACAGGTGGTCGCCGCGGAGGTGATGGTGATCCCGCGCTCCTGCTCCTGCTCCATCCAGTCCATCGTTGCGGCGCCGTCATGGACTTCGCCGATCTTGTAGGACTTGCCGGTGTAATAGAGGATGCGCTCGGTCGTGGTGGTCTTGCCGGCGTCGATGTGCGCCATGATACCGAAATTGCGATAGCGTTCGAGCGGATGGCTGCGTGCCATGATCTTTTCCTTGGGTTTTGGGGAAAGCCAGAAGGGCCGCCCCCGATATAGGAAGATTTGTTGCGATTGCGAGACGCGCGATGCGCCGCCGCAATTACCAGCGGTAGTGCGAGAAGGCGCGGTTCGCTTCCGCCATGCGGTGCGTGTCTTCGCGCTTCTTCACGGCGTTGCCGCGGTTGTTCGACGCATCGAGCAGCTCGCCCGACAGGCGCGCGGCCATCGTCGTCTCGCTGCGGTTGCGCGCCGCGGTGATCAGCCAGCGGATCGCGAGCGCCTGCGCACGGTCCGGACGGACTTCGACCGGAACCTGGTAGGTCGCGCCGCCGACGCGGCGGCTGCGGACTTCGATGCTCGGGCGGATGTTCGCGAGCGCTTCGTGGAACACGCCGATCGGTTCCTTCTTGGCGCGGGCTTCGACCGCTTCGAGAGCGCCATAGACGATGCTTTCGGCGACGGACTTCTTGCCGTCGAGCATGACGCTGTTCATGAACTTGGACAGCACGACATCCCCAAAACGGGGATCGGGCAGAATTTCGCGACGTTCGGGACGACGACGACGAGCCATGGGATATTCCTTTACAACAGCACCCCGGCGCAAAGCGCTCGCGGGATGATCAAATAGCCGAAGGAGTGAATGGATCCCGGATAGACCGCTCGAAGCGGTTGTCCGGAATGACGTTCACCCCGTGAACGTCACTTCGGACGCTTCGCGCCGTACTTCGAACGGCTCTGCTTGCGGTCCTTCACACCCTGGGTGTCGAGCACGCCGCGCAGGACGTGGTACCGCACGCCGGGAAGGTCGCGCACGCGGCCGCCGCGGATCAGCACGACGCTGTGTTCCTGGAGGTTGTGGCCTTCGCCGGGGATGTAGGAAATGACTTCGCGCTGGTTGGTCAGGCGAACCTTGGCCACCTTGCGGAGCGCCGAGTTCGGCTTTTTCGGGGTCGTCGTATAGACACGGGTGCAAACGCCGCGCTTCTGCGGGTTCGCTTCCATCGCCGGGACCTTGGACTTCGCTTTTTGCGGCGTCCGGCCCTTGCGGACCAGCTGGTTGATCGTGGGCATGAATGCTTCACCTTCAAATGTCCGCCCATCGGAGCGAACGGTTACTGTACCGCGGTGGATGAAGCTCCGGCCGAAAACGCCCCGCAAAGGGTGAAACCGGTCGACCTTGTAACAGCAAAAGACCCCGGCCGATCGTCCTGATCTTCCGGAGGCTCCATCCGCGCCAGCAATGTTCAAGCGCTGTTGTGATTCGAACCGACGGAAGTCCGCCGCTTTCGAACGGGGGCGCCCCTAGCCCCGATTCCCCGTTCGGTCAAGCGATATGCCGCTTGCGGCGCGGATATGCGGCGGGTAGCGACACGCAATGGTCCCGCCGCGCCACGCCAGCTTCGCCCCCCATGTCGGCGCCGACGCAAGGCTGCTGATCCTGGGCAGCCTTCCCGGCGCCCGTTCGCTTGCCGAGCGGCGCTATTATGCCCATCCGACCAACCAGTTCTGGCGTCTGGTCGGCGCGGCGATCGACCGGCCGCTCGCGATGCTCGACTATGAGGACCGCCTTGCCGCGCTCGCCAGGGCGCGCGTCGGCCTGTGGGATGTCATCCGCAGCGCCGAGCGACGAACGAGCAGCGACGGCGACATCCGCGAGGCCGAGGCGCATGACCTGGCCGACCTGGTCGCGCGCCTGCCCGACCTGCGGATGATCGCGTTCAACGGCGGAAAGGCGGCGGCGATAGGGCGGCGGCAACTGCCCGAACCCGGCGCAGTCACCCTGGTCGACCTGCCGTCGAGCAGCGCCGCGAATACCATCGGGTTCGAGGCGAAGCATGAAAGATGGATGGGGCTGCGCCGCGCCCTTGCCCCCGGCAGGCCGACCGCCTAAGCGCCGCGGCATGGCCCCGCGCATCGACCATATCGACAGCTGGATCTTCGATCTCGACAACACCCTCTATCCCCCGTCGGCAAAGCTGTTCGACCTGATCGACGAACGCATGGGCGGGTTCATCATGCGCCTGCTCGATGTCGATGCCATCGAGGCGCGGCGCATCCAGAAGCTCTATTTCCACGATCATGGCACGACGATGGCCGGGTTGATGCGCCACCACGGCGTCGACCCCGAGGATTTCCTTCGCGACGTCCACGATATCGCGCTCGACCGGCTGTCGCCCGACGCGCGGCTGCGCGCCGGCCTCGAACGCCTGCCCGGGCGGCGGCTGATCTTCACCAACGCCGATGCCGACTATGCCGGCCGCGTGCTCGAAGCGCGCGGGATCGCCGACCTGTTCGACGCGGTCTGCGATATCCGCATCACCGCCTATACGCCCAAGCCCGAGGCGGCGGCCTATCACAGCATGATCGGCCATCTGGGGGTCGATCCGGCGAAGAGCCTGTTCGTCGAGGATATGGCGCGTAACCTGACCCCGGCCAAAGCACTGGGAATGACGACCGTGTGGCTGGACAATGGCAGCGAAAGCGGCCATCGCGACCACCTGCCGGACCATGTCGATTTCCACGTGAACGACATCGGCGACTGGCTCGATTCTTTACCGAAACCCTGGGGACTTTCATGAGCACCGACCTGCAGACCACCATCGACGCCGCATGGGACGCCCGCGAAACGCTGAGCGTGACGACGCAAGGGCCGGTGCGCGAAGCGGTCGAGACGGCGATTGCCGGCCTCGACGACGGCAGCCTTCGTGTCGCCGCGCGCGACGCGTCGGGCAATTGGCAGGTCAACCAGTGGCTGAAGAAAGCCGTGCTGCTCTCTTTTCGCCTGAACGACATGGCCATCATCGACGGAGGCGCCGGCGGCGCGACCTGGTGGGACAAGGTGCCGTCGAAATTCGCCGGCTGGGGCGAGAACCGTTTCCGCGAGGCGGGCTTTCGCGCCGTCCCCGGATCGATCGTCCGCCGGGGCGCCCATATCAGCAAGGGCGCGGTTCTGATGCCGAGCTTCGTCAATATCGGCGCCCATGTCGGCGAAGGATCGATGGTCGACGCGTGGGCCACGGTGGGTAGCTGCGCGCAGATCGGCGCGAACGTCCACCTGTCGGGCGGCGCGGGGATCGGCGGCGTGCTCGAGCCGCTGCAAGCCGGACCCGTGGTGATCGAGGACGGCGCCTTCATTGGCGCGCGCGCCGAGGTCGCCGAGGGTGTGATCGTGCGCGAGGGCGCGGTGCTGTCGATGGGGGTCTACCTCGGCGCGTCGACCAAGATCGTCGACCGCGCCACGGGCGAGGTCTTTGTCGGCGAAGTCCCGGCCTATGCAGTCGTCGTTCCCGGCTCGCTGCCGGGCAAGCCGCTACCCGATGGGACGCCGGGCCCGTCGCTCTATTGCGCGGTGATCGTCAAGCGCGTCGATGCGCAGACCCGCGCGAAGACCGGGATCAACGAGCTGCTGCGCGATTGATCGCATCGTTACCCCCCGGAAGGCAGGGCCACAGGCAATCTTGCGCAAGGCCGATGACGGCCCCCGCCTTCGCGGGGGCGACAGGATTTACCGCTCGCTGAGATAATAACGCTCGCGCGCCGTCAGATCGTCAGCGAGATCATAGACGATCGGCTGGCCGGTCGGGATTTCGAGGCCGGTGATGTCGGCGTCGGAAATGCCCGACAGATGCTTGACGAGCGCGCGCAGGCTGTTGCCGTGCGCCGAGATGAGGACGGTCTTTCCCGCCTTGAGTTCCGGCGCGATCGCGCTTTCGTAATAGGGGAGCACGCGCGCGATCGTGTCTTTCAGGCTCTCGGTCGCGGGGATGGCGATCCCGGCGTAGCGCGGATCGCCCGACAGGTCATAGGGCGAGCCCGCCTCGAGCGGCGGCGGCGGGGTGTCGAAACTGCGCCGCCAGATCTTGACCTGTTCGTCGCCGTGTTTTGCCGCCGTCTCTGCCTTGTCGAGTCCGGTCAGTCCGCCGTAGTGGCGCTCGTTGAGCCGCCAGTCCTTGGTGACCGGAAGCCACAGGCGCCCCATCGCCTCGAGCGCGAGGTTGAGCGTCTTGATCGCGCGCGTTTGAACCGAAGTGAAGCTGGTGTCGGGCGCGATCCCCTTTTCCTTCATCAACTCGCCGGCCGCCCACGCCTCGGCCGCGCCCTTTTCGGTGACGTCGACGTCCCACCAGCCGGTGAAGCGGTTTTCGAGATTCCACTGCGACTGGCCGTGGCGGATGAGGATGAGCTGCGGCATTGTCTTCCTTCCTGAAGGGGGCGCCCGAACGCGCGATTCGCCGCCCCATAGCGCGGGCGGGCGGGGAGGGCCACCGGCCCTCTTGAAACGGTTTCGCCCGTTACCATTTTTATCGTGCCCGGTCGCCGAAACGGGACCGGGCGAGGCCGCGGCTCCCGCCGCCCCATGACTTCGCTTTGCACAAGGAAGGAATGCATCATGCGTAACAGTTTCGACTGGACCCCCTATCGCCGCTCGACCGTCGGCTTCGACCGGTTGTTCGATTTCCTCGAGAACAGCGGTTCGGCGGACAATTACCCGCCCTTCGATATCGAGAAAATCGCCGACGATCATTTCCGCATCACCGTCGCGGTGGCCGGATTCAAGGGCGACGAGATCGACATTACCGCCCAGCAGAACATGCTGACCGTCAGCGGCCGCAAGGCGCCCGCGAAGGAAGGCGAAGAACGCCGGCTGCTTTACAGCGGCATCGCAACGCGCGCCTTCGAGCGCCGCTTCCAGCTCGCCGACTTCGTGCGCGTCGACAAGGCCGACCTCGCCGACGGGCTGCTCACGATCGACCTGGTGCGCGAAGTGCCCGACGCGATGAAGCCGCACAAGATCGCGATCGGCGGCGGCAAGCCGACGCTGGTCGACGATAGCAAACAGGCGGCCTGAACCACGGTCCGGCCCTTCCGACGAGTCGAAGCAACGGGGTCCGGGTCCGTCCCGGGCCCCGTTTCTGCGTCTAGAGCATACGCGTCATGAAACGGCTGAACGGATCGGGCCGATAATCGGCAAACGGCCCGCAGTCCTCGAACCCGTATCGTCGATAGAGCTGGTGCGCGGGTTCGAAGGCCGGGCCCGACCCGGTTTCGAGGCTGAGCCGCTGGGCACCGCGCGCCTTTGCTTCGGCGATGATATGCTCCAGCATGTACGCCGCGACACCCTGCCGCAGAAAGGCGTCGGCGGTCCGCATCGACTTGATCTCGCCATGCCGCGCATCGTGCATCCTGAGCGCGCCGCAACCGGCAAGTTCGCCCCCGCGGTGGATCGACCAGAAGGTGACCCCGGGGGCCTTGAGGCCCTCGAAATCCAGGAAATGACAGCTTCCCGCAGGCGAGTTCGCGAGCATTCCCGCAAAATGCCGTTCGAGAAGCGCGCGGATCGGCGCGCCCGACAGATCGTCCTCGACGACCTGCCAGGCAGGCGTCACAGCATCTGATCCAGCGTTGCGAGGCACGCGTGGGCGAGCAGCTTGCAACGTTCCGGCGACCAGCCCTGGGCGGGGTCGGGAAGGTCGCGATTGTCCTTGAACGGCATTTCGAGCGTCATCGAGACCGCACCGAAGCGTTCGGCGAGCTGCGTGGTCGACATCGACAGATTCGCCTTGCCCGGCGCCGAACTTTCATAGCCAAGCTCGGTCTGGAAATCGGGCGTGTTCGCAGCAAGTGCTTTCTGGAAGGCGAGGAAGCCGGCCATCTGCTCGTCCTTCAGCGACGGAATGCCTTCGAACCCGGCAAGGAAAACCGCGGGGATCGCTTCGTCGCCATGCACGTCCATCGCCCAGTCGACGCCGCTTTCATCCATGGCGCTCCGCACGCAAAGCACTTCGGGGCTGCGTTCGGCGGTGGGGTTGTCCCATTCGCGGTTGAGGTTCACGCCCGCGAAATTGGTCCTGAGATGGCCGCGCCGCGAGCCGTCGGGGTTCATGTTCGGCACGATGTGGAAGCGGCACTTCCGCCGCAGCGACCGTGCGTGCGGATCGGCCGGATCGGTGAGCTTTTCGAGCGCACCCTCCATCCACCATTCCGCCATGCTCTCACCCGGGTGCTGGCGCGCATAGAGCCATATGTGCGTGTCGCCGCTTCCCATCTCGAGACAGTCGATCGGCTGTCCTTCAAGGCTGGTACCGAGACAGCGGTAGGAGACGCCCTCGCATTCCGCGACCGATGCCACGAGATCGTGATGCCGCTCCATGGAATAGGGCGCGAAATAGGCGATCCAGAGCACCGGGCCTTCGGCGGTATGGCGGATCGTCAGCGTTCCGGCGTCATAGCTGGTGTCGAGCCGGAACCAATGCTCGCGGTCATAGCTGGCGCAGGCGGCATAGCCGGGCCAGCCGTCGGGATAGGCGGAGTTCGCCAATCCCTCGATCGCAAGGTCGAGCGAATCGCCCGCGGCACAAGCGACCCTGAAGTGAAACCATTGATAGAAGTCCGAATCGCGATCCTTGCGGATGGACAGGCGGGCAGAGGTGCCGGCGATCGACCCCACGACGATATTGCCGCTGTCGAAGGCGGCGTTGATGCTGATAGTCATGGAACGCTGATAGTGCGTCCCGATTCCCCGGGAAAGTCCCTGAATAGCGCTTCGGACAATTTCGCCGCCGCGAGCGAGGGTTGCGACGCCGGCGCCTTCAACGGGATCGCCGCGACCGCACGGCCTTCCCATAGCGCTTGCCCCGTCGCCCTGTCGTCGATGCGGACGCTGAGCCGGATATCCTGCATCGGTTTTGGTCCGCCACCGAGATTGATCCCGACGCCGAGGCCGACCCCCGACCCATAGCTGCCCGTCGAACCGCCCACGCCGACGGATACCGGCGATCGTTTGCCCGGGCCGGCCCGGTCGCTGCGCTCGAGACCGATACGCACCTTGAGCGGCGCGGTGTCGGCCGCAGGCCCCTCGGCCAGGACGAACCCTTGCAGGCCGAGCTGGCGCTCGACCGCGACGCGATAGCTGTCCCACTCGAGCGAGGGCCGGATACCGCTGGCCATGCCCATGGTGTCGGCAAGGGGCACGTCGTCGATCACGAAGCGCGTCCCTTGCGTCCAGCCGGCGACCGCGCCGCCGTGGAATCGGGTGACTTCGACCGGCGGTACCGGCGTGGCGCATGCGGAAAGCGCGAGCGCGGCTGTGCCGAGGAGGGCGAGCGAGAGGGAGCGCATCATGGAAACCATGATGCGCCTTCGAAGCTGGCTTGGCAATGAACGGCGTTGCCGGTCACGCGCCCGGATCGGCAGGGCGCCAACGCCGCCGCTATCGCTCAGCGATAGAAGATGTGATTGTCGATCTGTGCGACGCGCGTCTTGCGCCAGGCGGGGCGCACATATCGCGCGTGGAAGAACAGCGCGCCGGGCGCCTTGTTCTTCCAGCTTCCGTCGCGCGCGATCTGGGCCACCGCGAGCGCACGGGTCCACTGCGGGCTCGATTCGCGGATGCGCGGCATCTTGCCATGACGCAGGAAGCTGAACTGGCTGCGCTGATAGACGACGCCGCAATAGCTCGAAGGAAATCGCGGTGATTCGGCGCGATTGATGATGACATGAGCAACCGCGAGCTGGCCTGCGAGCGATTCGCCGCGCGATTCGAAATAGATCGCGCCGGCCAGGCAGCGCAGTTCGGACTCGATCGCTGGAGGACGCGGGGTCGCATCGACAAGCGCGGCAAGCGTCGCGGCGGGAACCGTTTCGGGTTCGACCGGAGGATCGGGCTGCTGCGCCATTTCGGGAAGGGGGACGGCAGTCGTCGAACCTGTCGACAGGTCCGCGTCCTGCGCCTCGACCGGCGCATCGGCACTCGGGAGCGTGATGGCGGGGACATTTGCATCGGCACCGAGGTCGGACGCGAAACCCGGCTCGGCAAGAAACAGCATGGGCGCGACAGTCAAGGCCACGGCCGCCACGCTGGCAGCGTTCAGAATACGACTCATTGTGTCCGTCAAAAGGGCGGCTGATGAACCGAAACCTCATGACAGGCGGGGGGCTATAGCCCTGTTACGCCTGCGGTCATCATCCGACTGCGTGTCCGCTTCGGATCGCGAGTTCCCGAATTGGCGGGGAACTCCCGAAGCGACCTGCGCGTTTTCAATGTGCCGGGCCACATATTGTGCGCCGCATCAATGTCAAGCCAATAAACCCCACTCGGCGACGAGCTGTGGTGCATTTGCGATGTCCAATTCGATCACCCACAGGTCCGGATCGGCGCTTTTGCGCCGTTCCACATAAGCATCGCGGTCTGTCGGGTCCTGTTCCGAATCGGGACCGACGGCTTCCCAAAGATAATGCCCTGCGGACAGGAAGCGCCGTTCGAGTAGCGGTCCGACGAGGCCGCGATCGCGGCATTGGACAAGAATCGCCCCCGCCTGTTCGTCGCCATGAACCAGCACCGCCGCAAACCCGCCGGCAGCATTGGCGCGGCGAATCAGGAGATCAACGAGAAATCGGCTGGTCAGCCGCGCCATGACAGGCGGCGGCTGCGATCAAGCCGCGTCACGCGCTTCATTGTCGACGAGCAGCGCGTAAAGCGCCTCGTCGTTCTTCGCGCCGCGCAGCCGTTCGGCCATGCTTTCGTTGCGCAGCATCCGCGAAACCCCCGCCAGCGCCTTCAGATGATCGGCGCCGGCATCGAGCGGCGAGAGGAGGACGAACAGAAGATCGACCGACAGTCCGTCGACCGCCTGAAACTCGATCGGACGCGCGAGCTGGAGAAACAGACCCCGCACCCCGCCAAGGTCGGGCATCTTTGCATGTGGCAAGGCGATGCCGCGCCCGAACCCGGTCGAGCCGAGCCGCTCGCGCTCGAGCAGAGCCTCGGCAACCTCTCCCGAATCGAGCCCGAGCGATCGGGCGGCCAGATCGCCGATGTAGGGGAAGAGCGCCTTCTTCGAATCGACCTGCACATGCGCGCGCACGGTCGCGGGATAGAGGAGAGAGGATAGGTTCATGGATCGGATCAAATTCTGTCAAAACGCCAGAGCCTGCCTCCCTGCACAGGCCGGGGCAGTGGGTCTGGAGATAATCGTGGCAGTCCCCGCCACCCCGGGTCGGGTATCATTGGGCGGGGCCCTTAGTCCGGATGGCGGGAAAAATCCAGCCCCTATTGCGGTTCGACCCACCCGATCGTGCCATCGCGGCGGCGATAGACCATGTTATGCGCCCCGGTCTTGCTGTTGACGAAGAGCAGGGCGTTGGTGTCGCGCAGATCGAGCATCATCACCGCATCGGACACGCTGCTTTGCGGAATGTCGACGCGGGTTTCAGCAATGATCGCGGGAGCGTCGCCAGCATCATCCTCGTCGCTGCCGCTGTCGAAGACGACGTAGCTCGCATTATCCTGGATTTCATCGATCGTCGGCGACGGCTGCGCGCCGTTATTATGATCCTTGAGCCGCCGCATGTAACGCCTCAGCTGTTTTTCGATACGCTCCGCTGCGCCCTCGAACGCCACGTGCGCGTCCTGCGCCTGTCCGTGCCCCTTGAGCACAAGCCCCTGCATCACATGCGCGACGATATCACACTGGAAACTGTCGTGGGGACCCTTTCCGAAGGTCGCGTGCGCCCCGATCGCGCGCGAGAAATATTTGTCGGCAATCGCGTTCATCCGGTCCGACACATGCGCCTGCAGCGCTTCGCCGGTTTCGATCTGGTGCCCAGAGACGCGGATTTCCATTTTTCTTCTCCTTCAAAGGCCTCGACGCCGGCGACGCGCGCCGGCCGTCACGGACTATCGTGCCACAGCGGCTGGTTGAGTGCGGCGACGAATTCGGTATGACGCGCGAGCTCGGCCGGGGTTGCGGCGTGCGGGCGCGGTTCGCGATAGGGGCGTGCGGGGACCGGCGCGGCCGCCGGCATCGCGACCTGCGACACGCCCGGCGCGGGATCGGCCGCGAGCCCCAATCCGATCTGCCGACCGCCGGTCATCTCGATATAGAGATGCGCGAGCAATTCGGCGTCGAGCAGCGCGCCATGCTTGACGCGGTGGCTGCGGTCGATGCCATAGCGGGTGCAGAGCGCATCGAGGCTGTGTTTCGCACCGGGATGGAGTTTGCGCGCCATCTGCACCGTGCAGCACATGCGCGCCATGTCGAGCGCCGGACGGCCCGAACGCGCCAGCTCGGCATTCAGGAAACCGAAGTCGAACGCGGCATTATGCGCGACCATCGGCGCATCGCCGAGGAAGTCCAGAAGCTCGTCGACGCGGCTTGCGAAAAGCGGCTTGTCCGACAGGAATTGAATCGACAGCCCATGCACCGCTTCGGCTTCCATCGGCATGTCGCGTTCGGGGTTGAAATAGGCGTGGAAGTTGCGACCGGTCTCGCGCCGGTCGACCAACTCGATGCACCCGATCTCGACAAGGCGGTCCCCGTTTCGGGGGTCGAGACCCGTGGTTTCGGTATCGAAAATTATCTCTCGCATCGAGCGTTCAATCTGGACCTTAACGGGTCTGGAAACAAGAGGCGATGGCACGAATCTGCCGGTGCGTCTCGCTTTTCGGACGGCCCGTTTCGATGACGAAATCGGCGCGCGCCCGCTTTACCCGGTCGGGCACCTGAAGCGCGCGGATCGAATTGAACTTTGCCTGGGTCATGCCGGGCCGCCGCATGACCCGCTTGCGCTGGATCCAGAGCGGAGCGGACACGACCGCGATCGCTCCGACACGATGCCACCCCCCTTTTTCGAACAGAAGCGGGATGTCGAGGACGACAAATGCGCGCGACCGGTGACGCGACAAAAAGCGTTTTTGCGCGCGTCCGACCGCGGGATGGACTATGGCCTCGAGCGCAGCGAGCTCGTGCCGGTTGCCGAGCACCCGTTGGCCCAACATCTGCCGGTCGACCCCGGCCGGGCCGGTGGTCCCCGGAAAGCGCGCTTCGATCGCCGCGACGAGCGCGCCGCCCGGACCTTGCAAGCGATGCACTTCGGCATCGGCGTCGAATACCGGCACACCTTCCAGTTCGAACATGTCGGCCGCCGTCGATTTGCCCATGCCGATCGACCCGGTGAGCCCGAGAATGAAGGGCCTGCGAAGCCGCGAAGCCGGACGCTTGTAGTGCGTCATGCGATCAGCAGGGCGCGAAGATCGTCATCGCGTCCTTCGGGCGGTGCGACGCCGAAGAACAACTCGAAGGCCAGCGCCGCCTGTCCGATCAGCATGTCGAGCCCGTCGACCGTGCTTAGTCCGCGCGCCTCGGCGGCGGCGAGAAGCCCTGTCTTCAGGGGGGAATAGACGAGATCATAGACGATCGCGTCATCGGGCAATTCTGACAGGTCGAGGTCCAGCGGCGGCTGGCCGGACATGCCGAGGCTGCTGCTGTTCACGACGAGCGCCGCCGGCGGAAGGGCGGCGTCGAGCGCGAGCACCTCGCCCTTGAGGCCGAAAGTCGCAAGCAGGCCCATCGCTTTCAGCGGCGACCGGTTGAGGATCGTGACATGCCCCGCACCCGCCCGCGCAAGGGCGAAGAGCACGGCGCGCGCCGCCCCGCCCGCGCCGACCACGACGACCGGCGCACCTTCGAGATCAGTCTCGGCGAGGGGGGCATAGAAGCCCGCGGCATCGGTGTTGGTGCCGACAAGCGCCCCGTCGGGTTGCCGCACAACGGTGTTCATCGCGCCGATCGTCGCGCGGATGTCGCCGGGATCGTCGACGAGGTCCATAATCGCCGCCTTGTGCGGCATCGTTACGTTGCAGCCGCGCCAATCCCGGTCCTCGCGCCGCGTGGCGATATAGGCGGACAGCTCCTCCGGCTTGACGTGGAACCGGTCGTAGCGCCCCGCACGGCCGAGCGCGTCGAGCCAGAATCCGTGGATCAGCGGCGACTTCGATTGGGCGATCGGATCGCCGATCACCTCGGCAAAGGGGATCCCGCTCATGCCGGTGCCAGCCCGTTCGCGCGCAGCCAGGCGAGCAAGGGCAGCATCGGCATGCCGACGATGGTCCAGGGGTCTCCTTCGACCCGGTCGAATAGTTGCACGCCCGCTCCCTCGATCTCGTAACAGCCCACGGTCCAGCGGATGCTGTCCCAATGGCGCGCCACATAGTCGGCGATAAAGCCGTCGGACAAGCCACGCATCCACAGCCTTGCCTCGCCGACCGCGCGCCATATAGCGGCCCCGTCGCGCGCCGCAACGGCGGCGCTGAACAACCGATGCCGCGCGCCGGCCATGCGCCGCAAATGATCGGCGGCTTCGCCCGGGCTTTCGGGCTTTGTCAGCATCGTCCCGTCGTCGAGCGCGAGCGTCGAGTCGGCGCCGATCACGACAACCCCCGGCAGACGCGAAGAAATCTTGATCGCCTTTGCCTCCGCGAGGGCGTCGGCGATATTGCGGGCGCCTTGTCCCTCCGCCCGCAGCGCGGCGGTGAGCGCATCTTCGTCGACATGCGCCGCGGCGGTTTCGAACGCGAGCCCGGCGGCGCGCAACATTGCCGCGCGGCCGCTGCTCTGCGATGCGAGAAGCAGTCCGGTCATGGCGCCTCGCGATCCTCGACCAGCTTGATCACCGCCGCCGCGGTCTCCTCGATCGAGCGGCGTGTTACGTCGATCACCGGCCAGCCGTTGTCGGCGAAGATGCGGCGCGCGAAGGCGATTTCGCCCTTGACCCGCTCTTCGTCGACATAGGCGGTTTCGGGCGCCTGGTTCAGCGAAAGCAGGCGGTTGCGGCGAACCTGAACGAGCCGGTCGATGCTCGTCGTCAGCCCGACAACGAGCGGACGCTTCAGACGATAGAGAATGTCCGGCGGCGGCGATTCGGGAACAATGGGAATGTTCGCGGTTTTATAGCCGCGATTGGCCAGATAGATGCTGGTCGGCGTCTTCGAGGTCCGTGACACGCCCGCAAGGACGATGTCGGCCTGTTCCCAATTGTCCCAGCCGATGCCGTCGTCGTGTGCGACGGTGAACTGGATCGCCTCGACCCGCGCGAAATAGGCGGCGTCGAGCGCATGTTGCCGGCCCGGCCGTCCCTTGGCCTCCTGTCCCAGCATTCGCGACAGCGCATCGGTTACGGCGTCCAGCGCGGGGATCGTCGGCAGGTTGAGCGCGCCGGCCCGCTTTTCCAGGCTCGCGCGCAATTCCCCATTGACCAGCGTAAACAGGATCATCCCGGGGCTCGCTTGCACTTCGGCCATGATCCGGTCGAGATGCGATTCCGAGCGCACCATCGGCCAGAAGTGACGCACGACTTCGACATCATCGAACTGCGCGATCGCCGCCTTGGCGATATTCTCGAGCGTTTCGCCGGTGGAATCGGATATAAGATGGAGGTGCAGACGGCTCATCGATACATCATGGCGTCGCACCGCCGAAAAAGGCAATCCCGGATCGGAACAGCGCGGCCGAAAGGCCACCTGTGGATAAAATCTGGTAAAAGGCGAGGATAGGCGGCGGAGGAAAATTCCATCCCCCGACGTGCCGATTCCGCTCCACGCCTTATCCACAGCGCCCCTGTTTTATCCGCAGGCTGTGAATTTCGGGGACGGCGGGCACGACTCCGGCGATCGGGTCGGCGGCGGCAGAGTCAAGCTGTTGGCAAAAGCGCCACCTGCGCCTAAAGCCCCGCTGTTCGCCGGCCAACAAACCACCACAATCATCTATATCTATTTATGAAGAGAGAAAGAGGGGGTCGCGTGACAGGGTCACCGAAGAGCTTGCTGGCGACGCTGCGCGGGGCGCGGCAGGACCGGGCGCCAATGTGGTTGATGCGTCAGGCCGGTCGCTACCTTCCGGAATATCGCGCACTGAGGGAAACCAAGGGCGGGTTCCTCGAACTTTGCTACGATCCCGAGGCGGCGGCCGAAGTCACCTTGCAGCCGATCCGGCGTTTCGGCTTCGATGGCGCCATCCTCTTTTCGGATATCCTCGTCATTCCGCACGCGCTGGGTCAGGATCTGTGGTTCGAGACGGGCGAAGGCCCCCGGCTCGCGCCCCCGCTGGTCGATCATGCGCTGTCGGCGCTGCAAGCGGCTCCGATGCGTCTGAACCCCGTCTATGCAACGGTCGCGCGCGTCGCCGGCGTTCTGCCCGCTGATACCACCTTTCTTGGCTTTGCAGGTAGTCCGTGGACCGTCGCGACCTATATGATCGCCGGCCAGGGGTCGAAGGATCAGGCGGCGGCGCGGCGCATGGCATTCGGCGATCCCCAGGCGTTTCAGGCGATCGTCGAGGCGATCGTCGATGTTACGGTAACATATCTGTCGGGGCAGATCGAAAACGGGGTTGAGGCGGTCCAGCTCTTCGACAGTTGGGCCGGCAGCCTGTCACCGGCGCAGTTCGAGCGGTGGGTGATCGCGCCCAATGCCGAAATCGTCCGCCGCCTGAAGACGCTGCATCCCGATACGCCGGTGATCGGCTTTCCAAAGGGGGCGGGCGGCAAGCTTGCCGCTTATGCGCGCGAAACCGGGGTCGACGCGATCGGACTGGACGAAACGGTCGATCCGGTCTGGGCCGACGGGGCCTTGCCGGACGATTTGCCCGTGCAGGGAAACCTCGACCCGCTGGCGCTCGTTGCGGGCGGCGCGGCGCTCGACAGCGCGGTCGATCGCATCCTTGCAGCTTTCGCCTCGCGGCCCCATATCTTCAACCTCGGCCATGGCATCGTGCCCGACACGCCGATAGCCCATGTCGAACATCTGGTCCGCCGCGTCCGTGGCGGATAGGCAGCAGACAGGCGAGCGAGAATGGATCTGACCGGCTTTTTGGGGGCGACGATGCTGTGGGTCAAAGCGGCGCATGTGATTTTCGTCATCTTCTTCATGGCGGGCCTGTTCATGATGCCCCGCTTCTTCGTTTATCATCACCAATGTCCGGTCGGATCCGAGGAAGACAGGAAGTGGATCGAGCGCGAGGATCGCTTGCGCAAGATCATTCTCAACCCGTCGATCATCCTTGTCTGGGTGCTCGGGCTGATGCTCGCATTCAACGCCGATGTCTGGCGGGAAGGCTGGTTTCACGGAAAATTGCTGCTTGTCCTGCTGCTGTCGGGCTATCACGGATGGCTGATAGGTTACGCAAAGAAGCTGGCGAAGGGCGAACGGCGGCTGAGCGAAAAGGCGCTGCGCCTGCTCAACGAAGTTCCCGGCGTCGCTGCGGCGCTGATCGTCATCCTGGTCGTCGTCCGGCCCTGATCGATCCTATCCCCGTCGCAGCCCCGATTGACTTGGCTTCGCGCCGGTTATAGGGGCCGAGCAAGCCCGTTCCACGCGGGCGGCGCGGCGAACGCGCCGATGGAATCGTAGCGGCCGTCCCCCGGCCGGACAGCCACCGTCCGGTGTGCTGCATCCAACTGTTTTCCCATATTTTGTAATCTGGACTCCATCCATGCATCTGAAAGAACTCAAGACCAAATCCCCCGCGCAGCTCGTCGAAATGGCCGAGGAGCTGGGCGTCGAAGGCGCTTCGACGTTGCGCAAGCAGGATTTGATGTTCTCGATCCTCAAGGAACTCGCCGAAGAGGGCGAGGAAATCATCGGGTCGGGGACGATAGAGGTTCTGCCCGACAGTTTCGGCTTCCTGCGCAGCCCCGAGGCGAATTACCTCGCCGGTCCCGACGATATCTATGTCTCGCCCAACCAGGTCCGCAAATATGGCCTGCGTACCGGCGACACGGTCGAGGGCGAGATTCGCGCGCCCAAGGATGGCGAGCGTTATTTTGCGCTGACCAAGTTGGTCAGCGTCAATTTCGACGACCCCGAGGTCGTTCGCCACCGCGTCAATTTCGACAATCTGACCCCGCTCTATCCCGATCAGAAGCTGTCGCTCGATGCGCTCGACCCGACGGTGAAGGACAAATCATCGCGCGTGATCGACCTCGTCAGCCCGCAGGGCAAGGGGCAGCGCGCGCTGATCGTCGCACCGCCGCGGACCGGCAAGACCGTTCTTCTGCAGAATATCGCCAAGGCGATCACCGACAATCACCCCGAGGTGTATCTGATCGTCCTGTTGATCGACGAGCGCCCCGAGGAAGTCACCGACATGCAGCGCAGCGTCAACGGCGAGGTGGTGTCCTCTACGTTCGACGAGCCCGCTACGCGCCACGTCCAGGTCGCCGAAATGGTCATCGAAAAGGCGAAGCGCCTCGTCGAGCACAAGAAGGACGTCGTGATCCTGCTCGACTCGATCACGCGTCTTGGCCGCGCCTATAACACCGTGGTTCCCAGCTCGGGCAAGGTGTTGACGGGCGGCGTCGACGCCAATGCGCTCCAGCGGCCCAAGCGCTTCTTCGGCGCGGCGCGCAACATCGAGGAGGGCGGTTCGCTATCGATCATCGCGACCGCGCTGATCGATACCGGCAGCCGGATGGACGAGGTGATCTTCGAGGAATTCAAGGGCACGGGCAACTCGGAAATCGTGCTCGACCGCAAGGTCGCCGACAAACGCATCTTCCCCGCGCTCGACGTCGGCAAGTCGGGCACTCGCAAGGAAGAGTTGCTGGTCGAAAAGGACAAGCTGTCGAAAATGTGGGTGCTGCGCCGCATCCTCATGCAGATGGGTACCGTCGACGCGATGGAATTCCTGCTCGACAAGATCAAGGATTCGAAGACCAACGAGGATTTCTTCGAATCGATGAACCAGTAAGCCTGTCCAATGGCCGTGATCGAGCATGCGTTGCTGCCGGTCCGGCCGGGTCTGGAGTGCGAATTCGAAGCGGCTTTTGCGGAGGCTCGGCCGCTGATCGAGGCGTCGCCCGGCTTCCTGGGAATCGAAATTCGCCGTCCGGTCGGAACCGGAGCTCCCTATCTGCTGTTGGCAAGGTGGGAGTCGGTGGCCGACCATCGCGACGGCTTTCGGCAGTCCGATCGCTATCAGGCGTGGCGAGCGTTGCTGCATCGCTTTTATGACCCGATGCCCGAGGTCGCTTATTTCGGAGACAGGCTTTGATGCTCGAATTTCTGGCACAGGCTGCCGCTGCGACGCAGGGGCCGGGTGGTATCGGCGAAATCTGGTCGCACATCGTCGCGGATTTTTCGAATATTACCGAACCCGCCGCTCTCGCCGCTTTCGTTCAGGTGCTGATGATCGATATCGTCCTCGCGGGGGACAATGCGATCGTCGTCGGGGCGCTCGCGGCGGGGCTTCCCGCCGATCAGCGCAAGAAGGTTATCCTGATCGGCGTGATGGCCGCGCTGGTGCTGCGTATCGCCTTCGCGCTTGTCGTGACCCAGCTGATGCAGATCGTCGGGCTTATCTTCGTGGGCGGCCTGCTCTTGATCTGGGTCGCATGGAAAATGTGGCGCGAACTGCGTCACGCCGGCGAATCGCCGGGGTCCGAGGAAATCCACGGCGACGAGCATTCGGGTCTGCGCCCCGCCAAGAGTTTTGCCGCGGCCGCCTGGGCTGTTGCGGTCGCCGACGTCAGCATGAGCCTCGACAATGTCCTGGCGGTCGCCGGCGCCGCGCGCGAGCATCCGGGAATCCTGATCGTCGGCTTGATCTTTGCGGTCGCGCTGATGGGAATCGCGGCGAATATCATCGCCAAATATATCGAGCGCTATCGCTGGATCGCCTATGTCGGCCTGGCGGTGATCCTGTATGTGGCGGTCAAGATGATCTACGAAGGCTGGGTCGACCCGAGCGTGGGATTGGGGACGCTTTTCGGCTGATGCCGGGCGACGCGGGCTTCCTTTTCCCGGCATCGCCCCCATTTTGTGGTCATGGCAAAGCTTCACATGACCCGGGTCGCGGTCGGGTGTCCCGATTATCCCGCATTGGCCGCCCGCATTGCCGGGCGTAGCGAGCAGGGCGAGGTGCGCCTTACGACGCGGTTTCGTCCCAAGCGCGCCGACGAACTGATCGGCGGCAAGCTGCATTTCATCGTCAAGCATAGCTTGATTGCGCGCGTCGAAATCCTGCGGTTCGAGGATCGCGAAGATGGCCGGATCGATATCGTTTGCCGCTCGAAACTCGAGCGTGTTCACCCGCAACCGAAGCGGGCGCACCAGGGTTGGCGCTATCTGGCAGAGGCCGACGCGCCCGACGGTCTCGATGACGAAAGTGGCATCGCAACGCTGCCGCCGCACCTGTACCGCGAGCTGGCCGAACTCAGCCTGATCTAGGGTCAGGACCCTACAGCCCTGACCTTGGCGGTTCAGCCTGGCGTGCCTTCGACCGCCGCGCGGAAGCTGTCGGCGCGGGCCATCGCCCAATAGCGCGCGCTGGCGACCGAATCTGGGTCGTCGAGCAGAACCCCGCGACGATAGAAGCTGTAGATACGGTCGATCGAGTCCGAGCGTGCGGCATTCTGGCGCTCGTGCAGGTGATGGGGGCGAATATCCCACGGGCTCTTGAGCCCCATCGCACTCGTGATGTCCCATAGCGCCGAGACGGTGGCCGCTTGGAAGCGGTGCACGCGCTCTGCCTTGTCTTCGACGACGAGACCGCGTTGGCGTGTCGGGTCCTGGGTTGCTACTCCGGTCGGGCATTCGTCGGTGTGACAACGCAGCGACTGGACGCAGCCGAGGCTGAACATGAAGGCCCGCGCGGCGTTCGACCAGTCGGCGCCGAGTGCGCAATTGACCGCCAGCCCGGCGCCCGAATGCACTTTCCCCGATGCGGCAAGGCGGATCTCGTCCTTGAGCCCGCAACCGACGAGCGCGTTGCGAACGAAGATCAAGCCTTCGCGAAGCGGCATGCCGACGCGGTTGGAAAATTCCACCGGCGCGGCGCCGGTCCCGCCCTCGGCTCCGTCGACCACGATGTAATCGAGACGGATTTCCGTCTCGAGCATCGCTTTCATCACGGCATAGACTTCGTGTGGCTGGCCGACGCAGAGCTTGATGCCGACCGGCTTGCCTCCCGACAGATCGCGCAGTTTTGCGGCCCACTCGACCATCTCGATAGGCGTGGAAAAGGCTGAATGCGCGGCGGGCGAGATGCAGTCTTCGCCTTCGGGAACCCCGCGCGTCGCCGCGATTTCGGCGCTGACCTTCGGCCCCGGGAGGACGCCGCCGTGGCCGGGCTTTGCCCCCTGGCTCAACTTGATCTCGACCATCTTGACCTGGTCCGCCTGCGCGGCGTCGCCGAAGCGCACGGGGTCGAACCGGCCCGCTTCGTCCCGGCAGCCGAAATAGCCGCTACCGAGTTCCCAGACGATGTCGCCGCCGTGCGTGCGATGATAGGGGCTGTACCCGCCCTCGCCGGTGTCGTGATAGAAGCCGCCCGACTTGGCGCCCAGATTGAGCGCCTCGATCGCCCGCGCGCCGAGCGAGCCGAAACTCATTGCGGAAATATTCAGGAGCGCGGCGTCATAGGGGCGCGTGCATTGCGCCGTGCCGACCCGGGCGCGCTGCGTCCTGTCGTGCTTTTCGACCGGCGCGATGCTGTGGCTCATCCATTCATATTCGTCGGAATAAACGTCGAGCTCGGTGCCGAAGGGATGCGCGTCGAGCTGGCCCTTGGCGCGGGCATAGACAAGCGCGCGTTCGTTGCGGGCGTAGGGGCGGCCATCGAGCGGGCTTTCCACGACATAGGCATAAAGAAAGGGCCGTAGCGCCTCGAACAGCCAGCGAATGCGCGCGATCAGGGGATAATTGCGCCAGAGCGTGTGCCGCCGCTGCACGGCATCGTAGATCGCGACCGCCAGCAACGGCAGCCAGAACAGCAGCGTCCAGCGGGCAGGAGCCCACCACCAGCCAAGGGCAGCGAGCAAGACGAGAAGGGGAAAGACGAGCCAGCGGCGCATGGACGATTCAACCGGCCTGCGCTGCAAGCATTGCCGCCATTTTCTCCCACACCTTGTTGATCGCCTTGAGCGGTCGAACCATGACCTTGAAATCTATAATCTTTCCGTCATCATTCCAGCGAATGATATCGACGCCGTTGATATGGATTCCGTCGAGTTCGGTGGCGAATTCCAGGCAGGCCTGATCGCCGTCGACGATTTCGCGCAGATAGCGGAAATCGTCGCCGCCGAGAACGTGGCTTGCGGCGTGCAGATAGGCGAACACCTTGTCGCGCCCCTCTTGCGGGGTATGGACCACAGGCGAATGAAACACGGCATCCTCGGCAAGCAGCGCCTTCAGCGCCTGCGGATCGCCGCCCCCAGACATATAGGCATGCCAGGCGGCAAGGCCCCGCCGGGCGGGGCTGCCGGTGCTCATGCGAGATGCTCTGCGAAGAAATCGCGCGTGCGCCCATCGGCAAGTCGCGCGCCGTCCTCGTCGCGGCGATTACCGCTCGTCGACGCGAATCCGTGATCGAGACCCGGATAGTCGTGCAGCGTCACCTTGGGATGGGTATCGAGGGCCTCGTGCACCTTTTTCTGCGCCGCATGGTCGACGAAATGATCTTCCGTCGGGATATGGAGCATCAGCGGGTTCGAGATCGCGTGCGCTTCGTTCAGCATCGTGTCGATCATCACCCCATAATAGCCGACCGACGCATCGACGTCGGTCCGCGCCGCCGCCATGTAAGCCAGGCGGCCGCCGAGGCAGAATCCGACGCATCCGATCTTGTCCGCCCCCGCACTGCGCAGCCAGCGGATCGCCGCCTCGACATCCTTGACGCCCTTGTCGGGGTCGACCTGGCCGAAATAGCCAAGTGCCTCGTTCATTTCGGCTTCGACATCGGGGCTGAGTTCGATGCCGGGAGCGAAGCGCCAGAAAATGTCGGGTGCGATGGCCAGATAGCCCAGAGCGGCCCAATCGTCGCATTTCTTGCGGATACCGGCGTTGATCCCGAAGATTTCGGGAATGACGACGATCGCCCGCGTGCTGTCGGCATCGGGGCGCGCGACATAGGCCGGAATGTCGCCTTCGCCGTCGAGCGCGGGAATGGTCGTATTGGTCGGGGTCGCGGACATGAAGGGGCTCTCCTCGCTCTTGATAATTGATACTTAAAGGGCGAAGTTAGCGGGCCGGAGCATGGGGCTCAAGCGCGAAGGCCGGCGGTGCGGCAGGAGACTGGGCGATGAAATTCAATATCGAGATCGATTGCACGCCCGAAGAGGCGCGGCGGCTCGTCGGCCTGCCCGACCTCGAGCCGTTGCACGATATCTATCTGAGCCGCGTCAAGGAGCTGATGGCCAAGGGCATCACCCCCGACATGGTGCAGACGATGGTCAAGAGCTGGGTGCCGATGGGCGAATCGGGGCTCGGGTTGATCCAGTCGCTGCTCGGCCAGTTCGGTGGCGGGATGATGGGAGGGGCGAGCGGCGGCAGCACCGATGACGCAAAGCCGACGCGGGGGCGCAAGAGCTGACGAGCGACGGCGCGCGCGACACGATCTTCGCGCTGTCGAGCGGGATGCCGCCGGCGGCGATCGGCGTCGTGCGGATCAGCGGCGCGCATGCGGCCGACGCGTTGCTGGCGCTTGCCGGGCGGATGCCCGCGCCGCGCCGCGCGTCGCTCGCCGACCTGAAGGACGCCGGCGGAGCACCCCTCGATCGCGCGCTGATGTTGTGGTTTCCGGGGCCCACGACGGCGACCGGGGAGGATCTGGCCGAGCTTCACCTGCATGGCAGTCGCGCGGTGGTGGCAGCGGTCGAGGCGGCGCTCGCCGCGATGCCGGGCCTGCGCCGCGCCGAAGCGGGGGAGTTCACGCGGCGCGCCTTTCTGAACGGGCGGATCGACCTTGCCGAGGCCGAGGGCCTTGCCGACTTGCTGGCGGCGGAGACCGAGAGCCAGCGGGTGCAGGCGCTGGGCATGGCGAGCGGGCATGTTTCGCGGGCGGTCGCGGCGTGGCAGGAGCGGCTGCTCTCGTTGATGGCGCAGGTGGAGGCGGAGCTCAATTTTTCCGACGAGGAGGATGTCGAACTTGCCGATGATTGCGCATATCGCGTTGCCGGCGGGATGGGGGCGCTGGCGGGCGAGCTCGGAGACTGGTTGGCGCGGCCGGCGGCGGAGGTGATCGCCGAGGGACTGTCGGTGGTGATCGCGGGCCCGCCGAACGCAGGAAAATCGACACTTATCAATGCTTTAGCTAAAAGAGAACTGGCGATCGTGTCGCCGGTAGCGGGGACGACGCGCGACGTGATCGAGACGCCGCTCGCGCTCGACGGCATCGCGATGCGCTTTTCGGACACCGCCGGGATGCGCGGTGAAAGTGCCGATGCGATCGAGGCGATCGGGATCGACCGGGCCAAGGCGGCGGTCGCCGCGGCCGACATCGTGCTGTGGCTCGGCCCGCCCGACGAAGCGCCCGCGCATCCCCGCTGCCTGCGCATCGCGGCGCAGGCCGACCGCTGGCGCGGCGATCGGCAAGCCGAGGCCGACGCGGCGCGGAGCGATCTGACCCTCTCGGCGGCGAGCGGGGAGGGGATGGACGCGCTCCACCGCGCGATCGTCGCCGCGGCGCGCACCGTGCTCCCGCGCGAGGGCGAGGCGGTGCTACGCCAGCGCCAGCGCGCCGCACTCGCCGATGCGAAAGCCTGGCTCGCTGTCGAGGCAGGCTCGCGCGAGGCGGGCGACCTGATCCTGCTGGCCGAGCGATTGCGGCTCGCCGCGAGCGCGCTCGACCGGATCGCCGGGCGTGCCGGGGTCGAGGAGATGCTCGACGCGCTGTTTGGCCGCTTCTGCATTGGGAAATGATGTTCCACGTGAAACGCGGTACCCGTGGCAGAGCGGTGGATTCGCACTCGGCTTTGAGCTAAGGGCGCCGCCATCATGCAGAATTGCGCATCTTTCGATGTCCTCGTCGTCGGCGGGGGACACGCCGGGACCGAGGCCGCCGCTGCCGCGGCACGTCTCGGCGCGCGCGTCGCGCTGGTCAGTTTCGACCCGGCGCTGATCGGGACGATGTCGTGCAACCCCGCGATCGGGGGACTCGGCAAAGGGCATCTGATGCGCGAGGTCGACGCGCTCGACGGGTGGATGGCGCGCGCGGCCGATGCCGCCGCGATCCATTACCGGATGCTCAACGCGTCGAAAGGGGCGGCGGTGCAGGGGCCGCGCATCCAGGCCGACCGCAAACTCTATCGCGAGGCGATCCAGTCGCTGCTCGCGGCGGAGGAGGGGATAGACGTCGTCGCGGGCGAAGCGGCGGCGCTGATCCTGTCGGACGATGGCGCCTGTATCGAAGGGCTCGAACTCGGCGATGGTCGGCGCCTCGAAGCACGCGCGGTGGTGCTCGCGACGGGCACCTTCCTTGGCGGCCGGCTGTTCCGCGGCGAGGAGCGGATGGCGGGCGGCCGCATCGGCGAGGCGGGGGCACATCGGCTCGCCGAGCAGCTGCGCGCGGCAAAGCTGCCGATGGCGCGGCTCAAGACGGGCACGCCGCCGCGGCTCGACGCGCGGACGATCGACTGGGCGCGGCTCGCCGAGCAACCGTCGGACAGCGCCGAGGGGGCGAGCTGGACCTGTTCCACGTGGAACAGCGCCCGCGCGGTCCCGCAGATTTTCTGTGCGATCACCCGCACCAACGCCGAGAGCCACGCGATCATCGCCGCGAATCTCGACCGCTCGCCCTTGTTCACCGGCGCGATCGGCGCGGTGGGCCCGCGCTATTGTCCCTCAATCGAGGACAAGATCCACCGCTTCGCCGACCGCGACGGGCACCAGGTGTTCCTCGAACCCGAGGGGCTCGACAGCACCCTCGTCTATCCGAACGGCATTTCGACCTCGCTTCCCGCCGACGTCCAGCTCGCGATGCTGCGCACGATGGAGGGGCTGGAGGCGGTCGAGATGGTCGTGCCGGGCTATGCGGTTGAATATGACCATATCGACCCGCGCGCGCTCCACCGGACGTTGCAGGTGCGCAGCATGGCCGGGCTATGGTGCGCGGGCCAGATCAATGGCACCACCGGCTATGAAGAGGCGGCGGCGCAGGGGCTGGTCGCGGGGGCGAACGCCGCGCTGTCGGTGCAGGGGCGCGACCCGCTGATCCTCGATCGATCCGAATCCTACATCGGGGTGATGGTCGACGACCTGGTGCTGCAGGGGGTCAGCGAGCCGTACCGGATGCTGACCGCGCGCGCCGAATACCGGCTGCGACTGCGCGCCGACAATGCCGCGACGCGGCTGACCCCGCGCGGCATTGCCATCGGGCTCGTTCGCCAGGCGACCGCGGCGCGGTTCGAGGCGCGGATGGCCGAGCGCGCGCGGGCGGCCGCGCTGCTCGATGCGCCGGTGGCGAGCGGCGATTATGCTGCGATCGGGCTGGCGCTCCCCGGCGATGGAGTGGCGCGTCGGCGCGTCGACCTGCTCCGCTACGCCGGGGTGACGATGGCGACGCTGGGGGCGCTCGCACCCGAACTGGCGGCGATCGACCCCGCGATCCTCGCCGAACTCGCCGAGGATGCGCATTACGCCCCCTATATCGCGCGCCAGGACGCCGAACTCCGCGCGCTCGCGGCGAACGAGGCGATCGCGCTCGACCCCGCGCTCGATTATGCGGCGATCGGCGGCCTGTCGCGCGAGATGGTCGAACGGCTGTCGAAGGCGCGCCCCGAAACGCTGGGGCAGGCGGCGCGTATCGACGGCGTGACCCCGGCGGCGCTGACCGCGATCATGGTGCACAGCCGGCGGCGCGCGGCTTGAAGGCCAAAGATAGCCCCAGTTGCTTCGAGTCGCGTTACTGCTAGATATGTGGCATGCCGACGAGCGAAACAGACAAGCCGGACGAAAACGTGAAGTCGAAATCCTCGGTTCGCGATCGGGCCGATGCTATTCGGTCTTTCCGCTGTAAGAATCTGATTGCTGTTATCGAAAGCCCATCCGACATCCGCAATATCGGGACGGTCATACGCAATGCGAACGCGCTCGGAGTCGAAAAGGTGTATATCGTCGATCCCCGTGGGGATCTGCCGGAGGACTGGCAGGACATGCGCTCGCGCAAATCGCTTTCCCAGACATCGGTGTCGGCGGTGAAATGGACGTTCGTCAAGCGGTTTGACAGTAGCGACGCATGTCTCGACCATCTCGAAAAGCAAGGGTTCGTGTCGATCGTGACCTCGCCTCATGTCAAGGGCAAGGCGAGTGTCTATTTGCACGAAGGCGATTACAAGCAGCACACGAAGCTTGCGGTTTGGTTCGGGAACGAAAAGCGGGGTATTAGCGATCTGGCGGTCGCGAGAAGCGAGATGTGCATCGCGATACCGATGTTCGGCATGATCGAGAGCCTGAATCTTGGCACGAGTTCGGGGATTGTGCTGTACGAAGTGACGAAGCAGCGGCGCGAGTATCAAAGCCAGTATCGGCGTAGTCGATTCAAGGGCCGGCGTGCCTCGCCGCTTCCTACGGTGATGCCGCTCGGCTGAGGTCGGTGCCGAGAATTGCTGATCGGCGTAACGCAGCGGTCGGATAGGCGGGTAGCCGCGCGATGTTGGCTGGGCGAGTCGAAGTGAGGGCTCCCAAGCTCGCTAGCGGCAGCGGGGCGGGTGCGCCTTCAACGGTGCCCAACCACCCCAAACCCGTCCTCTGGAGAGGAGGGGCTTAAGAACGCTAATGCCCGTTCACTGATATTCGTCATCCCGGACCCTTCGACAAGCTCAGGACAGGCTTGATCCGGGATCCATAGCAGCGCCGAAGTTATGGACCCCGGATCAAGCCCGGGGTGACTTATGGACCCCGGATCAAGCCCGGGGTGACGAGGATCATTAGAGCGGCCTCCGGTCGCATCGCGCCAATGCTCCTGTCGCGTAGCGATGGGGGGGGGGGCGCTCGCGCAGCGAGCGGTGTAGTAGGGGCCGCGACCTCGCGCCATTAGCCCCTCTGTCAGCGCTTCGCGCTGCCACCTCCCCATGGCTGCGCCACAGGGAGGATTGAATGTCGCAGTCGGTCGTTTTCAGCCGGTTCGTGCCGTTGGGAATCGGGAGGGCCACGCTTTCGCCTGTCTCTGCTGGACGGGTTCGCGCCGGAATCCGGACCCAAAGGGCCTTTGCCTTTGCGCAAGGCTTTCAAAATCCGCCGCAAAGGCGCAAAGGCGCGATGAGCGCGCAAGTTTCGGCTTCGCGGGCGGGATGAAACAGAAGGATGGACGGCTTGGCGGGTTCGCACGACAATGGGATTCTGGCGAGCGAGGCGGAGGTGCGGGCCTGGATTGCCGATGCGTTCGCGCCGACGGCCGAGCAATGGACGCGGCTCGAGCGGTTTGCGGCGATGCTGGTGGCCGAGAATGATCGGCAGAATTTGATCGCGGCGTCGACGGTGCCGAGCCTGTGGGTGCGGCATATCGCCGATAGCGTGCAATTGTTGGACCTCGACCGTGACGGCGCGGGGCTTTGGGTCGATCTGGGGAGCGGGCCCGGGCTGCCCGGTCTGGTCGTGGCGATTCTGTCGGAGCGGCCGATACTGCTCGTCGAATCGCGCAAGCGCCGGTGCGACTTTCTGCGCGACGTCGCGGCCGAGCTGAACCTGCGCCATGTCGCGGTGGCCGAGGCCCGGCTCGAAGCCGTCGATACGCGGCCGGCCGGCACCCTCAGCGCGCGCGCCTTTGCGCCGCTCGACCGGCTGATCGACTTATCTGCGCGTTTTTCCACCGAATCGACGCGCTGGCTGCTGCCAAAGGGACGAAATGCGGTTAAGGAACTGGCATTGCTCCCGCGAGCGTGGCAGAGTCTGTTCCACGTGGAACATAGCCGAACCGATGCCGACAGCCGCATATTGGTCGGGCAAGGGCGCATTGTGCCGAAAAAGCGAGGAAAAGCATGATCCGTATCGCCGTGGCGAACCAGAAGGGCGGGGTTGGCAAGACGACGACCGCGATCAACCTGGCGACGGCGCTCGCGGCGACGGGCTGGCGCACGCTGATCATCGATCTCGATCCGCAGGGCAATGCGTCGACCGGGCTCGGCATCAGCCAGGCGCAGCGCGAATTTTCGAGCTACGACCTGTTGCGCGCCGACGCTACGCTCGCCGAATGCGCGATCGCCACTGCGGTGCCGCGGCTCGACATCGTGCCCGCGACGGTCGACCTGTCGGGCGCCGAGATCGAGCTGGTCGAATATGAGGATCGGCTCCACCGCTTGCAAAAGGCGCTGGCGAGCGCCGAGGCCGGGCAGTGGGATATCTGCCTGATCGACTGCCCGCCGTCGCTCGGGATGCTGACGCTCAACGCGCTGATCGCCGCCGAATCGCTGATCGTGCCGTTGCAGTGCGAATTTTTTGCGCTCGAGGGGCTGAGCCAGCTGCTCACCACGGTCGAGCGGGTGCGCGGGCGTTTCAATCCCCAGCTCTTCATCCTTGGCGTCGCGCTGACGATGTTCGACCGGCGCAACCGGCTGACCGATCAGGTGTCGGACGATGTACGCGAATGCCTGGGGCCGGTGGTGTTCGAAACGGTCATCCCGCGCAATGTGCGGCTGTCGGAGGCGCCAAGCCACGGGCTGCCGGCGTTGATCTATGACCATCGCTGTCCCGGATCGGCGGCCTATATCGCGCTGGCGCGCGAGCTGATCGATCGCCTGCCCACTATCAGCAAGGCGGCTTAAATGGCGGAAAAGAAAGAGGAAACGACACAATCCCCGGCGCGCAAGCGGCCTTCGGGACTGGGGCGCGGGCTCAATGCGCTGTTCGGCGATGCGGCGGTCGAATCGCCGGTGCTGGCGAGCCCCGGCGCGGCGCGGCCGGCCGCCCCCGCGGCAGTCGGCGATTCGGTGCAGCACATCGCGGTCGGGACGATCCGTCCGCTTCCCGGTCAGCCGCGGCGGCATTTCGACGAGGATGCGATCGCCGAACTCGCCGAATCGATCGGCGCGCGCGGCCTGCTCCAGCCGATCATCGTCCGCCGCGCGCCCGGCGGCGACGGCTACCAGCTCGTCGCGGGCGAACGGCGCTGGCGCGCGGCGCAGCGCGCGGGGCTGCACCAGATCCCGGCACTGGTCCGCGACCTCGACGACGCCGCGACCTACGAGATCGCGCTCGTCGAGAATATCCAGCGTCAGGACTTGAACGCGATCGAGGAGGCGAGCGCCTATCGCAAGCTGATCGAGGATTTCGGACACAGCCAGGACGCGCTGGCAAAGCTGGTGGGCAAATCGCGCAGTCATGTCGCGAACCTGATGCGGCTGCTCGACCTGCCGCGCGAGGTGCAGGAGCTCGTCGGCGACGGCAGTCTCGCGATGGGGCATGCGCGCGCGCTGATCGGGGCCGAGGACGCCGAGGCGATCGCGCGCAAGGTGGTCAAGGACGGGCTGTCGGTGCGCGCGGTCGAAGCGCTGGTGCGCGCCGAAAAGGGCGGCGGGCGCAAGGCGCCGCTCGAGTATAAGAGCATGGACGGCGCGCGCGACCCCGATATCATGGCGGTCGAGCGGTATCTGTCCGAACTGCTCGGGATCGCCGTCGCGATTCACTATGGCGGGGGCGGCAAGGGAGCGCTGACCCTGAAGTTCGCATCGCTCGACCAGCTCGACATGATCTGCCAGCGACTGTCGGGCGAAGGGATCTGACGCGGCACGCGAATCGCCGATTCGCGACGGAAAATCTGTGTCACGCCGGGGCGATCGGGCGCGGGCGTCCGGAAACTATCGTGCGAAAAAATGACATAAGTCTCTGAAAATAAACGATTATTTATCGAGGCGGCCCGATTTCCCTAACGCGCCATTAACCATGATTGCTGGCAAAGGTTGAACGGGTGGCGCGCTAAACGGTCCGGCGAATGGGGTGGGATTTCCATTCGACTTTCGATTGATCAAGGGACCAAATCATATGCGCACCATTGGAATGAAGCGCGCCCTCGTGGGCGCCGCGATTGCTGCCCTCGCCATGAACGCTTCGGCGGCTCAGGCGGCGACGGCGACGGGCACGGCCAAGGCCAAGATCCTGCGCCAGATCACGCTGACCAACACCAGCGACCTGCAATATGCGACCGTCATCAGCGGCGCGACCGCGTCGACCGTCCAGGTTTCGACCGCGGGTGCGGTGACCTGTGGGTCGGGGCTGACCTGCACCGGCACGACGACCGCCGCCAACTTCAACATCGCGGGCACCGATGGCGCCGTCGTCGATGTGAGCGGCGATTCGAGCGTCACGCTGACCGGCTCGCTCGGCGGCACGATGGCTTCGTCGCTGACCTATTCGGCCTCGACCGTCACGCTTGGCGCGACGGGCGGCAGCTTTCAGGTCGGCGGCACGCTGAGCGTGGGCGCCAACCAGGCGGCCGGCGACTATTCGGGGACGTTCAACGTCACCGCCAACTACCAGTAAGACGGGCGAGGGGCGGCGGGCCGCAGCGCCCGCCGATTGAAAAGGGCCGTCGGCGCGGAGCCGGCGGCCCTTTTTCGTGTGCGCGGCGTCCCGGGGCCTGCATGGTTAGCAAAATATCAACCATCTTCGGGCAGTCCGGCGGACGACCAACGGAGCGGACCAGTCGCTCCGATATTATGCCGAACGGGCGGGGGCGTCCGGCCGGCAACGATTGTGGGGATCGTTCGATGTTGCGCATGCTCAAGGCCGCGGGCCTGATTTCACTTGTCTTTACAGTCCTTTCGGCGGCACCGGCGGCGGCTGCCGGCGGCGACCTCCTCGTCGCGCCGACGCGTCTCGTCCTCGACGGGTCGCGCGGGACCGAGGTGGTGCTCAACAATATCGGCGCCGAGCCGGCGACCTATCGCATCAGCCTGGAGATCAAGCGGATGACCGCCGAGGGCGGGCTGGTCGAAGTCGACGAGGCCGACGCGACGCCGCAGGAAAAGGCGGCGCTTGGCATGATCGCGTTCAGCCCGCGCCGCGTCACGCTGCCGCCCAACCAGCCGCAGGTGATCCGCGTCGGGGTGCGCGTCCCGGAGGGGACGCCGCCGGGCGAGTATCGCGCGCACATGCTGTTCCGCGCCGTGCCCGACGCCGTGCCAGCGACTGCGCCGAAGCAAGGCGGGGGCACCGGCGTCTCGATTGCGCTGACCCCGATCTATGGCATCACCATTCCGGTGATCGTGCGTATCGGCGATCTGGGTGCGGAGGCGACGATCGGCGAGGCCCGCGTCGCCGACACCCGCGACGGACCGGCGTTCGAATTCGACCTGTCGCGCAGCGGCAACCGGTCGGTCTATGGCGATATCGAGGTGACGCGCCCGGGAGTGGCCGAACCCTTGCTCGTCGCGCGCGGTATCGCGGTCTATCCCGAGGTCGGCGAGCGGCGCGTGTCGCTGCGCGTGCCCGCCGACGTGGCCGCGACGCTAAAGGGTCCGGTGCATATCCGCTATAGCGAAGACCGCGAACTGGGCGGCAGCACGATCGACGAGGCCGACCGGGTGGTGCGGTGACGGCATAAGGTCAGGGACTGGACGGCGCGGCCGTGATGCGGTGGGGGCGCTTGATCGCGGCTGCGCTGGCGCTGGCGGGACTCGCTCCCGCCAGCGCCCAAGCCGTTGATACCGCGCCCATTTCACCGTCACGCGAGCGATGGGTGCCGAGCGAGGACGACAGCTGGCTGTTCGATCTGCGAACGGGCCAATATCGGCTCGGCGATGGCGTGCGCGGTTATCAGACGCCGCAAGGGCTGTGCGTCGACCTGGGCGACATGGTGCTCGCGCTCGACCTTGCGGTGCGGATCGACAAGAAGTTGCGCCGCGCAAGTGGCTGGGTGTTCGACGAGCGGCGCGACCTGACGCTCGATCGCGAGGCCGGCACGGTCCGCGTCGGAAGCGACAGCTATCGCATCGGCGCGACCGACATCCGCGACACCGCCGCCGGCTGGTGCGTCGATCTGGACCGGCTGAACCAGTGGCTCGGCGTCCCGATCGTCCCCGACCTGTCGAACGCGGTGCTGCGGATCGAGACGAAGGAGAAGCTGCCTTTCCAGCTCGCCGCCGAACGCCGGGCGCGCGCAGCGGGGCTTCGCCCGGCGGCGCAATTCGACCTCGCCAGCCTGCCGCAGGCCGAGCGTCCCTATCGCATGTGGGCGACCCCGTCGGTCGACGTCGTCGCCTCGGCCAGCGCGGTCGAGGATCGGCGCGGGGGATCCTATGTCCAGGCGCGCTACGAAATTTTTGCGGCGGGCGAGGCGCTGGGCCAGAGCTTCGATGCGCGGCTGGCGTCGGACGAAAAGGGCGTCCCCGACAGCTTGCGCCTGCGGTTGTACCGGACCGATCCGTCGGGACAATTGCTCGGCCCGCTGCACGCGACCCATTATGCGCTTGGCGACGTCAGCCTGCTGTCGACGGGACTCGTCGCGCAATCGGCGCCGGGGCGCGGCGCTATCGTCACCAACCGCCCGGTCGAGCGGCCCGACGCCTTCGACCGGACGAGCTTTCGCGGCGACCTGCCCGCCGGCTGGGATGCCGAACTCTATCGCAACGGACAGCTGCTCGCCTTCACGACGCCGAACGGCGATGGCCGCTATGAATTTCTCGATGTCCCGCTGCAATATGGGTCGAACCGGTTCGAGATCGTCCTTTATGGTCCGCAAGGCCAGATCCGGCGTGAAATCAAGCAATTGCAAGTAGGGATGGACTCGATCCCGCCGCGCGAAACCTGGTATTGGGCGGGCATCGCGCAGGAAAACGCCGACCTGATCGGCTTTGGCGACCGACCCTCGACCTGGCGGCGCGGCTGGCGCGGCACCGCGGGTATCGAGCGCGGGCTCGACACGCGGACGTCGCTCGCGGCCTATGCCCACAGCCTGATGATCGAAAATGTCCGGCGCACCTATGGCGAACTCGCGGTGCGTCGGTCGATCGGCCCGTCGCTGGTCGAAGTCGCGGGCACCTATGCCGGCGACGGCGGCCGCGCGGCGCGGCTGAGCTGGCTGGCGGCGTTCGGCGACACCTATATCCGCGCCGACGCGATGCGCGGCTGGGGCGGTTTCGTATCGGACCGCTTCGTCGGCGGGATGACCGGGCTGGCGTCGCTGTCGGTCGACCAGTCGGTGGCGATCGGGCGCAGCGTCCTGCCGCTCCATTTCGACCTGTCGCACGCGACGCGCGCGTCGGGGGTATCGAGCCTGACCGCGACCGGGCGGGCCTCGGCGAGCTTTCGCGCGATGACCTTTACCGGCCAGCTCGACTGGACCGACACGCGGACGCCGTTCGGACCCGACCCGCCCGACACCCTGACCGCGACCCTGCTCGCCAACGCGCGCATCGGCCGCATCCGCCTGCGCGGAGAGGCGCGGCTGGCGCTGTCGGGCGACGGCAGCGACTCGCGTGTCGGCCTGATCGCCGAATGGGCCGGGAAGGGCGACGCCGAATGGCGCGCCGAGCTCGGGTATGACAAGGGACTGGAGCGCGCGCGGGCGGGCCTGGGTTATACGCGTCGTTTCAAACGCTTGCAGCTATCGGGTTTTGGCGAGGTCGCGAGTGACGGCTCGCTCGCCGCGTCGCTGTCGCTGGCCTTCAGCTTCGGCCCCGATCCGCGCGGCGGCGGCTGGCGCGTATCGAGCGAAAAACTGGGCGGGCGCGGGCAGGTGCTGGCCGACATCTTCATGGACGACAATGGCGACGGGGTGCGCCAGCCGGGCGAGGCGGCGGTTGCCGGCGTACCGCTGACCGCGGGCAACGCCTATGTCGATGCGACGACCGACCGCGACGGGCGGGCGGTGATCGACGGCCTCGAACCCTTTCGTCCCGTGCTGATCGGCATCGATGCGGGCAGCTTGCCCGACCCCTATGTCCAGCCCGCGCTGCCCGGTGTCGTGGTTACTCCGCGTCCCGGCGTCGCGACGCACATCGCGCTGCCGATGAGTGCGGCGGGCGAGATCGAGGGGGTCGTGCGGCGCGACGGCGGCAATATGATCGAAGGGCTCGGCCTCGAGCTCGTCGATGCCGAGGGCCGCGTGCGCGCGACGACGCTGAGCGAGTTCGACGGCTATTTCCTGTTCGAAAGCGTGCCTTATGGCCGCTACACCGTCCGGCCGGCGCAGGCATCGGCGGCCGCGTTGAAGCTCGATCCGGCGTTCGCGCTGAGCGCGGTGCCGGGCAAGGCGACCCCCCGTGTGCGGCTCGGCACGGTGACGCTACGCCCCGCCGGGCGGGTGGTTGCGATACGCGGCGATGCCGCAGACGCTGGCAATGGCGCCCGTGCGCCGCCCCGGTCCGGCGACGATCGCTGAGCCGGCCAGCGCATCACTCGCGCGGCGGGGTCTTGACGGGGTTTCGTTCGTGCGCGGCGATCGCCGCGGGCAGGGCGATCCACGGATGCGCGTCCTGGCACCACACCGCCTGGTCCGGCATCGGAAAGGCCGGGTCGGCAAACGCGCCGGCCGCGACCCCGACAAGGTGCGGAAGCCGTTCGGGCTCCCACCAGAGCGAGGTGCCGCAATCGCGGCAGAAGTGGAAGGTCACGGCAAAGCCGCTGGCGGAAGGACGCGCATAGTGCGCGGCGGTGCCGCCCGCGACCCGCGTCTGCGACCGGTCGAAAAAGGCCGCGATGCTGAACAGCGACCCGGTGCGCCGCTGGCAATCGGTGCAGTGACAGAGAGATATCTTCGCGGGGGGACCCGCGCAGGCGAAGCGAAGCTGGCCGCAATGGCAAGTGGCAACCCGGTCCATTGCCTTTGGATAGCACCGCACGGGCACGCCGCAAAGCGCCGCCCGGGCGGGTCCCTCCCCGCGCGGCGGGAAGGGAAAGGGCGATATCAGCAGCGACCGCCGCGATCGATTTCGCGGCCGATCAGCGCGCCCGCGGCGCCGCCGATGATCGTGCCGGGCAGGCGGTCGCCGTAACGGTCGACCTCGCGGCCGAGGAGGGCGCCCGCGGCGCCACCGACGATCAGCCCCGTCGTCCCGCTGCCGCGGCGGCAGCGGTAACGCGGCCGGTAGTCGCGGCGGTCGCGATAATGGCTGCGGCGATAGTCGCGCCGGTAATCGCGGCGATAGTCGCGATAGCGATCATGATCGCGGTGGCTGTAGTAGGAACGATGATGCCGGTCGCGCGCATCGGCCTCCGCGGGGAGTGCGGCGACCGCGCTCGCGCCGATCAGCGCGGTGAGCGTCAGTTTCTTGATCCAGAACATGGTCCATCCTTTTCATTTCCTGGTCCCGCGCAGGATAGTAGGACGCCAAGCTGGCGCGCGGCTGAACCCGATGTGCAGAATCGGCAAACGCCGCACGGTTCGGCGGCATAATGGCCCCGCTCGTCGCGGGCGGTCCGGTTCCCGCTTGGGGCGAAAGGTCCAGCCGCCACATTTCCTACCGGCTCGTTAACCAGTTTTTAGGTCCGATCCGGCAGAGCGGAGCGTGAAGCACTTGCTGCGTGGGGAATATCGATGCCTGACAACCAGAACCGGCCGACGAGCGCCGATGTTGCGATCATTGGCGCGGGGCCGGCGGGACTGACCGCGGCCTATCTGCTCACCAAGCAGGGATATCGGGTGACGGTGATCGAGAAAGACCCCGTCTATGTCGGGGGGATCAGCCGCACTGTCGAGCATGAGGGCTTTCGATTCGACATCGGCGGGCACCGCTTTTTCTCGAAAAGCCAGGAAGTCGTCGACCTGTGGAACGAGATTTTGCCCGACGATTTCATCCAGCGCCCGCGGATGAGCCGCATCTATTACGAGGGTCGATATTATTCCTATCCGCTGCGCGCGTTCGAGGCGCTGTGGAACCTCGGCATCGTGCGCTCGGCGCTGTGCATGGCGAGCTATGCCAAGGCGAAACTCCTGCCCAACAAGGCGGTTCGCAGTTTCGAGGACTGGACGGTCAACCAGTTCGGGCACAAGCTCTATTCGATTTTCTTCAAGACCTATACCGAGAAGGTGTGGGGGATGCCGTGCGACGAAATGTCGGCCGACTGGGCGGCGCAGCGCATCAAGGGACTGAGCCTTGGCGCCGCGGTGCTCGACGGGCTGAAGCGCAGCCTGGGGCTCAACAAGCGCCCGAACGACGGGATGGCGACCAAGACGCTGCTCGAGACCTTTCGCTACCCGCGGCTCGGCCCGGGCATGATGTGGGAGGCGGCGCGCGACAAGGTCGTGGCGGGCGGCAACCATGTGCTGATGGGGCACAGCTTCAAGCAATTGACGCAGGACCAGGCGAGCGGCCGCTGGCGGCTGACCGCGACCGGCCCCGACGGCGAGATCGTGATCGACGCGGCGCATGTGATCAGCTCGGCGCCGATGCGCGAGCTTGCCGCGCGCGTCCATCCGCTCCCCGCCTCGGCGCTCACCGATGCGCCGAAGCTCAAATATCGCGACTTCCTGACCGTCGCACTCAAGATCCGCTCGCAGGATCTGTTCCCCGACAACTGGATCTATATCCACGACAGCAAGGTGAAGGTCGGCCGGGTCCAGAATTTCCGCAGCTGGTCGCCAGAAATGGTGCCCGATCCCGACCTTGCCTGCGTCGGTCTCGAATATTTCTGTTTCGAAGGCGACGGGCTCTGGTCGTCGAGCGACGAGGATCTGATCAGGATGGCGAAGCGCGAAATGTTCATCCTCGGCCTGTGTCACCCCGACGACGTCGTGGGCGGCGCGGTGGTGCGCCAGGAAAAGGCCTATCCGGTCTATGACGACGAATATGCCGCGCATGTCGCGGCGATGCGCGAGGAACTCGAGGCGCGCTATCCGACGCTGCACATGGTCGGGCGCAACGGCATGCACCGCTACAACAACCAGGACCATGCGATGATGACCGCGATGCTGACGGTGCGCAACATCGTCGCCGGCGCGCGCGTCTATGACATCTGGGGCGTCAACGAGGACGCCGAATATCACGAAAGCGGGACCGAAGGCGAACGCGCGGCGCTGGCGTCGGTGCGCGACGTGCCCGGACGCATCGGCAAGGCGGCGTGACGCCGCGGCGCTGGCGAAGGATGCGGCGATGGTCGGACGGGCCCTGCGACTGATCGACATGATGCGCCGCGGCGAACTGCGCTGGGCGGCCTATCTGGCGGCGAGCGGCCTTGCGCTGTGCACCGACGCGGGACTGTTCCTGTTGCTCCTCGGCGCTGGGCTCGCCCCGGTCTGGGCCTCCGCGCTCGGCTATTGCATGGGCATATTGGTACACTGGCTGGTATCGAGCCGGCTCGTCTTCGCCGACGGCGCGGCGGTGCGCGGATCGGGCGAGCGGCAACGGCAAAAGGCGATGTTCGTCGGATCGGCGCTTGTCGGCCTCGCGCTGACCTCTGCGATCGTCGGCGGTGGCGGCCTGATGGGTTTCGACCCGCGCGTATCGAAGCTGGTCGCGATCATCGTCAGCTTTCAGGCGACCTATCTGCTGCGCCGTCATATCGTTTTCCGGCCGGGCGCGGCATGACCGCCGCTCCCCCGCCGCGCCGGCAGGGCGGCGCATATGCGGCGGGCTGGCTGACGCCGGTCCGCGCCGCGCTGCTCGCCTGGCTGGTCGCCGAAATCTTCATCTTCGCCTCGCAGGCGCAGGCGATCCGCCTGCTCGACCTGCCCGATACCGACGACGCGATGCGGATGGCGCAGGTACGCGATCTGATCGCCGGGCAGGGCTGGTGGGACCTGATGCAATATCGGGTCAATCCCGTCGACGGCGGGGTCCTGATGCACTGGTCGCGCATCGTCGATGCGCCGCTGGCGGCGGCGATCCTGCTGCTGCGGCCCTTCGCAGGCCAGCCGCTCGCCGAACAGATCGTCATGGCGCTGTGGCCGCCGCTGCACCTGCTCGCGCTGACGATCGTCGCGGCGATCGGCTTCGACCGGCTCGGCGACCGGCGGATCGCGCTGCTCGCACCGGTCTATGTCCTGCTCTGTGGATTCATATTGGTGCAGTTCCGGCCGCTGCGCATCGATCATCACGGCTGGCAGGTCTTTCTTGCGATGCTGATGCTGTGGCAGGCGATGCGGCCGGCAGGCGCGCGCGCCAGCGGGCTTGCCGGGCTGTTTGCCGCCATGCTGCTCGCGATATCGATCGAGGGCCTGCCGCTCGCGGCGCTGTTCGCCGGGCTCGCGGCGCTGCGCTGGGCGCTGTACGGACGAACGACCGATCGCGACGGGTTCGTCGCCTATATGGGTGCGCTCGCGCTTGGGGCGATGCTGTTCCAGTTCGCGACGCGCGGCCCCGCGGGGCTCATCGGGCACTGGTGCGATTCGCTGTCGGCGCCCTACATCGCCGCCTTTGTTGCCGCGACCGCAGCGACCGCCGGCATCGTCGCGGTGCGCCCCGAGCGACGCTGGGTGCGCTTCGCCCTGCTCGGCGCAGCGGCGCTGCTCGCCGCCGCGGCGCTGGTCGCCACGGCGCCCGAATGCGCCGCGGGGCCGTTCGCGTCGCTCGACCCGCTCGTCGATCGCTACTGGTATCGCCACGTCCTCGAGGGGCAGCCGCTGTGGGCGTCGAAGCCGCACACCGCGATCTATATCCTCGTTCCATCGCTGCTCGGTCTCGCGGGCGCGGGGTTCGGGTGGCGCGCCAGCGCCGATGCCGGGACGCGGCGTGCGTGGGCAACGCTGATCGTCGCGCTCGCCGGCGCGACGCTGCTGTCGCTGTTCGTCGTGCGCAGCGTCGCGACCGCGCAGTTGTTCGCGGTGCCCGGCTGCGCGTGGATCGGCCTGGCGATCTGGGCGCGCGCGCGCGCGCTGGCGTCGCCGCTGCCGCGCATCGCGGGATCGGTGCTTGCCGCGGCGACCCTGCCGCTGCTGGCGAGCGTGATCGTTGCGGTACCGCTTGCCGCGGCCTTTCCGATGTTCGAGTCGACGTCGAAGTCCGGCGAGTCGAACCGGGCCGGGGGAGGCGACTGCCTAGACCCGGCGGGCATCGCCGCGCTCGACCGATTGGCACCGACGACGATTCTGGCGCCGATCGACCTCGGCGCGCCGCTGATCTTCTGGACCCGGCACAGCCTGGTCGCGACGCCGCATCACCGCAACAATGCGGCAATGGCCGATACGATTCGCGTTTTCCTGGGCGACCCGTCGAAAGCCGAAGCGCTGACGCGCCAACGCGGTGCGACACTGATCGTCGTGTGCCGCAGCGCCAATGATTTCGACACCTATCGCAAGGCGCGCCGCGACGGACTGGCCGCGCGCCTCTATTCGGGGCGCGCGCCCGACTGGCTCGAACCGGTGCCGCTGGGCGTTTCGACCGGCCTGATGGCGTGGCGCGTCAGGCCGGCCGGAAGCTGAGCGCGGCGCCGTTCATGCAATAGCGCTTGCCGGTCGGCCTGGGCCCGTCGTTGAAGACATGCCCCAGATGCCCGCCGCACCGCCGGCAATGGATCTCGGTCCGCGGATAGCCGAGTTCGCGATCGGTCGACGTCGCGACCGCATTCTTCAGCGGTGCCCAGAAGCTCGGCCAGCCGGTGCCGCTATCATATTTGGTCTTGCTAGAATAATGCGGCAGCGCGCAGCCCGCGCACAGAAAAGTGCCTGTGCGATGCTCGTCGTTCAGCGGGCTGGTGAAGGGCCGCTCGGTCGCGGCCTCGCGCAGCACGCGAAACTGCATCGGGGTCAGCCGCTTTTTCCACTCGGCTTCCGAAAGCCGCCAGCCGGGTTGGGCCTGCGGTCGCTGGCCCGGCTTGGCGAGCAGCATCGGCGCGCCGATCAGCGCGCCGCCAAGGGCCAGGCCGCCAAGAAGATACCGCCGTTCGATCATATAGCTAGATACGTGGCGCGCGCGGCGGAGGTTTCAGCGCGCGTCAATATTTCTCCAACTGGACGTTCATGTGGCGATAGCCGTGGACGAAGCAGGCGTGGACGCGTTCGGGTTCACCCACAACGTTGACGCGCAACCGGCGCCGCTGCATTTCGGCGATCAGCGCGGTGAGCTGCATTTCGGCGACGCGCGCACCGACGCAGCGGTGGATGCCATAGCCGAAGGACAGGTGCCGCCGCGCATTGTCGCGGTCGACGATGATCCGGTCGCCGTCGGGGAAGATGCTCTCGTCGCGATTGGCCGAAACATACCACAGGGCCAGCTTGTCGCGCTTCTTGATCTGGTGGCCGAAGAGCTCGGTGTCTTCGAGCGCGGTGCGCCGCATGTGCGCGAGCGGGGTCTGCCAGCGGATGATCTCGTGCATCGCGTTGACCGCGAGTTCGGGATCGTGATTGGCCTCGAGCTTCGCGCGCTCCCCCGGAAATTGCGACAGGCCATAGGCATAGGCCGACATCGAATTGCGCGTCGTGTCGTTGCCGCCGACGATCAGTAGTATCAGATTCCCCATGAACTCATTCTCGCTCATGTGGCTCATCGCGTCGGACTGGAGCATGATCGAGATCAGGTCGTGCTGCCCAGGATTTTTCGCCTTGCGCGCCCAGAGCTCCTGGAAGGCGCCGCCCATTTCATAGGCGATGGCGAGCCGCGCCTGCCGTTCCTCGATCGTGTTGAAACTCTCTATATCACCGAGCGCGTCGGACCAGGCGGTCAGCTTGTGGCGGTCCTCCCAGGGAAAATCGAAGAGGATCGCGAGCATCTGCGTCGTCAATTCGATCGACACCTTCTCGACCCAGTCGAACGTCTCGCCGACCGGCAGCGTGTCGAGGACCGCCGCTGTGCGGGCGATCGTGTCGGCGCGCATCCGCTCGATTTCCGAAGGGCCGAAGGCGGGCGCGACGGTGCGGCGCTGCGCGGTGTGCTGCGGCGGGTCCATCGCGATGAACATCGGCATCGGGATCTCGCCCTCCTGCAGATGTTCGACGCCGTCGCCCGCGACCGTGATCCCGCCGACTTCCCACGAGGAGGAGAAGATCTTGGGCAGCGCCTCGACATGCTGGATCGGCTTGTAGGTCGTCAGCGACCAATAGGGTCCGAATTTCGACTCCTCGCAATAGTGGATCGGCGACTCGGCGCGCAGCTGCGCCATCGGCGCCTGCCAGCGGTCTTCGCTCCACAGTTCGGCGCGGGTAACGTCGAGGGGGTCGGGATTTTCAGGGGAAACGCGATATTGGGTGGCCATCGGGCAGCTCCTCTCAGCGGGCCGTCTGGCGCGGCCTTGTTCGGTTGCAGAATGCCACTGTTTACAGCTTTGTCAACGGCGGGGTGGGGCGGCGTCCGGGGTGCCTATTTTTGCCGTGCGAGCCCCGGCGGAGCGGCGCCAAGGATCACCCCGAATCAAGCCGGTGCTTGTCTCGGCAAGAGGGAGGTGCGTTCAGGCGCCGATCGGCGGGGCGCCGGTGGGTGCGACCATGCGGTCGCCGTCGATGACGATCGGGCTGGCGACGCCGTCGATCGAGGCGCCGTCGGGGCGGAAGCGCAGGCCGCGCGCGGCCACCTGCGGGTCGGCGAACACCCCGGCCATGTCGTTGATCGGTCCGGCGGGGACTCCCTCGGCCTCGAGCGCGAGCGAGAGCGGCTGGGCGTCCCAGCCGGCGATCCGGGCCGCGAGCAGCGGAATCAGTGCCTTGCGGTTCGCGAGTCGCGCGGCATTGGTCGCGAAGCGCGCGTCGTCGGCCCAGTCGGGCTCGCCCAGAATCCTGCACAATTTGCGGAACTGGCCGTCGTTGCCGACCGCGATCACCAGTTCGCCGTCGGCGGTGGCGAAGGCCTGATAGGGGACGACATTGGCGTGGCCATTGCCCATCCGTTTCGGAACCGCGCCGCCGGCGAGATAGTTCGCCGCCTGGTTCGCGAGCACCGCGACCTGGCTGTCGAGCAGCGCCATGTCGATATGCGCGCCCGCGCCGGTGACGTCACGGCGCCTTAACGCCGCGAGGATGGCGACCGCCGAATACATGCCGGTGAAGATGTCGGCATAGGCGATGCCCGCCTTTTGCGGCGGGCCGTCGGGCTCGCCGGTCAGCGACATGAAGCCGCTCATCGCCTGGATGATGAAGTCGTAGCCGGCGCGGTGGGCATAGGGGCCGGTCTGGCCGAATCCGGTGACCGAACAGACGACCAGCCGCGGGAAATCCTTGCGCATGGTTTCGGGCGACAGGCCATATTTGGCGAGGCCGCCGACCTTGTAATTCTCGATCACGACATCGGCTTCGGCGAGGAGGTCGCGGAGCGCGGCCCGCCCGTCGGCGCTCGCGATGTCGATCGCGACGCTGCGCTTGCCGCGGTTGCAGCTGTGATAATAGGCCGCGCCGAGATCCTCGCCGGCGGGCCCGGTCACGAAGGGCGGGCCCCATTGGCGCGTGTCGTCGCCGACACCCGGCCGCTCGACCTTGACCACCTCGGCGCCGAGATCGGCCAGCAATTGTCCGCACCACGGCCCCGCGAGCACGCGCGCCAGTTCGACGACGCGCAGGCCTGCGAGCGGCTTTGGAAGCGCGGTGCTCACCGTCAGGAAAAGGCGCTGATGCCGGTGATCGCGCGGCCGAGGATCAGCGCGTGGACGTCGTGCGTGCCTTCATAGGTGTTCACGGTCTCGAGGTTCACGGCGTGGCGGATGACATGATATTCGGCCGAAATGCCGTTGCCGCCGTGCATGTCGCGCGCGACGCGGGCGATGTCGAGCGCCTTGCCGCAATTGTTGCGCTTCAGAAGGCTGATACGGTCGGGCGCGAGGCGGCCTTCGTCGATCAGCCGCCCGACGCGCAGCGCCGCCTCGGTCCCGAGCGCGATTTCGGTGAGCATGTTCGCAAGTTTGAGCTGGACGATCTGGTTCGCCGCGAGCGGCCGCCCGAACTGTTTCCTTTCGAGCGTATAGGTGCGCGCCGCCTCGTAACAGAATTCGGCCGCGCCCATCGCGCCCCAGCCGATGCCGTAGCGCGCGCGGTTGAGGCAGCCGAACGGACCTTTGAGCCCCGAAACATGCGGCAGCAGCGCATCTTCGCCAACCTCGACCCCATCCATCACGATTTCGCCGGTGATGGACGCGCGCAGGGAAACTTTGCCCTCGATCTTCGGTGCCGATAGCCCCTTCATGCCCCTTTCGAGCACGAATCCGCGGATCGCGCCGTCGTGCGCGTCCGACTTCGCCCAGACGACGAAGACGTCGGCGATCGGCGAATTGGTGATCCACATCTTCGCGCCCTTCAGGCGATAGCCGCCCGCGATCTTTTCGGCGCGCGTCCGCATCCCGGCGGGGTCGCTGCCGGCATCGGGTTCGGTCAGCCCGAAGCAGCCGACCAGCTCGCCCGAGGCAAGGCCCGGCAGGAAGCGCCGCTTCTGCTCGTCGCTGCCATAGGCATTGATCGGGTGCATCACGAGGCTCGACTGCACCGAACAGGCCGAGCGATAGCCCGAATCGACGCGCTCGACCTCGCGGGCGATCAGGCCGTAGCTGACATAGTTCAGCCCCGCGCCGCCATATTCGGGGTCGATCGTCGCGCCGAGCAGGCCGAGCGCGCCCATTTCGGACATGATCTTGCGGTCGAACCGCTCTTCGAGAAAGGCCGAGGTGACGCGCGGCAGCAGTTCGCCCTCGGCATAGGCGCGCGCGGTGTCGCGCACCATCCGCTCCTCTTCGGAGAGTTCGGCATCGAGCGCGAGCGGATCGAAGGGGTCGAGCGCCTCTATGCGCTGCGGATCGGCGAGGGCCATGAGGTCGGCTTTCCTAAAGGGCGCGCCGACCCGCCGGGCCGGACGGCTATTGAGCGGTGCCCGGATTGCGGGCGATCGCGGCAGGCTGGCTGTCGCGCGGTTCCAATATCGCCGCGGTCTCGATGAGGTCAAGCGCGCGCCGCGCTTCGTGATAGCGCCGGGCATCGATCAGCCAGTCGTTCGCCGCCTCGGCGCCGGGCATCGCCTGAACTTCGTCGATCGCCTTGTCGACCTGGCCGCCCGCAAGATAGCGTCGCGCGCGCTCGAGCCGCTCGGAGGCGCGGGGCGACAGGGTGCCGGCCGGGCGCACGACGAACAATTCCCCCATTTCGCGGCGGAACGCCGTCCACAGGCTGCCGTCGCCGTTCGCGCTGCGCCCGACGAGATCGGGCGCGAGCGTGTCGAGTTCGCTGCGCAATTGTTCGAGCGTGACCGGATCGCGCGAGGTATCGATGATCGTCTTGACCGCATTGGGCTGGTCGTCACCGAAGCGCAGTCGAAGCTGCGCCTCGAGATAGCCGAGCGAGAGGCCGCGATCGAGCGCGCGGCGCGCGGCGAAGGCGATCAGCAGCCCCTCCGCGCGGGTCGCATTGCCCGAAGCCGAGGCGGCTTCGAGGGTGATGCGCGACAGTCGCGTTTCAAGATCGGCGACCCGCGCCGCGAGCGCATCGGCCCCGTCGACCGGCACCGCCGCCGAAGCGGGCTTCGGCGTTCCGGCCGCCGCGACGGGCGCGGTCCCGCCTTGCACTGCGGGCGCCGGTGCCGGGGCCTCGACCATTTTTGCCGCCGGCTCGGACCCGTTGCCCGACAGCAAGCGGGTCATCGCCCAACCGCCGCCGACCAGCCCGATCACCAGAATGACCAGGGCGCCGATTATTAACCCACGGAGAGAAAAGCCCTTTCCGCCCGAAGCTTCGTCCACTCGGACATTCTTGTCGCTTTCGCTTGCCATTTCTATCTTTCGACCGACCCCATTTTGCGGCCTTTGTGGCACAAAGCATGCGCCTGTGCCAACATTGCCGCATCGTCGGGCCGCTCGGCGAGGACGATGCGGTCCCAGCCGGCGCCCGCGGCCCGCGCGACCGCCGCGCTGATCGCGACGAGCGACAGCCGCTCGCGGCCCGTCGGGACCAAGTCGGCAAGCCGCCGCGCGCCGCGCCCCGAATGCACGAGCAGGACCGCGGGGCCGGCCACCGCCTCCGCCCAGCCGGCGGGCGGCGGAACGGGATCGACGGTATAGCAGGCGCGCGCGACAAGATCGGCGCCGCGCGGATCCAGCGCGCTGCGGTCGCGCCCGCAAAGCCACAGGATTCGCCCGATATTGCTCGACGTCATGGCGTCGACAAGGCTTTGTGCGTCCGTTCCTCCAACCCTCGCGATGGCCAGACCCGCCGCGGCGGCGGCGTCGGCACTCGCGCGACCGACCGCGTACACCGGCAGCGACGCGAGCCGTGACAGGCCGGGCCCGGCGAGCCGTGCGGCCTGCGCGCTGGTTATCAGCAGCGCGTCGAAATCGGCCGGGTCGGGGATGCTCCAGTCGAGTGCGCGCGCCTCGAAAAGCGGCAGGTGCCGGACGTCGAGACCCATCGCGGCGGCGTGCGCCGCGGTCGCCGCGCCGCCGGGATCGGCGCGCGTCACGACAAGCGGCGGCAGCGCGCTCATGCCGCGAACAGGCGCCGTATCGAGGCGGGGGCGTCGGCGAGCAGGCGCTGCGCGAGCGCCGCGGCCTCGTCGGTGCCGCCGAGCAGGACATGCCCCGCGACATGGTCGCTGCCGTCTTCGGAATAGATCGCACCGTCGAGGCGCAGCGTCCCGTCGTCAAGAAGGCGGGCATGTGCCGCCACGGGCGACTGGCAGTCGCCGCCGAGCGCGGCGAGAAAGGCGCGCTCGGCCGCCACCGCGGCGCGCGTCGCGCCATGATCGACCGCGGCCACCCAGCCGAAAACGCGTGCGTCGTCGGCCCGGCATTCGAGGCCGATTGCGCCCTGCGAGGCGGCGGGCAGCAGCGTGTCGACCGGCTGGACGATGCCGATGTCGGGCATGCCGAGGCGCTCGAGCCCCGCCGCCGCGAGCAAGGTCGCTTCATAATCGCCCGCCGCGAGTTTCGCGAGCCGCGTCGCGACATTGCCGCGCAGAAGCGGGGTTTCGAGGTCGGGGCGCAATGCCCGGACCTGCGCCGCGCGGCGCGGGCTGGCGGTGCCGAGCCGCGCCCCGCGCGGCAGGTCGGCGATCGTCGTCGCCGCGATGCCGCCCCGCACCACCAGCCGGTCGCGCGCATCGGCGCGGGGCAGCATCGCCGCGAGCGCGAAACGGGCGTCGCGCAGCGTCTCGACATCTTTCAGGCTGTGTACCGCGACGTCGATGACGCCGGCGTCGAGCATCGCGTCGAGCTCGCGCGTCCACAGCGCCTTGCCGCCGACCTCGGCCAGCGCGCGGTCCTGAATCTTGTCGCCGGTCGCGGTAATCGGCACGATTTCGAGCGCCGCGGGATCGAGGCCGTGCGCCGCGATCAGCGCCGCGACCGCCTGGTTCGCTTGCGCCCTCGCCAGCGGGGAGGCGCGGGTGCCCAGCCGTAGCGGCCGCGCGGGAGTGGGAAGATTTTCGGAATCCATCGCGCGCTGCTAGCGCGGCTTGCCCTGTCGATAAAGGGGCGGGTAAAGGACGCGCAACATTATGACCCTGATCCTCGGCCTCGAATCGAGCTGCGACGAAACCGCGGCGGCGCTTGTCGACAGCGACCGGCGCATCCTGGCGCATCGCGTCGCGGGGCAGGAGGCCGAACATCGCCCCTATGGCGGCGTCGTTCCCGAGATCGCGGCGCGCGCGCACGTCGACCGCCTCGCGCCGCTTGTCGCGGGCGTTCTCTCCGATGCCGGGGTCGGGCTCGACGCGGTCGATGCGATCGCCGCGACCGCCGGACCTGGCCTGATCGGCGGGGTGATGGTCGGGCTGGTTACCGGCAAGGCGCTGGCGCATGCGTCGGGCAAGCCGCTGGTCGCGGTCAACCATCTGGAAGGACACGCGCTGAGCCCGCGCCTGACCGATCCCGACCTTGCCTTCCCCTATCTGCTGTTGCTGGTATCGGGTGGGCATTGCCAGCTGCTGCTGGTCGAAGGGGTGGGGGCCTATCGCCGCCTCGCGACGACGATCGACGATGCGGCGGGCGAGGCGTTCGACAAGACCGCGAAGCTGCTCGGCCTCGGCTATCCGGGCGGTCCGGCGGTCGAGCGCGCCGCGAAGGATGGCGACCCGCACGCGGTGCCGCTGCCGCGCCCGCTCGTCGGCAGCGCCGAACCACATTTCTCGTTCGCCGGCCTCAAGAGCGCGGTGGCGCGTGCCGCGGCATCGGGCGGGCATGGCGTCCCCGACCTTGCCGCCTCGTTCCAGCAGGCGGTGGTCGACTGCCTGATCGACCGCAGCCGCATCGCGCTCGTCGCCTGCCCGCAGGCGACGGCCTTCGTCGTCGCCGGGGGCGTCGCCGCGAACGGGGCGATTCGCGCCGCGCTGACCGACCTGGCGCACCGGCACGACCGGCGCTTCGTCGCGCCGCCGCTGTGGCTGTGTACCGACAATGGCGCGATGATCGCCTGGGCGGGCGCCGAGCGGTTCGCCGCAGGGCTCACCGATCCGCTCGACACGGCCGCGCGCCCGCGCTGGCCGCTCGATCCCGCCGCCGAAGCGGTGCGCGGCGCCGGAGTGAAGGCATGACGTCCTATCGCAATTTCGGTGTCGTCGGCGGCGGTGCATGGGGCACGGCGCTCGCGCAGCTGCTTGCCGCACAGGGCGCACCGGTGACGCTCTGGGCCCGCGAGGCCGAGGTCGTAGCCGCGATCAACGCCGAGCATCGCAATCCGCTCTTCCTGCCGGGCGCCGAGCTGTCGCCGTCGCTCACCGCGACCGACGACCTGGCCGCGCTTGGCGGGCTCGACGCGTTGCTCGTCGTCGTGCCCGTCCCCTATCTGCGCGCGGTGCTCGCAGCGCTGCCCGCCGATTTTTCGCCGCTCGTCTTTTGCAGCAAGGGCATGGAGGCGGACAGCTTCGCCTTCCCGATCGACATCGCGCGCGCGCTGTGTCCCGGCCGGCCGCTCGCGGTGCTGTCGGGTCCGACCTTCGCGAGCGAGGTCGCGGCGGGCCTGCCCACCGCCATCACGCTCGCGGCCGAGGACGCGGCCCTCGCCGACGCGCTTGCGCAGGCGCTCGCGCAGCCGCATTTCCGCCCCTATGTCTCCACCGACATGATCGGGGCCGAGATCGGCGGCGCGGTCAAGAATATCCTCGCGATCGCGTGCGGCATCGTCGACGGCGCGGGGCTGGGGCTCAACGCGCGCGCCGCGCTGATCAGCCGCGGCTTCGCCGAGATGACGCGCTTTGGCCTGGCGCGCGGGGCGCAGGCGGAGACGCTCGCGGGGCTCGCCGGGCTTGGCGATCTCGTGCTGACCTGTACGTCGGCCAACTCGCGCAACTTCGCACTTGGCGAGGGACTGGGGCGCGGCGAATCCGCCGCCGGGCTGATGGCCGATCGGCGCACCGTCGCCGAGGGCGCGTTCAGCGCCCCGGTCGTCGCCGCAGCGGCGCGCGCGGAGGGGATCGACATGCCGATCACCGATGCGGTCGCGCGGCTGGTCGCGGGTGAAACCCGGGTCGACGACGCCGTTCAGGCCTTGCTCAGCCGCCCGCTGCGACGCGAGGGACGATGAAACGCGACATGCGATTGCCTGCCTTCCCCCGCCACGCTAAGTTGCGGACAGGGGATCAGCAGAAGGGGCGGCAGGCTTGAGCCAGACGGACAGCGCGGCAGCGCCCCCCCCTTCGCCGACCCCGATGCCCGAAGCCGACACGGCCGCGCTCGCGAAAGGCGGGCGGACCAATTTCTTCGGTTTCGTGTTGCGCCTGGTCGCGCGGCTGCCCTTCCTCTATTTCGCCGGCCGCTGGTACGGACCGGATGCGGTCGGGCGCTTTGCCCTCGCCGTGCTCGTCATCGAGCTCGTCGCGCAGATCGCGACGCTGGGGCTCAAGCGCGGGCTTGCCGAACAGTTGAGCGCGCCCGGCGCCGACCCGCGCACGACCGTGTGGGACGGCATGTTCGTCGCTTTCCTCGCCTCGGCCATCGGATCGGCGATCCTGCTGCTGCTGCCCCAGCTCATGTACCCCGCTGGCGATATTTCGGCCGTCGACCGCTGGATGGCGCTGCTCGTCTTTGCGATCGCCGGGACCGAGATCGCGCTCGCCGCCTGCGCCTATCGCTTCGACATCGGAGCGACGGTGCGCGCGCGCGCGATTGTCGAACCTTGGGCGATCAGCATCGCGGCGGCGGGTTTCTGCTACGTGTCGAAGCCCGAGGGGCTGATGCTGTCCTATGCCACCGCGATGGTCGCGGCCTTCCTGACCGCGCTGTGGCCGATGATCCGCCATTATGGCGGCCCGGGCGTATGGCGTCCGCACATGGCGCACCTGATCGGCCTGGCGCGCCGCAATGCGCCGCTCGCCGCTGCCGACGCGATCGAATGGGGCACCCGCCGGCTGGACCTCTTCATCCTGGGCCAGTTCACCTCCCCGACCATCTATGGCATTTATTACATGGCGCAGCAGGTCGCTTCGCTACCGCAGAAGCTGAAGACCAGCTTCGAGCCGATCCTGGGCCCCGTCATCACCCGCAACCTGGCCGAAAAGCGTTTGTCGGCGGTGGCCGCACAGGTGAGCCAGGTCGGCTTCTGGATCATCGCGGCGCAAGCCGGCATCGCGCTCGCGCTCGGCATTCCGGGCGAGGCGGTCATGGGGCTGGTCGGGCCGCAATTCGTCAGCGGCACGGGCGCGCTCGCCTTCCTCCTCGCGGCCGAGGTCGTCGCGGCGACTGCGGTCGTCAGCGAAGCCGCGCTCGTCTATGTCGCGCGCCATCGCAACCTGCTGCTCAGCATCGCGACGCTCGCGCTGCAAGCAGTGCTGAGCGTCGCGCTGATCCTCACGGCGCAGGCGATGGGACTATCGCCGATCTATTATGCCGTCGCGGTGGCGCTGGCGCTGATGCTGGCGCTCGGCTTCGCGTCGGTCGCAAAGGCCCTGCTGCTCGCGCGCATCCTGAACGCCCCGGTGAACAGCCTGCGCTGGGCGCTCGTCTGGGCGACCGCGGGCGCGACCGTGCTCGGCTGGGGGGCGACGCAGATGCCCGAATGGGCCGAACTGCTGATCGGCGTCCCCTTCATCCTCGGTATCTACGCCTGGCTGATCTGGACGCGCGGCTTCGGCCCCGCCGACCGGGCCCTGTTCAAGAAGCATCCCGAAGGCGCGGTCGCCGCTTAGGGCGCGACCGGCGGGTTGGGGTAGGGAGCGGTAAGCGGCTCAACCCCTCTGCTTCAGAGGAGGGGCTTGGTATGTCGGCTTTCGCCCGAAACCGAAAAGCCTACCCCAGCCGTGCGGCGACCTTGGCCTTCAGGTCGGTCTGGGCGCGCGGGCCGACCTGTGCGATGATCTCGCGCGCGCAGACGGCGCCCATCGTCAGGCAGTCAGCCACCGGCCGGCCCCGGGCGTGACCGGACAGGAATCCGGCGGCGAACAGGTCTCCGGCGCCGGTGGTGTCGACCACCTGGTCGATCGGTTCGGCGCCGACCTCTGTCCGAACGCCGTCCGCGACCGCGATCGCTCCCTTTTCGCTGCGCGTCACGACGAGCAGCGGCACCTGAGGCGCGACCCTGGCGACCGCCGTCTCGAAATCATCGGCTTCGGCGAGCGCGCAAATTTCGACCTCGTTGGCGAACAATATGTCGAACAGGCCGTCGGCGATCAGCGCCCGGAAATCGGCGCCGTGCCGGTCGATGATGAACGCGTCCGAAAGGGTGAAGGCGACCTTGCGCCCGGCCGCCCGCGCCACGTCGATCGCGCGCCGCATCGCCGCGCGCGAGAGTTCGGGATCCCACAGATAGCCTTCGAGATAGAGGATATCCGACGCGGCGATCAGATCCTCGTCGATCATCGCCTGTTCGAGCAGGTGGCTCGCGCCGAGGAATGTGTTCATCGTGCGCTGGCCGTCGGGAGTGACCAGGATCAGGCAGCGCGCGGTCGGTGCGCCTTCGCGCAGCGCCGGGGTGTCGTAGCTGACGCCGAGCGCCCGCAAATCATGGGTAAAGACGTTGCCGAGCTGGTCGTCGGCGACCTGGCCGATGAAGGCGCAGCGCTGACCGAGCGCGGCGAGCCCGGCCAGGGTGTTCGCCGCCGATCCGCCCGACATTTCGACGGCCGGACCCATCGAATCGTAAAGGCGAGTCGCCTCGGCCGCATCGATCAGGCGCATCGATCCCTTGACGAGACCCTCGGCCTCGATCAGCGCGTCGTCGGTGCGGGCGATCACGTCGACGATTGCATTGCCGATCGCAACGACGTCGAAACGGGCGGTGGAAGCCATGGAATATCCTGTACTGCGTGGAAAACTGCGCCGCGCCTTACGGGGCGAAGCGTGTCAAGGCAAGCGCGGCGCTTGACGTCCGTCGTCGCGGCGCGCCATTTCCTCCGATGCTCCGTGCCGTCCATGCCCTGTTGCTTGCCCTTGGCGACCTGTCGAGCCCGCGCGTGCTGCGCATCCTCGCGCAGAGCCTGGCGCTGACCCTGGCGATCTTTGCCGCCGCGGGCGCCGCGCTCGTCTTCGGCACGCGCCGGGCGCTGGCGGACGGCGGGTGGCTGGAGGGCGCGGGTCTCGACATCGCGGGTGCGGCGCTCGTGCTGATGTCGATCCTCGCGAGCTGGCTCCTGTTTCGCGCGGTCGCGGTCGCGGTCATCGGACTGTTCGCCGATGCGATCGTCGCCGACGTCGAGGGGCGCCGCTATCCCGCGGCGGCGGCGCGGGCGATCGACGTCGGCTGGCGCGCCAATGCGGGGCTTGCGCTCGCCTCGCTCGGGCGGCTGCTGGTCGGCAATCTCGTCGCGCTGCCCCTCTATATCGGATTGCTGGTCACCGGGATCGGCACGCTGCTGCTCGCGCTCGCCGTCAATGCGCTGCTGCTCGGGCGCGACCTGGAGGCGATGGTGATGGCGCGCCACCCGGGTACGGCGCGCCTTTCGCGTTCGGCGCGCTGGTCGCTCGGCCTGCTGTCCGCCGCAGCCTTCCTGGTCCCCGTCGCCAATTTCTTGGCGCCCATCGTCGGCGCGGCTATGGCGGTCCACATGCTGCACCTGGGGAACGAGACGAAATGATCCGACACCACCGCCCAGCCGGCGCCCCCGGCTTTCGCCTCGCCGGCGCCGCCGGCCTTGTGCTGTTGCTCGCGGGCTGCGCGGGCGCCGCGATCCCGCGCGCGACGCCGCCAGCGCCCGCTGCGAGCGTCCCGCCCCCGTCGGCGCCGCGGATCACCCAGAACAACGCCTTGATCGGGCACGACGCCAATGCCGCGATCGGCACCTTCGGCAAGCCGCGGCTCGACGTCACCGAAGGCGCGGGACGCAAGCTGCAGTTTGCGGGGTCGGCCTGCGTGCTCGACGTCTATTATTACGCGCCGAAACAGGGCGCCAAGCCGCTCGCTACCCACGTCGATGCGCGCACGCCCGACGGGCGCGACGCCAATATCGACAGCTGCATCGCGGCGCTCAGGCGATAGGCTGCGCCGCCGCGCGGCGACGTCACGGCGTCAGTTCGGCCAGCGCCCAGGCGGCGGCGTCGGCGACCACCGGAGAGGCGTCGCGCGTCAGTTCGGCGAGCCGCGGCCGAAAGCGCGCATCGCCGCTGTTGCCCGCGGCGATCGCGGCGTTGCGCACCATGCGGTCGCGCCCGATGCGCTTGATCGGCGATCCCGCGAACACCTGCCGAAAGCCGGCATCGTCGAGGTCGAGCAGGTCGGCGAGCGCCGGAGCCGCCAGCTCGCCGCGCGGCAGGAAGGCGCGGTGCCGCGCCGCCGCGCTCGCGAATTTGTTCCACGGGCACACCGCGAGGCAATCGTCGCACCCATAGACGCGATTGCCGATGCCGCGGCGCAGCGCTTCGGGGATCGGCCCGGCGTGTTCGATCGTGAGATAGGATATGCAGCGCCGCGCATCGAGCCGGTAGGGGGCGGGAAAGGCCTGCGTCGGGCACGCATCCTGGCAGGCGCGGCAACGGCCGCAACGATCGGGCGCGGGCGCGCTCGCCGCGAGCTCAAGCGTCGTATAGATCGCGCCGAGGAACAGCCAGCTGCCGTGCGCGCGGCTGACCATGTTCGTATGCTTGCCCTGCCAGCCGAGCCCCGCGGCGGCGGCGAGCGGCTTTTCCATCACCGGCGCGGTGTCGACGAACACCTTCACTTCCGATCCCGGCGCCTCTGCCACCAGCCAGCGCGCGACCGCCTTCAGCGCCTTCTTGACGACGTCATGATAGTCGGCGCCCTGCGCATAGACCGAAATGCGGCCGCGGTCCGGGTGCCCGGCGAGCGCGAGCGGGTCGTGCGCCGGGGCATAGCTCATGCCCAGCGCGATCACCGAGCGGACCTCGGGCCACAGGCCGCGGGGCGACCCGCGCTGTCCGGCGCGGCTTTCCATCCAGATCATCTCGCCATGACATCCCTCGGCCAGCCAGGCGTCGAGCCGGGCCGCGGTTTCGGGCGCGGCGTCGGCGTCGGCAATACCGAAGGCAACGAAACCGTGGGCGCGCGCGACCGCTTCGAGCCGTTCTTCGAGAGGGGGCAAGGCCTTGGAAACCATTGCGCCCCTATACGACAGGCACCCGGTCGTGCCATAGGGCCATGATACACCGGCGGATACAGGAAGCGGGGACCAGCGTTTGACCGATGCGTGCGTCGAGGCGACCGGCCTCACCAAATATTTCGAATCCTTCAAGGCGGTCGACCATGTCAGCCTTCGCGTGCCGACGGGCAGCATCTATGGTGTGCTCGGTCCCAATGGCGCCGGCAAGACCACCAGCCTGCGCATGATGCTGGGGATCATCGACCCCGACGAAGGGACGAGCCGGCTGTTCGGCGGGTTCAAGCCGCAGAGCGTGCGCCATCGCATCGGCTACCTGCCCGAAGAGCGCGGCCTCTATCCCGGGATGAAGGCGCGCGAGGCGATCGCCTTCATGGGGGCGTTGCGCGGGCTCGACTGGACCGAAGGCCGCCGCCGTGCGGGCGACTTCATGGCCGAACTCGGGCTCGAGCGCGTCGTCGACGAAAAGATCCGCAAGATGTCGAAGGGCATGGCGCAGATGGTCCAGCTGATCGGCTCGATCGTCCACGCCCCCGACCTGATCGTCCTCGACGAGCCCTTTTCGGGGCTCGACCCGGTCAACCAGGAGCGGCTCGAAACGCTGGTCCGCCGCGAGCGCGACCGCGGCGCGACGATCCTCTTTTCGACGCATGTGATGGCGCACGCCGAACGATTGTGCGACCGGATCGCGATCATTGCGCGTTCGGCGCGGCGGTTCGAAGGCACGGTCGACGAGGCGCGCGCGCTGCTCCCGATGCAGGTGCGCTACACGCCGCGCGACGCGTCGGGCGACGTCGCCTCCGCGCTGCCCGCCGATGCCGTGCAGCGCGGCCCCGACTGGCTTTTTTCGATCGAGGGGGATGCGGTCGAGCCACTGCTCGCGCGGATCACCGCAAGCGGGCACGGCGTTGCCGGGCTGTCGATCACCCGGCCGGGGCTGCACGACGCCTTCGTCCATATCGTCCGCCAGGTCGACGCGAGTTTCGAGGCCGACGCGGCCGCCGACGCGATCGAGGAGTCCGCAGCATGAGCCCCGTCCTTCGCACTATCTTCGTGGTTGCGCGGCGCGACTTTCTGGCGATCGTCGCGACCCCGACCTTCCTTCTCTTCCTGCTCGCGCCGCTGTTCATGATCGGCATGGGGGCTCTCGGCGGCTTTGGCGCGTCGCAGCTCGCCGACAGCGCGCGCGGCGCCGGGCGTCTGGTCGCGATCGCCGACCCCGACGATGTGGAGGCGCTGCGCGCCGCCGATGCCCGGTTGCGGGGCGCGCTGCCCGGGCCGAAACCCGCGCCGCTCGAGCTGCGCATGGCCGCGGACGGACCCGACCCCGTCGCGGTCGCGCAGGAAAAGGGCAGCGATACCTATGCGGTGATGAGCGGCGAGTTGGCCAGCCCGCGCATCGTCGAGCGCGAGGAGGGAAGCCGCTCGGGCGCCTATCTCGCCTTGTTGGCCGGCGAGGTCCTGCGCGATCGTGCGGCGGGCGCGGTAGCGGCGCCCAAGCCCCGGTTCGAAAGCCTGAAGCATGGGGGCACCAGCATTGCGGCGCAGCAGTCGATGGGATTCGGCGCGGTGTTCGTGATCTTCCTGCTGACGCTGCTTCTGGCCGGACAGTCGGTCGGCATGCTCGCCGAGGAAAAGGGCAACAAGGTGATCGAGATTCTCGCCGCCGCGGTGCCGCTCGAAAGCGTCTTCCTCGGCAAGCTGCTCGGCCTGCTCGGCGTCGCGATCCTGTTCATCGCCTTCTGGACGGCGATGGCGGTCGGCGGCGGGCTGATCGCCCTGACGCAGGTCGACCCCGCGGCACTCGCCGAAGCGGGATCGGCCGCGGCGAAGGCGCAGGCGGCCTCGGCGGCGATCGCCGTCGCGCCCGCAACCGGCTGGCCCTTTTTCATCGCAATCGGCTTTTGCTATTTCGTCATGTCCTTCCTGCTGCTCGGCGCGATTTTCCTCGGCGTCGGGGCGCAGGCGGGGACGGTGCGCGAAATCCAGATGCTCAGCCTGCCGATCACCATTTTCCAGGTCGCGATGTTCAGCCTCTGCTCGGGCGCCGCGAGCGCGCCGGGCAGCGGCCTGGCCAAGGTTGCGCAGATCATTCCCTTTTCGTCGCCGATGGCGATGGCCGCGCGCGGCGCGACCGACGATGCGCGCGGCGTCCACCTGCTCGCGCTCGGCTGGCAGGCGATCTGGGTCGCGCTCGTCATCTATCTCTCGGTTCGCCTGTTCCGATCGGGCGTGCTCAGCGGACGCAGCAACTGGAAATTCTGGAAACGCGGGACAAAAAGCGCGGCGGCCGCCGCCGACATTGCGGCGCATCGCTGACGGACGGACGACCGGGCGGACAGGGAAAGCCTGTCCGTTATCGTCACTGGAATGACGAGAAACGCAAACGTCCCGTTTCGAACCCGGTTCCGCCGTCGCGGCCGGAGTGTCGCCGATGAAAAAGGGGCGCCGCAGCGGGCGCCCCTCTCGTTCTGCCGATAACGGCGGGGTCAGAATTTGACCGTGCCGGTGACGAAGACCTGGCGCGGGTTGCCGTAGAAGGCGGTCTGGATGCCCTCGAGCCCGAGCGTCGAGGCGCCCGAGGCGTCCTGATAATTATAGCCCGACGTGATGTAGCGTTTGTTCGTCAGGTTCTTGCCGTGGACGCCGATCGAATATTTGCCGCTGTCGGCGGTCCATACCAGGTTGGCATCCCACAGCACATAACCCGGCTGGTCGAGCGCCGGGATCGGCACCTCGAACTGGTGGGTCAGGCTGCGATAGCTGATGCCGGTCGAGGCATCGACCATGCCGCCCATCGCCGGAATGCCCGCCGCGATCGTTGCCGCGGTGGTCCATTTCGGCGTGTTCTGGAAGGTACGGATGGCGGAGACGTCGGTGCCGTCGGGGCCGATGAAGCGCTTGTATTTCGCGTCGATGAAGCCGACCGACCCGTTGAAGCGAACGGTCGATCCGGCACCGGCGAAATCGCGCGCAAGCACGGCGTTGGCTTCGGCCTCGAACCCCTGGAGGCGCGCCTTGGCGGCGTTGGTCGTGATGCCGCAGAAGGTCTGGACTCCGCCGACGGTGCAGCCGACCGATCCCGGGATCTGGACGTCCTTATAGTCCATGTAGAAGCCCGCGAGGCTCAGCGTCAGGCGACGATCGAGCAGCGAGCCCTTATACCCGATTTCATAGCTGTCGACCTTTTCGGGGTCGAACGCCAGGAAGGTGTAGATATCCTCATAGGTGCGGCCCTCGGCGGGATCGCTGATCGGCGCCGACGTGCCCGAGCCACGCGGGTCGAAGCCGCCGCCCTTGAACCCCTTTGAATAGGAGGCGTAGACCAGGGTGTTCGCGTCGGGCTTGAAGCTGAGCGAGGCGCGCGGGGTGAACTCTTCGAAGGTGCGGCCGCCGCGGAAGTCGGTCGCCACCGCGATGGCGACCGGATCGAGCGTTCCGCCGAATTCGGGAGACAGGCCGGTGATGCGGTTCGCCTTGTAGATATAGGCGTTGCGGTGGTCGTTGGTGTAGCGGCCGCCGACCGACAGGCTGAGCCGGTCGGTGAAATCGAAGGTGAAGTCGCCGAACACCGACCAGGTCTTGGTCCGCACGTCGCCCGCGGTATAGGCATTGAGGCCGGGCAGCCCATAGAGGCGCTGGCCGGACAGCCCCAGCAGAACGTCGAACGACGTCGCGGCGCGCGCGTCGAGATAATAGAAGCCGACAAGCCCGTGCAGCCGGTCGCTTTCATAGAGAAGCTGGAATTCCTGGCTGAGCTGTTCGTTGCGATAGACCGCGGGCACGTCGACGTCGACCGATGGCAGCGAGTCGAAGTCGATTGGCGTGAAGCTGGTATCCTTGCGCCACGCGCTGATCGAGCGCAGCGTCAGCGTATCGGTCAGCTCGGCCGACACGTTCATCGCGAGGCCATAGGCCTCGACATCCTGCTTGGGCTGGTTGAGCCCGGCGCGGGTGTCATAGACGTTGTCGAGCACCGGCGCGCCCGACGCGAGGCCCGGGATCAGGCGGTGGCCGTTGCGAGGGTCCGACTTGTCGCGGGTGTAATCGCCCGAAATGCGGATGAACACCGGGGCGCCATTGCCGCCCATCTCGATCGATGCGCGGCCCGCCCACACGTCCTTGTTGTAGTTTTCGAGTCCCGCGATGTTCAGATTGTCACCGAAGCCGCCGCGCGACAGGCGCGCAACCGAGCCGCCGATGCGGATCAGGTCGCTGACCGGCGCGCTTGCGGTGACGACGAGGTCGGCCTGGTCATAAGTGCCATAGGTGGCGCGCACCCGCAGTTCGGGCTTGTCGGGGTCGAGCCGCCGCGTCACATATTTGACCGCGCCGCCGATCGTGTTGCGGCCATAGAGCGTGCCCTGCGGCCCGCGCAGAACCTCGATCCGTTCGACGTCGTAAATGTCGAGCACCGCCGCCTGCGGACGGTTGAGATAGACGTCGTCCAGATAGATCCCGATACCCGCCTCGAACCCCGGGACCGGATCCTGCTGGCCGACGCCGCGGATGAAGGCGGTCAGCGTCGAGTTGGTGCCGCGCGAATTTTCGAGCGTCGTGTTGGGGGTCATGTTGGCAACGTCGGTGATGTCGAGCGCGCCCGCCTTGTCGAGCGCCTCCCCCGAAATCGCGGTGACCGCTATCGGCACGTCGATCAGCCGTTCGTCGCGGCGACGCGCGGTGACGATGATCGCGTCGCCGTCGTCGCTGGCCATGCCGGCGTCCTCCTGCGCAAAGGCGGCGGGCGCAAAGGCGAGCAGCGACAGCGCGCTGGTGGCGCAGATGGTCGTGCAAAGGCGGCGGGCGAACGGACGCATGTGGACTCTCCCATGTGGCAGGCGGCCCCTCGCCGCCCTTTCGTCTTTTCTTGGGCCTGGACTTGCCAAGCCGCGAGCCACTCAATAATGAAAGGTGAACCAAGTTTCAACTTGGAAGTTGCGCGACATGCTTTTTGCTTGCCAGTGGTGCGGAAAAGCCACGATGCAGCGTAAGGTCGCAGGATCGGGGGAGACGAAGGCAGCGATGGACCAGCCAAAGCAGATGGGCGAGCGTGCCGCGGCGGGCGGGTCGGGCAATCCCGACAAGGCGCCGCGCACCGAACGCGGGCGGCGGACGCTGCGCAAGCTGCTCGACGCCGCAGCGGTCGAATTCGGCGAGCGCGGATTCCACGAGGCGTCGATCAGCGGCATCACGCGGCGCGCCGGCACCGCGCTCGGCAGCTTCTACACCTATTTCGATTCGAAGGAGGAAATCTTCCGGGCGCTCGTCCGCTATATGAGCGAACAGCTACGCGATTATGTGACCCCGATCGTCCAGGAGGCGCCCGACGAAATCGCCGCCGAGCGTGCGGGCCTCGCCTCGTTCCTGACCTTCGTACGCGACCATAAGGAAATCTATCGCATCATCGACGAGGCCGAATTCGTCGATTACGCCAGCTATCGCCGCCACTATGAAACGACGGTCGAGCGCATGCGCCAGCGCCTCGAGGCGGGCGCCGCGCGCGGCGAGATCCGCGCCGACGCGGGCGAGGTCCACGCCTGGGCGATCGCCGGGATGAACGTGTTCCTGGGGATGCGCTATGGCCTGTGGGACGCCGACGCCGATATCGAGACGGTCGCGGCGATCGCGAATGATATGCTCGCGAACGGGCTGAAGACGCGGGGGTGAGGCTGGGTCCATCCTAGTCGGGCCGCCGCATCCTTGCGAGGCAGAGCGGCGGTTCTGGGGTGGGGAGCGGACTGTCCCCTATCCGTCATCCCGAAGCAGGTCGGGATCTCGCCGGTGCGTAAAACTGTTAGGTCGAGATCCCGGCCTGCGCCGGGATGACGTTGGGGTAAGGGACCGCAACCGGCCGTTCACAGGCGTTTGTCATCCCGGACTTGATCCGGGATCCATTCACGCGACGCTGCGCCTAATGGACCCCGGATCAAGTCCGGGGTGACGAGAAGAGGAAGGGGCGCTTTCGGTCGCTAGCCGACGAGTTCCTATTTCCGTTCATGTCGAGCGAAGTCGAGACACAAGTCGAAATGGCGCGACGTCGAGGGGGCATCTCGACTTCGCTCGATGCGAACGGCTCAGGGTAGGCAAGGACATCCCCTTACGATCGCCAGCGGCCGCCGGGTCGCCCCGATCAGCCCCTGGAGATCAGGAAGATCGCATGTTCGGCGCGCCAGCTCGCGGCGGCGTCGCTCGTCGGCTTGTCGCCGGACAGGTGCCAGGCGCGCTCGACGCGGATTCCCTTGTCGCGCATCAGCTGACGAAAATCGCTGACGGTGACGTGGTGGATGTTCGGCGTCTCGTACCAGGCGACGGGGAGCAGGCGCGTCACCGGCATGCGGCCGTTCCACAGCAGCGCGAGGCGGACGCGCCAGTGCGCGAAATTGGGAAAGCTGACGAAGGCGCGCGGCGCGATGCGCAGCAATTCGTCGACGACGCGGTCGGGGCGTTCGGTCGTTTGCAGCGTCTGCGACAGGATCGCATAGTCGAAACCGCCCGCGGGATAGTCGACAAGGTCGCGGTTCGCGTCGCCCTGCACCACCGACTGGCCGCGCGCGATCGCCGCGGTGACGTTCGCCGGGTCGATCTCGAGCCCGCGTGCGTCGACCCCCTTGTCTTTCAGCGCCGCGATCAGCTCGCCGTCGCCGCAGCCGATGTCGAGCACGCGCGTGCCGGTCGGAACCGCGTCGGCGATGATCGCAAGGTCGGGACGCAGCGCCATCGTCAGCCGCCGTTCGCCAGCGCGCCGGCGATCAGCCGGTCGAGCGCGGGCACGTCGAGGAGGAAGCTGTCGTGGCCGAAGGGCGCCGACAGCTCGACGAAGCTCGCCGCCGCGCCGACGCTTTGCAGCGCCTGGACGACGCGGCGCGATTCGGCGGTCGGATAGAGCCAGTCGGTGTCGAAGCTGACGAGGGTGAAGCGCACGTCCTTCGCCCCGGCGAAGGCGCCCGCGAGGCGGCCGTCGTGCGCCTCGGCGAGGTCGAAATAGTCCATCGCGCGGGTGATGTAGAGATAGGCGTTGGCGTCGAAGCGATCGGTGAAGGCGAGCCCTTGGTAGCGCAGATAGGATTCGACCTGGAAATCGGCGTCGAAGCCGAAGGTCTTTGCCTCGCGCCCCTGCAGGCGGCGGCCGAATTTCTCGGTCAGCCCGGCTTCGGAGAGATAGGTGATGTGCGCCGCCATACGGGCGACCGCGAGCCCCTTCGTCGGGGCGCGGTCGCTGCCGTAATATTGCCCGTCCTGCCAGTCGGGATCGGCCATGATCGCCTGTCGCCCGACCTCGTGGAACGCGATGTTCTGGGCCGAATGGCGCGCCGCGCTGGCAATGACGATCGCCGAGCCGAGCCGTTCGGGATAGGCCGATGCCCAGCCGAGCGCCTGCATCCCGCCCATCGATCCGCCGATGACGGCATGAAGCCGGTCGATGCCGAGATGACCCAGCAGCATCGCCTGCGCGCGCACCATGTCGCCGATCGTGATGACGGGGAAGTGCATGCCGAGCGGCGCGCCGGTTTCGGCATCGGGGGTGGCGGGACCGCTCGACCCCATGCAACTGCCGAGCACATTGGCACAGATCACGAAATAGCGGTCGGTGTCGACCGGCTTGCCCGGCCCGACCATGCGTGCCCACCAGCCGGGCTTTCCGGTTCCGGGATGGTCGCTCGCGACATATTGGTCGCCGGTCAGCGCGTGGCAGATCAGCACCGCGTTCGATTTGTCGGCGGCCAGCGTGCCATAGCTTTGAAAGGCGATCGTCACCGAGGGCAGCGCCTGCCCGCTGTCGAGCGCCAGCGGCGCGTCGATCGTGACGCGGTGATGCTGAATCTCGTGGAGCCGGCTTGCCATGGGAAGGCGGGGCTAAGCGGGTGCGGGGGCGCTGTCAACGTACTGGACTCGGCGGCGCGAACCGCTAAACGGCCCGGCATGACCGATCGCATTGCCAAGCTCGCCCCGAAGCCGTGGATCAGCGGCATCGCTCCCTATGTTCCTGGCAAGTCGGCGGGCGCCGACGGCCGTCCGCTCATAAAATTGAGCGCGAACGAAAATCCGCTCGGCACCGGAGCGCGGGCGCGCGAGGCCTTCGGCGCGGCACAGGCGGCGCCCGACGCGCTGTCGCGCTACCCCGATCCCGGCGCGACGCTGCTGCGCGAGGCGATCGCGGCGAAATACGGCCTCGATCCCGACCGGGTGATCTGCGGCAATGGGTCGGACGAACTTCTCCACCTTGCGGCGGGCACCTATGCCGGCGCGGGCGACGAGATTCTCTATGTCCGCTATGGCTTTGCCGTGTACGAGATCGCGGCGCGACGCGTCGGCGCGACCCCGGTCGAAGCCGACGACAAGGATTATGCGACCGATGTCGACGCGTTGCTCGCGGCGGTGACCGACAAGACGCGCGTCGTCTATCTCGCCAACCCGAACAACCCGACGGGTACGCTCGCGACGCGCGACGAGGTGGCGCGGCTCCACGCCGGGCTGCCGAAGGACGTGCTGTTCGTGATCGACCAGGCCTATTCGGAATATCTGGGTGCGGACCAGGACGATGGCGGGCTCGACCTGGCCCGGACCGAGCCCAACGTCTTTGTCACGCGGACCTTTTCGAAAATCCACGGACTGGCCGCCGAGCGGATCGGCTGGGGCTATGCGGCGGCCGAGGTGATCGCCGCCCTGCATCGCATTCGCCTCCCATTCAATGTCACGCGGGCGGGGCAGGCGGCGGCGGTCGCGGCGCTCGGCGACGATGATTTCGTCACCCGCAGCCGCGACCATAATGCCAAATGGCGCGCCTGGCTGGCGGGCGAGATCGAGAGCCTGGGCAATCACGGGCTGCGGGTCGTGCCGTCGGCCACCAATTTCCTGCTCGTCGTGTTCGAGGGCGATGTCGACGCCGAAACGGTGTACCAGCGGCTGATGGATGCGGGGTATATCGTGCGCTGGTTGCCGGGACAGGGATTGCCGAACGCGCTGCGCATGACGATCGGCACCGAAGAGGAAACGCGCGGACTTGCCGCGGCGATCCGCGCGGCGCTGGCGCCCTGATGCCGATCGAACGCCTGGCCGTCGTCGGGTTGGGGCTGATCGGCTCGTCGATCGCCCGCGCGGTGAGGGCAAAGCTGCCGGGCGTCGCGGTGACCGGATATGACGCGGATGCCGCGGTATGCAAGGAAGCGCGCGCGCTGGGCTTGTGCGATCGGGTCGCCGACGATCCCGCCGCCGCGGTGGCCGACGCCGATCTGGTGGTCTTTGCTGTCCCGGTGGGCGGCATGGCCGATGCCGCGCGGGCCGTCCTGCCGGGGTTGCGGCCCGGCACGATCGTTTCGGATGTCGGCTCGTCGAAGGCGGGGGTCGGCGCGGCGCTGCGCGACGCGCTGCCCGGACATATGGTGATCCCGGCGCATCCGGTCGCGGGGACCGAGAACAGCGGCCCCGCGGCGGGCTTTGCAAGCCTGTTCGAAGGCCGCTGGTGCATCGTCACTCCGCCCGCCGATGCGCCGGCCGACGCCGTTGCGGCGCTGGCGGCATTCTGGACCGGGCTCGGGGCAAAGGTCGAGACGATGGACGCCGCGCATCACGACATGGTGCTAGCGGTGACGAGCCACCTGCCGCACCTGATCGCCTATACGATCGTCGGCACCGCGAGCGAACTCGAGGAAGTGACCGAGAGCGAAGTGATCAAATATTCGGCCGGCGGTTTTCGCGACTTCACCCGCATCGCGGCGAGCGACCCGGTGATGTGGCGCGACGTTTTCCTTGCGAACCGCGATGCCGTGCTGGCGACCTTGCAGCGCTTCAACGAGGATCTGACGGTGCTCCAGCAGGCGATTCGCCGCGGCGACGGAGACAAGCTGGAGGACTGGTTCACCCGTACCCGTGCGATCCGCCGCTCGATCATCGCGCAGGGGCAGGACGATGCGGCGCCCGATTTCGGGCGCAAGCATTAAATCCCGTCGCCCCCGCGAAGGCGGGAGCCGCTATAGGTGCGGCGCAAGCTTGCCAACGGCCCCCGCCTTCGCGGGGGCGACGATCTTTATTCGGTGCTGCTTTCCGCCAACGCCTCGGGCGGGTTGAGCGCGTTGATCGCGCGCCACACACGGTCTTCGGCGTCCTCGCGCGGCAGGCCCGCTGGGATCGTTTCGCCGACCTTGTACGTGATCGTGCCCGGCCATTTGACCCAGCGGCGCGGCGGATAGACGAGGCCGCTGTTCACCGCGACGGGGATCACCGGCACGCCAAGCAAGCGATAGACGCCCGCGAAGCCCGACCGCAGCGGCGGCGCCAGCCCGTGCGGAACACGCGTTCCTTCGGCGAACAGGACCAGCGGCCGCCCGTTCGCGAGCGCCGCCTTGGCGGCGTTCAGCATCGCGCGCATCGCCTTGCCGCCGCCGTCGCGGTCGACCGGGATCAGGCCATAGAAATGCGCCGCCTGTCCCCACACCGGGATCGAGAACAGCTCTTCCTTCGCAAAGACCGCGGGCCATTTGAAGATCATCGGCTGTTCGATCGTCTCGAACGCCCCCTCGTGCTTGAAGACATAGAGTAGGGGGGTGTCGGGCATGTCGCCCTCCACGACGATGCGCTGGCCGAGGACGAAGCGGCAGATGAAGCGGTGGAAGCGCGCCCAGATATGGACGAACCAGTGCGTCGCGCGGTGCGAGACGGGCAGCGCCACGACGGCACCGATCGAACTGATGCTGCTCATCAGCACGAACAGGATCCAGAAGAGGATCGAGCGGACGAGGGCGAGGGCGTAGCGCACGGTCGCGACCCCTACAGGCCGAGCAGGCCGCCCACCAGCCCGAACAGATATTTATGATATTCGCGAAACAGCGTGTTGAAGCTCGGCTCGCTGCGGACCGCGTCGGGGACGATCGTCACGTCCTTGCCCACCGCGCGGCCGATTTCGTACCGCGCCCGGCGCATGTGCCAGTCGGTCGTCACCAGCCGCACCGTCTTGTAGCCCCGCCGCGCAACCCAGGTCGCGACTTCGGTGGCGTTGGAGCGCGTGTCCTCGGCCTCGAACCCCAGCGCGATGCAGCAGTCGAACAGCGAAACCGGGCGCTTGTATTCGGCGGCGAGTTCGCGCGGCTTTACCTCGCGCGCGACCCCGCTGATCAGGACGCGCTTTGCCTGGCCGTCCTCGAGCAGCTCGAGCGCGCGGTCGATGCGCCCAGGTCCCCCGGTCAGAACGACGATCGCGTCGGTCTTTTGCGGCGGCGCGGGCAGCGGCGGCAACAGCGCGAACCATGCGAATCCCAGCACCCAGGCAAGGAAGAGGAGGGAGATGAGGCGCTTGATCATAGAATCTTCTTGAGCGCGGCGAGCAAGGTCTGGCGCGCCGTCAGAGCAGCGAGCGCGATAGCCAATAGCGGCAGCGCCAGCAAGAGCGCCCAACCGCCGGTGCCGAGCGACGCCGTCGCGGCGAGCCCCGAGGTCACGTCCGACCATTGCCAGCCGATCAGCAGCAGGATCGCGGCCGCGACCACCGTGCCGAGCGCGATGCCATAGGCGGTGTCGATCGCGATGCGGCGCTGAAACAGGCGCGTGATCTGGCGGTCGGTGGCGCCGATCAGGTGGAGCATCTCGATCGTCGCATAATGGGTGCCGAGCGCGGCGCGCGCGGTCATGATCACCACCGCCGCGCTCGCGAGGACCATCAGCAGCACGAGCCCGCCCGCGATCCAGGCGAGCGACCGGATCAGGCGCGCGACGGGGGCGAGCCATTCGGCGTGGGGGATGACGCGGGCGCCGGGCGCGATCCGCTCGACGAGCGTCTTGAGCCGATCGAGCTGGCGGGCGCGATCGCCGCTCCCGCCGCCGCCGAGGTCGATGTCGACGAGCGCGGGCAGGGGCAGGGATTTCAGGACGGGATCGTCGCCTCCCGCGCCGCCCAGCCACTGACCGAGCGTCGCGAGCAGCTCGTCGCGCTCGACCCGCCGCGCCGCGCGGACATAGGGTTCGGCTGCGGCGGTGCGGCGCAACTCGGCGGCTTGCTCGGATCGGGTCACCGGGTTCGCGGTGACGATCTGCACCGTCACCCGCCCCGCGATCGCCTGCCCGATCGCGTCGGCCGACCGCGCCAGGCCGACGCCCGCCGCGGCGGACAGCAAGGTCAGCATCATCAGGATCGCGATCACCCACGGGGTCGGGCCCGACAGGCGGGGCTCGGGCAACAGCCGGCGATGCTGGACGGGGACGCGCGGGATGATCATGTCGCGTCCGTCACGACCGGTTCGGCGGATAGCGCAGCGCGCCGGTGGGATCCGACAATCGCCCCTTTTCGAGCCGCATCATCTGGGCATTGTCGATGCGGCTGATCAGGTGGATGTCGTGGGTCGCAACGACGACGGTGGTGCCGAGCCGGTTGAGCGCCTCGAACAGGCCGAGCAGGCGCATCGCCATCTCGGGGTCGACGTTGCCCGTCGGTTCGTCGGCGACGAGGAGCTGGGGCCGCGCGATTACCGCACGCGCGATCGCCACGCGCTGTTGCTCGCCGCCCGACAGCGTGGCGGGGCGCGCTTCAGCGCGCGCGTCGAGCCCGATCCAGCTCAGCATTTCGCCGACGGGGCCGGCCAGATCCTCTTCGCCCACCCCCGCGATACGCAGCGGCAGGGCGATGTTGTCGCGCGCGGACAGGTGCGGGATCAGGCGGAAATCCTGGAAAACGACGCCGATCCGCCGACGAAACCCGGGCAGGCGGTGGCGCGCCATCGCGCCCAGATCCTCGCCGAACAGGCGGACGATGCCGCGGCTCGGCCGCTGGGCGAGGTAGAGCATCTTCAGCAGCGAGGTCTTGCCCGCGCCCGACGCCCCGGTGAGGAAATAGAAGCTGCCCGGCTGGAGGTTGAAGCTGATGTCGGACAACACCTCGCCGTCGGGACCATAGCGCAGACCGACGCTGTCGAATTCGACCATTGCGCCGCCGGCGCGCGGACCCGCGGCGCCCGTCATGACGTCACCGATGCGCCCGTACAGGTGCGTTTTGCCCCGGAAATGCGTGTGTCCTCCGCCGTCATGCTCCGGCTGTTGCACGGCCTGCCGCCCACGTAAAGGCCCCCGCGCCACGCGGCGCTTGCAACGCCGCGAATCAGCGTGTTTAGAGGGGGACCATGATCCTTGCCTGCCCATCCTGTCACACGCGCTACGTCGTTCCCGATACCGCGATCGGACCGAATGGGCGTACCGTGCGCTGCGCCAATTGCCGCCACAGCTGGTTCCAGGAGCCGGCCGCATCGTCGGTGATGCCGCCGCAGCCCGCCGCCCCGCCGGCCCCGGCCCCGGCCCCGGTCGAGGCGCCGTCGCCGGAACCGTCGCCCACCGCGCCCCCGGTTCCCGAAACGCCGGCGGAGTCGGTCGATCCCGGGGCCGCTGCGGCGCCGCCGCCACCCGAGGCCTTTGCCGCAACGGCGCCCACGCCGCCGCATCGTGCCGCGCAGGCGGTCGATCCCGACGCCCCGCTGCCGTTCCGCCGTCCGCGGCGCAACCCCGCGAAGCGTTGGACGACGATCGCAGCCCTGGCCGCCCTCGCGATGATCGGGGCGACCGCGGCGCTCTATGTCTATGGCCTTCCGAACTGGGCGCAGGGGCTTGGCGGCGGGGCCGCGGAGCCCGACCTGGTGATCGAGCTGCCGCCCAACCAGGATCACCGCGAATTGCCCGACGGGACGATCTATTTCGCCGCGTCGGGGGTGATCATCAACCCGACAGACCGCGAACAGCGCGTGCCGCCGATCCTCGCCGAACTGCGCGATGCCCAGGGAACCATCGTCTACAGCTGGACGATCAAGCCGCCGGTCCGCACCTTGCCGCCGGGGGAAAAGGCGAATTTCAGCGAGGCGAAGCTCGACATCCCGCGCCGCGCGACGCAGCTTACGGTCAGCTGGGCACTGCCGAAAAGCTGATTTTTACAACCGGTTGGCGTGACGTCGTGCCGCCCCGCCGTCACAGCGCGAGCGCGGCGGCGAGCGCCAGCGCAAAGCTGGTCAGCGTCGCGACGATGATGGGCGCGAAGCTGCGCCATCCCTGATCGAGCAGCAGCGCGAGCCGGGCCTTCATCGCGGTGGCGACGATCGCCAGCAGCAACAGCGCCTGCGCGGCGGTGGCCGCTCCGTCCTGGACCGGTTTCGGAAAGGCGAGCAGCGAATTTGCGGCCGCAAGCGCCAGGAAGCCGGTGATGAACCACGGCAGGCGCAACGGGATCCGGCGCTCGGGCGCGCCCTCGCCGCTGCGCCCGAGCCACAGCGCGACGAGCATCAGCATCGGCGCGAGCAGCGCGACGCGGGTCAGCTTGACGATCGTCGCGACCTCGCCCGCCTTTTGCGAGAAGGAAAAGCCGCCGCCGATCGCCTGCGCGACGTCGTGGATCGACGCCCCGATCAGGAAGCCCGCCTGGGTGTCCGACAGCCCGAGTTGCGCGGCGAGCACCGGATAAAGGGTCATGGCGAGCGCGCTCGCGACGGTGATGCCGACGAGGGTCAGCGTGAACCGGGCCTGATCGACGCGCCGGTCGCCGATCAGGGAATAGAGCGCCAGCGCGGCCGAGGCGCCGCAGATGGCCGTCGCCCCGCCGGCGAGCAGCGCCGCATGGCGATCCTGCCCGAACAGGCGCGCGCTCGCGACCGCGGCGACGATCACCGTCAGCATGATGACGACCAGCAGCGCAAAGGGCAGCGGACCGAGGTCGGCAAGCTGCGCCGCGGTGATCCGCGCCCCGACGAGGACGATACCGATCCGCAGCGCGGTCTGCGACATCAGGTCGAGCCCGGCGTGGGTGCGCGCATCCTGCGACAGGAAGGATAGCGCCAGGCCGATCAACAGGCCCATCAGCACGATCGGCGCGGCATAATGGTCGGCGAGCCACGCCGCGGCGAGCGCCGCGATCGCGGTGACGAGCACGCCCGGCGCATAGTCGCGCGCGCGGCGCCGCGCGGGCGGCGCGGCCTCGAGCTGCAATTCGCCGTAAAGGTCGGCGGCCATCGGCCAGCGCTGTTCGGATGCCCGCATCGGTTCGCTCCTTCCGCGCGGGCCCTTCGCACATCGACGCGGCGCGGTCGATAGGCCATTGCTGGCGCCGCAGAGCCCTGCTAGACGCGCCGCTCTACCAGCACCCGTAGCTCAGCTGGATAGAGCGCTGCCCTCCGAAGGCAGAGGCCACAGGTTCGAATCCTGTCGGGTGCGCCATCCTCCATTGCTTTCTCCAGCGCGATATCGCCGCCGCTCTGCGCCTTGCGCTGTGTGGGGCTGCTTCGGGGTGGAAAGCGGCCTGCCGCCACCTTAGGTAATATCGATGTTTGTGATCGAAGATGAATGGCACGCAGAGTGGATCGGCGAGTTCTCGAGCCGAGATGAAGCGCTTAGAGAACTCAAGCGCTTGGCTGAACTATCTTGGGAGCAAAAACCAAACCTGTGCCCATGCACGAGCTGGCGAACTTGCGGTCGGCGCTATCATTTGATCGAGTTTGATACCGCAGGCGAACCATGGCGCACTCTCAGCGATGAGGCAATTCTTGAGGTTTCAGCCAAAGAAACCGCATGGCTCTCAAATACGGATGTGAAAGGGTGATATGGTTGCGACGGCGAGAATCGACCGGTTGTGGTCCTTCCTCTTCTCGTCACCCCGGACTTGATCCGGGGTCCATGACTTCGGCGCTGCTATGAATCCCGGATCAAGTCCGGGATGACAAATGAGGTTGAGCGAATGGCGTCCCCACCCAAAAGCGGACATCCGGAGGCGCGCGCAGAAGCATAGAGCGCGCTCTAGAGCGCTATAGCGAAGCGGCATTGTCGCGGTGCGCTATTTCCCCAAGAGCCCTCCGGCGTCCTTTCGGGGTACGCCCTCGTCACGCCAGTCGGCGCAGGTGGCGGAAGCGGGCGTAGCGGTTGAGCAGGTCGTTGATGATCTGGTCGCCGCCATAGCCCGTGACATCGTGCGGCTGATCGCCTTCCGAACTGTGGGCCATCGCGCGGAAATGCATTGGGTCGCTGTCCTGTTGCCGCCGCGTTTCCGCCCAGACGAAGCTCGGCGCGCGGAAGCCGCGGGCGCGGATCGTGTAACGAAAGCTGTGCTCGCCGTGCGCGACGTGCAGGTCGATATGGTCGTCGGCCTGGGTCAGCGTCGGCGACAAACCCGCCTCGCGAAGCTGGGCCGCCACCGCTTCGAGCGCCGGCCGCGCGCTGTCGGCGAGGAAAGCCAGGATTTCCCCGCGCCGGTGATAATGGGTGATGCTCGCCAGGCGTTGCTGCCAGCTGCGTCCCGCGGCGGGCGGCGCATCGCCGGATTCGGCCGACAGGTCGATACCCGCCGCGTCGCCCTCGGTCTGGAGCGCGCGCAGCAGGCCGTAGCAGATGAAGATCATGATCGCCGCAAAGGGCAGCGCGCTGGCGATCGCCGCGGTCTGGAGCGCCTCGAGACCGCCCGCGAGCAACAGCACCGCGGCGACCGCGCCCGCGCAGCAGGCCCAGAAGACGCGCTGCCACACCGGCGGGTTGTCGGCGGCGCCCGACGTGATCATGTCGATCACCAGCGCGCCCGAATCGGCCGAGGTGACGAAGAAGGTGATGACGAGCAACGTCGCGAGACCGGAGGCGACCCACGACAGCGGCAGCTCCGCCAGCGTCGCGAACAGCGCGGCGGGCGGATTGTTCGCGGCGGTATCGGCGATCGCGGCGCTCCCGCTCATGTCGAGCGCGATCGCGCTGTTGCCGAACACCGTCATCCACAGGAAGGTGAAGAGGACGGGGACGAGCAGCACCCCGCCGACGAACTGGCGGATCGTGCGCCCGCGCGAGATGCGCGCGATGAACATGCCGACGAAGGGCGACCAGGCGATCCACCAGCCCCAATAGAAGAGCGTCCAGTCGCCGAGCCACGGATTGGGTTCATATGCGTACATGCGAAAGGTGCGCGAGACGACCGCGCCAAGATAAGTACCGATATTCTGGACAAAGGCCTGGAGCAGAAAGATCGTCGACCCGGTGACCAGCACGAAGGCGAGCAGCGCGATCGCGAGGACGATGTTGAGTTCGGACAGGCGCTTCACGCCCTTGTCGAGCCCGGCAACCACCGACAGCGTCGCCATGCCGGTGATCGCGGCGATCAGGACGAGCTGGACCGGCAGGCTTGTCGGCAAGCCGAAAAGATAGGCGAATCCGGCGTTGACCTGAAGCACGCCGAGACCGAGCGAGGTCGCCACGCCGAACATCGTACCGAGGACCGCGAAAATGTCGATCGCATGGCCGATCGGCCCGTGAATGCGCTTGCCGATCAGCGGATAGAGCGCCGACCGGATGGTCAGCGGCAGGCCGCGGCGGAACGCGAAATAGGCGAGCGCGAGCCCGACGACGATATAGATCGCCCAGGCGTGCAGCCCCCAATGGAAGAAGGTCAGCACCATCGCCTGCCGCGCCGCTTCGACCGTGCCGCCCGCACCCACGGGGGGCTGCGCATAATGCTGGATCGGCTCGGCGACCCCGAAGAAGATCAGGCCTATCCCCATTCCGGCGCTGAACAGCATCGCGAACCATGACAGATAGCTGTAATCGGGCTCGCTGTCGTCGGGGCCAAGCTTTACGTCGCCATAACGGCTGAACATCAGAAACAGCACGAAAACCAGAAAGCCCGCGACGGCGGCAATGTAGAACCAGCCGAAATCCTGCACGATCGCGGCCTGTACGGCATCGAATACGGTGCGCGCCTGGTCGGTGAACAGCGCGCCGTAGAGCGCGAAGAGCAGGGTCAGGGCCGCCGAGATGAAGAAGACCGGCGGGTTGACCTTAAGCCCGAAGCGCGATCGCGGAGCGGCGTCTGCGGTCTTTTCGGTCATGTCCGGCGGCTTCGGTTCCGCAGGCGGGACGGCAGGGCGGGCGTCAGCGCGCGGGGCGGGTTCGGTCTCGCGAAACGGGTCATCGGGCGGCGATAGCATGGTTTTCCTCCGATCGCAGCCTCGCGCCGTACCGCGCCTTATGGCCCCCTGGCCGACCCCAGATAAATTCGGGTTGCGGGGCGGCGCCGCAATGGGGCATCGCTTGCCGGTGCATCGATGCGGGAAGGGGGGCCATGCATCACAGGATCCTGATCGTGGACGACCATCCGGTCACGCAAAGCGGGCTGCGGCTGCTCTTCGCGGGGCACGAGCGGTTCGTGGTGGTGGGGGGGCTCGACCGCGGCGCGACGGTCGGCGCCTTCGTTCAGTCCCAGCCGGTCGATATCGTCATCCTCGACCTCAACCTGCCCGACGTGCGCGGGGTGAATGTCCTCGCCGAAATCGTCGGGTCGCGCGACATGACGGTGATTATCCTGACCGGCGAAAGCCACTATGGCGAAATCGATTACGCGTTGAAACTCGGCGCGCGCGGGGTGGTCGGCAAGGGCGACCCGCCCGATCAGATCATCGCCGCGTGCAATGCGGCGGTTGCGGGCGACGTTTATGTTTCGCCTGCGATGGCCGAGGCGCTGGGCAAGTATCGGCAGCCGCCGGTCAGCCTGTCGTCGCGCCAGATGGCGATTCTCCACTATCTTGCTCAGGGCGAGAGCAACAAGGAGATCGCCTATCGCCTGTCGATCGCGCAGCCGACGGTGTCGTTCCATATCGCGGAATTGCGCCGCAAGCTCGATGTCGCCAACAATCGCAAGATCGTGGACAGGGCGCAGGAGCTAGGGTTGCTCTGAGCGTGGCCGCAACAGCGGATGGGCCAGAAGTTCGCGGCACAACGGCTTGATCAGCATCATGCCCGCGCTCTCGGCCAGGCGGCCGCGCGTGACGGTCGTGTCGTCGTAGGTCAGCGCGACAATATGCTCGCGCGGCACCGCATCGGCATCGACCGCCGCTTCGAATTCGGTACGCTCGTCGAAGTCGACGAGCCGGCGGTGCGTCAGCGCGGCGCGCAGGTCTTGCGGCGCGGCGGGGGTCGTGGCCGCAAAGGCGCAAGGCAGGGCGATTTCCACCAGCGTGCCCTGCGGGGTCGATCGCACGATGCGCAGCGACCCCGCCAAGGTCTCGACGAGCCGCTTCGCCGCGAGGAATCCCGACCCCGTGCCGGCCACGCTTTCGTCGCCGCGCAACCGCGTCGCACTCGCGTCGTTGAGCCGTGCAACGATGTTGGCGGTCATGCCGCGGCCGGTGTCGGCGACCGCGATAGTCGCGGTCTCGCCGTCGCGCTCGACGCGGATCGTCGCCCCGCCCTGATCGGTATATTTGTGACTGTTGCTGAGCAGGTTGGCGATCGCGCGCATCAGCAGCGCCTTGTCGGATACGATCGCGACGTCGCCCTCGATGGCGGTTGCGAGCGTCAATCCCTTGGCGGCGAAAGCGGCCTTGAACATCATCGCGAGCGGTTCGGTGAGCGTTTCGGCGCGGAAGCAGCCGAGCGCGACGAAATCCGACGCGCTCCCCGCGATATTTGCCCCCGACATGGTGGTCGACACGATTTCGCTCAGATAGCGCGCCGAGCTTTGCAGCATGTGGGTCAGGTCGCGGTGGGTGTCGCCGTCGCCGGTGCGCTCGAGCGCGGTGACCGCGCTGTTGAGCGCGAGGATGACTTGCTTGCTGTCGTGGCCCGAGGCGTGAAGCAGCGCGTTCTGGCTGTTCACCGTGGCGAGTGCGAACGCCTTTTCCTCCGCAAGCCGCGCCGCGCGCTCGCTGATCGCGACGCGGTCGGCCATCGAGGCGGCGTAATTGGCGTCGGCGGTCAGTTTGTCGGCCTGGATCTTCTTGAGATTGAGCCCGAGCGCGAGCGTGACCATCATCGATTCGAACAGGCCGACGGGGCCCGCGAGGTGCCAGTTGATCGGCAACCAGGCAAAAACCCCCATCGAGGCGACCGCGGCGTAAACGATGAACAGGGCGAGCGCCGCCCATCCGACGAACAGCGGCCAGAGCTGGCGTCCAAGCTGCTGCATCGCGGCGAAGCCGACGAAGGGCAGGAACAGCGCGACCGCAACGGCGACGAGCCAGCCGCCGACGTGGAGCGCCGCGCGCGCGGCGGGAGGATAGAGCGCCAGCGCCGGCTGCGCCGCCATGATGACTAGCGCGGCGGCGATGAGGATCTTCAGGATGCGGTCGCGGCGGGGGAAATGAACCTGGGTCCGCACGAAGCTGCGGCAGAATTGCGCCATGCTCGCCGCGAAGCCGCATTTGAACATCTCTTCGAGCGCGACCCCGACGAGCGGCTTGTCGGCCAGGAAGAAGATGGTGATATAGCCCTCGGAATGGACGGTGTTCAGCGCAAAAAAGCCCTGCGCGATCGCGAGCCAGACGAATTCGCGGTGACCGGTGATCGAGAAGAAGAGGAAATTGAGCAGGATCAGGATCGCGATGCTCAGCACCACCCCCGACACCATCGCGATATTGGCGCGGCGGTCCTTGAAAAAGCTGCCATAGGTCTCGATCCGGATCGGCATATAGGTCGAATTTTCGGAAAGCATGTCGATCAGGATCAGCTTTTCCTCGCGCGGCTGGAGCACAAGCTCGCTGCTGAACGCCTGATAGGTGCGCAGATTGTCCGACGCGGCGCGCGGGTCGGTCCCGTCGACTTTCAGCGAAAGCCGCCCCTTCGTCCATTCGTAGAGCCGGAAATATTTGAGCGATCCCCGCCCCGTGGTGAAGATCCAGCTCCCCTGGTCGTCGCCCGCGTTGCGCACACGCAACCATGCGACCGTGCGGGCGCCGGGCGGCCCGAAATGGATCGTCGGCCCGGAAATGCGTTCGCCGGGGCGGGTGAGCATCTCGTCGATGCGGCCCGGAACGACGCCGTCAGGCGATCGAACGAAGCGCAGAAAGGGCGCGATCGGGCCGGAATCCGCGCCCGGAGTCAACTCGACCGCCGGTCCGGCGGGCGTTGCGGCACTCGCGGGCACGGCCAGCACCCCCAGCACCATGGCCCACAGGATCATCAGCCGCGCGATCGTCATGCCCCCTATGCCCCTTGCCCGCGTGCCGGTTCGGACCCGGCGTCGCCTTGGGGCCGATTGCCGCTATCCGGTCAATAGTAATCGATTGATATCAAGCCCTTTCATAATTTTCATAATTGTGTTGCCGCATGTTTCATCATTTTTCATCGCTTAGGGAAAGACATGCCGGGCCGGCGCGCGGCACATCCTGCCCGTGACCGAACGCCGGTCCGGCCGCGCGGCGATACCCCTAAATTACTTTGGGTAGACGGTGCGCCCGGCTGGCAACTAGTCACATGAATACAAAGTCGAAGGGCTCCCGCGCATGTGGGGCGCGCCATTCGGCCGGGGGCGCAAGAACGATTGGCGGATGAACGGGACGGACGGCGCGCGGCGTCGTTTCCGACCGGTCCTGCCTGTCCGTGTGAATTTTGAGGGGAGTGTCATTTGATGTCGGCTGTTTCGAAATCCCGCCTGCTCGCCACGAGCGCCATCGCCGGTCTTGCGGTGCTCCAGCTTTCCACGCCGGTCCAGGCGCAGCAAGCCTTCGGTGTCCACAACGACCAGGCCGAACCGCTCGAGGTCACGGTCGCGGAGGACGAGGAGATCGTCGGCGACGACATCGGCGTCTATGCCGACAACGGCCCCGTTGTGATCGACAATCAGGGCGAGATTCGCGGCAACGGCACCAGCCCCGGCAGCATCGACAGCCGGCCGAGCGGGGGGGTGGTTATTGCGCAGGCGGGATCCGTCGTGAACAATGACGACCTGATCTCGGGCGCCGCCAACGGGATCGCGACGAGCTATTTCTTCAGCGAGGATGCGAACGGCGACAATCTGCCGCCGCAGGCGCTGGCCACCGACACGACCGTCACCAACAGCGGCCAGATCATCGGTGAAGGCGGCTCGGGCGTCGCGCTTGCCGGGGGCGGCACGGTCACCAACAGCGGAAACATCAAGGGGTTCAACAGCACCAACGGCAGCGGTGCCAACGGCATCGGCGTCGCGATGACCGAATTCCCCGACGCGATCGCCGACGACGTCACCGGCATCGGAACGATCAGCAACAGCGGGACCGGCCTGATCGAGGGCCAGACGTTCGGAGTCATTCTGTCGGGCGGCGGCACGGTCGACAACGACGGCGCAATCCGTGCCAGTGGCCAGTTCAATCCCCAGACGCCCGGGGTCATCCCGATCGGCCTCGTCATGGGGGCAACCCCCGACCAGACCGGCCGCAGCGCGACGCTCGACAATGACGGCACGGTCGAAGGCCTGCTCGGCGTATTGGCGGGCGGCACGCTCGTCGACACGACGATCGACAACGACGGCACGATCAACGGCTATGCCATCGGCGTCACCGGTCAGTCGACCGGGACGCTGACCGTCAACAACGGCGCGAACGGTCAGATCCTCGGCGGCACCAATGCCGTGGCGTCGAACGTCGGCACGCTGGTTGTCGACAATGCCGGCCTGATCAACGGCGGCACCGGGGTCAACATCGCGACCGCCGGGGCCCAGATCACCAACAGCGGCACGATTCGCGGCACGAATTTCGGCATCACGACCGCGACGACCGCCGATCCGGCGACCGGTCAGGTGCTGGGGCTCGCGATCGGGACGAGCGTCGACAACAGCGGCACGATCACCGGGCAGAACAACGACGGCGTGCGCATGATCGGCGGCGGCACGGTCACCAACAGCGGTACGATCGAAGGCATTGCGAGCACACCTTCGGCGCTCACCGACGGTATCTCGATGTTCGGTTTCGAGGGGCAGGATCTGTCCGGAACCACCGCGATCGGCACCGTCGTCAATGCCGAGGGCGGGACGATCCGCGGCGACCGTTTCGGCGCGATCATTTCGGGCGGCGCGGTGGTCGAGAACCAGGGGCTGATCACCGGCAACACCGGCGGTCTCTATCTCCAGACCAACACGACCGAGGAAACGGGCAAGACCGCGTCGCTGACCAACGGCGGCACCGTTTCGGGCGGCATGGGCGTCGTTTTCGGCAGCAACCTCGAATCGTCCGAACTCGTCAACACGGGCACGATCACCGGCACTTCGACCTTCGGCGTCTCGAACGGCTCCTATGGCCGGCTGTCGATCGCCAACGAGGAAGGCGGCGTCATCGAAGGTTCGACGATCGGCGTCTATGACGACGAAGGCGGCATCGACCTGGTCAACGCCGGAACGATCCGCGGCAACGGCACCTATGACGGGTTCGAAGAGCCGCCGCACGCCGGTGTCACCATCCTCGGCGCGCCGTCGACGATCGCCAACAGCGGCACCATCTCGGGCGCCGGCGCCGGCATCACGACGGCCTATTATCTGAACGTCGAGACCGGCGCGCTCGAGGGGCGCGCGACCGATACGCAGGTCGACAACAGCGGCACGATCGCGGGCGAAAGCAACGACGGCATCCGCCTGATCGGCGGCGGCAGCGTGACCAACAGCGGGTCGATCAGCGGCAGCGGCCGCGGCGATGCCGACGGCATATCGATGTACGCCTACACCGACCAGTCGAACGAAGATTACAGCGCGCTCGTCACCAATGCCGAGGGCGGCTCGATCGAGGGCGAACGCTTTGGCATCATCCTGTCGGGCGGCGGCGAGGTCGACAATGCGGGGGATATCGCGGGCATCAACGGCGGCGTCTTCATCCAGGGCACCGCGCTGAACACCGATGCGAGCGAAGACCGCAGCGGCCTGACCGCCAGCGTCGTCAATTCGGGGACGATCCACGGCACCGGCAATTTCGGCGGCAGCGACGGCGACGGCTATGGCGTCGGCTTCGGCAGCGACATGTCGACCGCGACGCTCGACAACAGCGGTTCGATCGTCAGCGACTTCGGCGTCGGCGTGCTCCAGGGGTCCCGCGCCGACCTGACGCTGACCAATGCCGAAGGCGGCACGATCACCGGCGCGACGTCGGGCGTCTATGCGAATGCGACGGGAACGCTCGCGCTCGTCAACGCCGGGACGATCCGCGGCAATGGCAGCTACGACGGCTTTGCCCAGACCCCCGACGCGGGCGTCACGATCGGGACCGCCGCATCGAGCGTGACCAACAGCGGCACGATCTCGGGCGCCGGGGCGGGCATCACCACCGTCTATCTGTACGACGAGGATATCGGCGACTTCGCCGGCTTCGCGATCGGGACCACGGTCGACAACAGCGGCACGATCAGCGGCGAGGGCAATGACGGCGTGCGCCTGATCGGCGGCGGCAGCGTGACCAACAGCGGCACGATCACCGGCGCGGGCGCCACCTATGCCGACGGCATCTCGATGTACGCCTATGCCGACCAGTCGAGCGACGGCTATGCCGCGGCGGTGACCAACGCCGAGGGCGGATCGATCGAAGGCGATCGTTTCGGCATCATCCTGTCGGGCGGCGGCGACGTCGACAATGCGGGGGATATCGCGGGCGCCAACGGCGGCGTCTTCATCCAGGGGACCGCGCTCGACAGCGGCGATCGCAGCGGCCTGACCGCCAGCCTGACCAACTCGGGAACGATTAGCGGGACGCGCGACGACGGCATCGACGGTTATGGCGTCGGCTTCGGCAGCGACCTTGCGACCGCGACGCTCGACAACAGCGGGTCGATCCTCAGCGAAGCGGGTGCGGGCGTGTTCCACGGCACGCTGGGCGACGTCACGATCACCAACGCCGAAGGCGGGGTGATCGAGGGCGGCACCCACGGCGTCTATGCCGGCGGCGACGGGTCGCTGCACCTGGTCAACGCAGGAACGATCCGCGGCAACGGCAGCTATGAAGGCCCCGATGCCCCCGCCGACGCCGCGGTGATGATCCAGTCGGGCGGCGCCATCGTCGAAAACAGCGGCATGATCTCGAGCGCCGGGCAGGGCATCGTCACCCAGCTCTATTTCAACGAGGAGGCGGGGCAGCTCGAACAGCGCGCCGCCGACACGACGGTGGTCAACAGCGGCACGATCCGCGGCGAGACCAACGACGCCGTGCGCCTGTTCGGCGGCGGCAGCGTGACCAACAGCGGGACGATCGAAGGCGTCGCGGGCGAGATGACCGACGGCGTCACGATCCAAGCCTTTGGCGGCCAGGACACCAGCGGCAGCACGATGCTGGGCAGCGTCGTCAATGAAGACGGCGGGACGATTTCGGGCGCGCGCTACGGCGTGCTCGCGGTCAGCGGGGCGTCGGTGACGAATGCCGGCACCATCTCGGGCGGGCTGACCGGCGTCGTCATCGGCAAGCAGGGCGCCGCCGGCAAGGCGGGCGTGCTCGACAACAGCGGTACGATCGAGGGCGGTGTGCTGATCGACGTCGACACCGCGAGCGCGACGAACAGCGGTTCGATCGTCAGCGACACCGGTACGGCGTTCACGTCGCTCGGCCAGATCGACCTGGTGAACAGCGGCACGCTGGCCGGGGCGAACGGCGTCGCGGCGACGCTGAGCGCGTTCGACGACAGCGTGACGCTCAAGACCGGCAGCGCGATCACCGGAGTGGTCGACGCGGGCGATGGCATCGACAGCCTGACGCTCGACGGCGACGTGCTCGAACTCACCGAGGCCCAGCAGATCGGCGGGGCGGCGGGCTTCGAGACGCTCGAGGTCGCGAAGGGCTATTGGACCACGAACGGCTATGTCGGCGAGTTCGACAGCGTCGGCATCGCCGAAGGCGCCGCGCTTCAGGTCAACGAAGTCGACCTTGGCGGCGAAGACGGTCCGTCGACGCCGATCGACACCGGCACGGTGTCGGTCGACGGCCGGCTGGTCCTGAACTTCGGGCAGGACGATGTCGTGTCCACGCTCGATGCGCTGTCGATCACCGGTTCGGGCAGCCTCGAACTGATCGGCGAGGCGGTGTTCCTGGTCGACACCGATACGATCGCGCATACCGGTGGTACCACGATCGCGAATGGCGGGCTCGTGCTGACCGGCACCCTGCAAGGCGATGTGACGACCGAAGGCGACGGCACCTTCACGCTCGGCGCCGGCGGGACCGAAGGCAATTTCGCGGGCGATATCGTCAACAACGGCCGCTTCGTCTTCAACCGGTCGGACGATTACGACTTCGGCGGCGCCTTTTCGGGCACCGGCACGCTCGACAAGATGGGGACGGGGACGCTCTCCTTCCTCGGCGATTATGATTTCGACGGGATCACCAACATCCTGGGCGGATCGGTTCGCATCGGGGGCCTCATCGATCCCGAAACCGACTTCAACGTCGGCGAAGGCACGCTCGACCTCAGCGGCAACGACCAGACGATCGGCGGCCTTTCGGGCGGCGCGGGAGCGGGGGTCGAGATCGGCGCCAACCAGCTGACCGTCAATCAGGACGAGAACAGCGAGTTCGCCGGCGAGATCACCGGCACCGGCGGCCTGACCAAGACGGGCGAAGGCACGCTCAACCTGACCGGCGACAACAGCTACACCGGCCCGACAACGGTCAGCGGCGGCAAGCTGGCGGTCAACGGGTCGATCACCTCGCCGGTCACCGTGACCGACGGCGGCGCGCTGGGCGGCAACGGCACCGTCGGGTCGACCGACGTCGGCAACGGCGGCATCGTGGCCCCCGGCAATTCGATCGGTCGCCTGACCGTGGCCGGCGACCTCGATTTCGCGGCGGGTTCGACCTATCAGGTCGAGGTCAATGCCGCGGGGCAGGCCGACCGCATCGACGCGACGGGCACGGTCACGATCGACAGCGGTGCCAGCGTCGCCGTGATGGCGGCGGACGGCAATTACGCGGGCCGCACCGACTATGTCATCCTGACCGGCGCCGGGGGCGTCGACGGCACCTTCGGATCGGTGACGAGCGACCTTGCCTTCCTCGACCCGCTGCTGCGCTACAGCGCCGACACCGTCACGCTGTCGCTCTATCGCAACGACGTCGATTTCGCCGATGTCGCATTCGGCGCCAATCAGGCGGCGGTTGCCGGCGCGATCCAGTCGCGCGGCATCGACGATCCGCTGTTCGAAGCGGTGGTGAACCAGAATGCGGCCGGCGCGCGGACCGCCTATGGCGACCTGTCGGGCGAAATCGTCGCGAGCACGCTCAGCGGGCTCACCGATGACAGCCGGTACCTGCGCGGCGCGCTGCTCGGGCTCAAGGCACCCGAAGCCGGCGGCGCCTTCGTCTGGGGTTCGGCGTTCGGCGGCTGGGGCGATTTCGACGCCCGCGGCGGTCGTTTTGGCATGGACACCGACCACAAGGGCCTCGTCGCGGGCTTCGGCTATGGTGGCAATGGCTTTGCCGCGGCGCTGTCGGCGGGGATCGGCGATTCGGACTTCCATCTGAACGGCCGCACCGACCGCGCAAAGGTCGACAGCAAATATCTGGCGGCCCATGCGGTCTATGGCACCGGTGAAGGGCTGCGCGGCGCCTTTGGCATCGCCTATGCGTGGCACGATATCGACACCAGCCGCTCGGTGACCTTCGCACCGCTGGCCCAGTCGCTCAGCTCGAAGCGCGACGCGACGACGCTGCAGCTGTTCGGCGAACTCGGCTATGACGTGGTGACCGGCGATGCGGCGGTAACACCCTTCGCCCGCCTTGCCCACGTCAGCACCAAGAGCGACGCCTTCGTCGAAACCGGCGGCAGCGCCGCGCTCGACGTCGACGGCGCGAAGCAGAAGACCACCTTCCTCAGCCTGGGCCTGCGGGCGCGGGGCGGGGTCGGCCAGGTCGGCTTCCAGCCCTATGTCTCGGCGGCATGGAACCGCGCGTTCGACGATCGCGGCGCTCCGGTCGGCGCGGCCTTTGCCAGCGGCGGCGCCCCCTTTGCGATCACCGGCACGCTGATCCCGAAGAGCTCGGCGGAGATCGAGGCGGGCTTCGACTATGACGCCGGCGGCTTCACCATCGGCGCCGGATATACCGCCACCCTCGCGTCGGGACGCGACACGCAGGGCGTCAAGATTACCGCTCGCTTCTCCTTCTGATCCGCGACCCTATCGGACGGAGAATCGGCGGCAGGGGCCGGAGCGAGCGATCGCTCCGGCCCCTTTCGCTTGATCGGCGGGCAGCGAAGCGCCGCCGCCAGGGCGTCAGGAAAGGCGCGTGTCGATCGGCAACCCGGCCTTCAACGTCAGCGTCACGGGCGTGCGTTCGGCGATGTCGGCAAGGCGCGCCTGCTGGTCGGCATCGAGCCCGGCGATCGTCAGCGTCCGATCGATCCGCATCGCATCGCGTCCGCCGCTCAGCCGCAATCCGACCGCGACCGATTCGAGCGGCCAGTCCTTGCGGTCGGCGTACATGCGCAGCGTGATCGCGGTGCACGCGCCGAGGCTGGCGAGCAGCAGGTCATAGGGCGCGGGTCCCGCGTTCTGCCCGCCGAGCCCCGGGCCTTCGTCGGCGACGAGGTCGTGGCCGCCGACCGCGATCTCGGTGCGATAATGGTCCCTGCCGATGCGCGCGGTGCCGTGGGCCATAGCCTGTCTCCTGCCGGGTGAGCCCCCGTCATGGCGCGGATGCGGCGACGGTGCAATCAACCCTTCGGCGGAACGCGGCGCCGCAGCCAGGGCAGCAGGATCGCCTCGACCTCTTCGGCGCATTCGGCCTGCGTCCAGTGGCCGCAACCTTCGAGCATATGCGCGTCGAGGTCGGGGACGTGCGCCCGCATGACCGGGAGAGGGTCGGCGGTGCCAAGCAGCAGCGCCGGATCGCGCGTACCGCCGACGAACAGCGCGGGGATGCCGATCACGGGATCGAACGCGCCCGCCCAGTCGTGATCGCGGCCATGATTGCGATAGCGATTGAGCGCGCCCGCGAAGCCGGTGCGGGCAAAGGTTGCCGCGGCGTGGGCGAAATATTCGCGATCGATCCAAGCCGGCAGCGCGTCGGGATAGCGCAGCCCGTCCATCAGTGCGGAGTCGTGCGGCTTGTCGTGCGGCCAGTCGCCGGGCGCGGCATCGCCCGAGATGCAATGGTAAAAGGCGTGCAGGAAGCGCGCGGGATCGGCCTCCAGCTCGGCTTCGGCGCGCCCGGGCTCCTGGAAATAGGCCTGATAGAAAAAGCGGCCGCGATCGGTGAAGCGACGCTTGAAGATCGCGTCGAAGGGGGCGGCGGCGCGCCCGAGCCAGGGGATCGAGAGCGCCGCGACGGCGCCGAAACGGTCGGGGCGCGCCATCGCCGCGTTCCACACGATCGACGCGCCCCAGTCGTGACCGACCAGCGTGGCGGGCGCACCGGGCGAAAGCGCGTCGGCGACCGCGACGAGATCGCCGACGATCGCCTCCATCCGATAATCGGCGATCGCCGCAGGCCGGTCGCTCTCGCCATAGCCGCGCACGTCGATCGCGCACGTCGAATAGCCCGCGGCGGCGGTCGCCGCCGTCAGCCGGTGCCACGACCCGCGCAGCTCGGGAAAGCCGTGGACGAGGAGGATCAGCGGGCCGTCGCCCGCGACGTCGGCGGCGATCCGAACGCCGCCGTGGCCGGCGATGGATCGCACGGTCAGGGCGCCGGGCGGCGGCGCCACGCCGTGTCGCCGGGCAGGCCGAGTCGCTCGGCCGCCTGCCACGCGGGCGAGTTGCGATCCTTCACCCGGTCTGCCAGGCGGGCCATCGCCTTCACCATCAGCCGGTCGCGCAGGGTCAGATCATAGTCGGCGCCCAGCTCGAGTCGGGCGCGCACGACCGGGGGCAACAGCGACACCGCGGCGCGCGCGAGCGCCTTGTGCAGGACGCGCGGCAGGGTCGGCGCGGCCTTGCCCGACCGGATGATGTCCAGGAACTCGATATTGATCGGATGCGGCTCGAACCGCGGCAGCAGCGCGTCCATCATCGCCAGGAAGTCGGCTTCGGACTGCGGCGTCCGGGTGACACCGTAAAGCTCGGCGATCGGCTGCCCCTCGCGCCAGTATCGCGCCTGGTCGGCGGCCGAAAGGGGGCGGACGAAGCGGTGATAGGCGGTCAGGAACCCGTATTGCGCGGTCGCATAGACCCAGTTGAGCAGGTCGGGGTCGAGCGCGCGATACGCCTCGCCCTTCGGCGTGGTGCCCGACACCCTGGCGTGCATGCGGTTGACGCCCCCGATCACCCGGCGCGCGGCGCTCGCGGGACCGTAGACGCCGACCATCGCCGCCATTCCCGTGCGCTGCGAGCGGCCGATCGGATCGACCTTGTAGATCGAATGGTCCCACACCCCCGACCGGATGCGCGCGTCGGCGAATTCCAGCAGCACCGCCGCGACCCCGCCGACCGCCATCGCGACCGGATTCTTGAACACGCGCCATTGCACCGAATCGGGCGCGAGCAGGGCCGCTTCGCCCTTTGGACTAGCAAAATCGATCGTCCGCGCGGCGGACGGCTTGCGCATCTGGTTCATCGAAATATCGTCCGTTCGATTGACCTTGGGACAATAATCGTTATCAGACGTGATAATTGTTTGCAACGGGTGAACCGATGAACCTCGACTGGAGCGATGCCGAACGGGCCTTTGCCGAAGAGATGCGCGCGCTGCTGGAGCGCGAGCTGACGCCGGAGCTGTGCGCCGGCGCCGAAGGCATGACGAGCGTCTATGCCGACCATGCCATATCGATGGACTGGCAGGCGCGGCTGCACGCGCAGGGGCTGGCGGCACCGCACTGGATGCCGGGTCATGGCGGGCGCGACTGGAGCGCGGCGCAATTCTATCTGTGGGCGCGCGAACGGGCGCGCGCCGGCGCGCCGCCGCTGTCGCCAATGGGTATCCACATGGTCGCGCATGTCATCGCGGCCTTTGGCACCGATGCGCAAAAGGCGTATTTCCTGCCGCGCATCCTGAGCGGGGAAATCTTTTTTTGCCAGGGCTATTCGGAGCCGGGAGCGGGGTCGGATCTTGCGGCGCTGCAAATGCGCGCCGAGCCCGACGGCGACGATTTCCTGCTCAACGGCTCGAAGATCTGGACCACGCACGCGGGCGAGGCGAACTGGATTTTCTGCCTCGTCCGCACCTCGAAGCACGACCGGCCGCAACAGGGCATCACCTTCCTGCTCGTCCCGATGGACCAGCCCGGTGTCACGGTGCGGCCGCTGACGATGATTTCGGGCGAGACGATCCAGGCAGAGGTGTTTTTCGACAACGCCCGCTCGGCCCGGGCGAACGTGATCGGCAAGGTCGACCGCGGCTGGAGCGTCGCCAAATATCTGCTTGAGTTCGAACGCGGCGGTGCCGCCCATGCCCCGGCGCTCGCCATGCGGGTCGACGCGCTTGCGCGCCGGGCGGCCGAAACCCCGGCGGGGGATGCGATGCTCGGCGACGATCCGGTGTTCGCGCACAAGCTCGCGCGGGCGCGCATCCGGGTCGACGTGCTGGAGATGATCGAACTGCGCCTGCTGTCGGCCACGGGGCAGGGCGAAAGCGTCGGCGTGATGGCGTCGCTGCTCAAGATCATGGCGACCGAACTCGCGCAGCATATCACCGAACTCGGCTATGAAGCGGCGGGGCCGGCGGGTCTGGCGTTTCAACCGCATGGCGCCGCGCCCGGCGCGGAGGTGCCGGCACACAGCCCGCCCGCCGACGGGCATATCACCGGCGCGCCGTGGCAGGCGGTGGCGCCGCTGCGCTATTTCAACGAGCGGGCGGGGTCGATCTATGCCGGATCGAACGAGATCCAGCGCAACATCCTGGCGAAAGCGGTGCTGGGGCTTTAGCCCCCAAGGGGGCAGAGCGAGCGCCGACCCTGGAGTTCCGACCCTAGACGGCGATCGCCATCGCCGCGGCATAGCGTGCGACATGCGCGTCGCCGGTGCCGAGCCGCTGCTCGATTGCCGTCGCGCGCTTGAAATAATGCCCGACGCGAAGCTCTTCGGTCATGCCCATCGCGCCGTGCATCTGTACCGCTTCCTGCCCGATCTGCCGCAACGCGTCGCCGATGGTCGCCTTGGCGGCGGCGCTCGCGCGGACGTCGCCGGGCCTCAGCGCGGCGAGCATTGCCGCCGCGGCGATCTGTTCGCGCAGCAGCAGCATGTCGACCATGCGATGCTGGAGCGCCTGGAAACTCGACAGCGTCCGGCCGAACTGCCGCCGCTGTCTGGTATAGACCAGCGTGTCGTCGAGAAGCACGCGCGCGAGCCCTGCCGCCTCGGCACAGGTCGCCGCAATCGCCGCTTCGATTCCGGCCGCAAGTGCGGGTTCGGCGTCCACGCCGCTGCCGATCTCGCGCATGCCCGCAACCCACAATCCGTCGAGGACGAGGTCGCCCGCGGGCATGTCGTCGATCGTCGCATAGGCGTGGAGCTTGTCGCAGAGCGCCGCACCGGGCAGCGCGAACAGGTGCAGCGTCCCGTCGCGGTCGCGCGCGGGGACGATGACCTCGCTTGCCTCGGCGGCGAAGGGCACCGCGATCTTGCGTCCGGTCAGCGTCCAGCCGTCGGGTGCGGGCTCGGCCCGCGTGCGGATCGCGGCGATGTCGCCGCGCGTGTGCGGTTCCTCTATCGCGGTGACGATCAGCGCGTCGCCCCGGGCGATCGCCGCAGCCCGCGTCGCGTCGCCGAGCGCGAGCAGCAGCGTTGCCGACAGGACATGGCAGTCGATGAACGGGGTCACCGCAAGCGCGGCGCCGAGTTCCTCGGCGACGATCATCGCCGCGACGCGCCCGCCGCCGAAGCCCCCCACGATTTCGGGCAGCGGCGCCGCGCCGACGCCGATCGCAGCATCGATCTCGCGCCACGTCGCGAGCTGCGCCTCGGCGCCGCGCATCGTGCGCCGTGTCTCGAACGGCAGATGCTGCGCGAGGAACCGCGCGAGCGAATCGCGCAGCAACCGCTCTTCTTCGCTGAATTCCAGGTCCATGCGGCCGTCTATGCGCCCCCTCCGCGCAATTATCAAGCCTGATAATTTCTGACCAGTCCGGCGAGCAGCGTTTCAACCGTATGACGGCGATACCGCGCGTGGAGCGCATCGTCGGCGTGCGGCTTGCCCTCGAACACCACCTGCAAGGTCAGGCGGTTCGAATAAAGGCCGTCGGCCGCCCCGATCGTGTTGAAATAGAAGAGCTTGGGATCGACGTCGCGAAACTCGCCCGCCGCGATCCCCTCCTCGATGATCCGCGCCTGCGCTCCGGCGATCTTCTTCAGCAGCTCGTCGCCGATGTGGCGCACGCGCTCGGGCTCGGCATCGCGGACCATATATTGGATCAGGCGATTGAGGTAGGGGATGCGGTAGTAGGTATCGAGAATGCCCTCCAGATGGATACGCATCCGGTCGGTCGCGGTGACGTTGAGGCGGAACAGCGCGTCGAGCTGGCGGATCGCGCGCAGCACGTCGCGATCGAGCAGCGCCGCGAGCATTCCTTCCTTGTCGCCGAAATAATAGCGGATCATCCCGTGATTCACCCCGGCGCGCGCCGCGATCTCGACGATGCCGACGTCGATCTTGTCCTGTTCGCGCATCAGCGCGCTCGCCGCCTCCAGCAAGGCGTCGCGGATCGATCCGCGGGTTCGGCTTTCCACTTTGTCACGCTGCGTCGCCATCGTCGCTCCTTGCCCCCGAAAGACCATCTCGCCGCGCAAATTGCAATTGCTGTTGCAATATCTATCAGTGGTGATAACTATCACGTCTGATAAGAATCGCAAATTGGGAGGGTATGATGACGAGGATCGCGCGGTCTGTGCTGTTCGCGGGTATCGGTCTGGCGGCGCTGGCGGCGGCGCCGGTGCGGGCGCAGGAGGCGGAGGACGACACGCCTGCCGCGTCGCCGGGCAACGACGTGATCGTGGTGACGGCGCAGCGCCGCGCCGAAGCGATCAACGACGTCGGGCTGTCGATCCAGGCCTTTTCGGGCGACACGCTGGAAAATCTGAGGGTGACGTCGACCGAGGACCTCCAGGCCGTGGTGCCGAGCCTCAACGTGTCGCGCGGGTATCAGGGCATTCCCATCTACACGCTGCGCGGGATCGGCTTCAACACGATCAACCTGTCGGCGACCTCGACCGTCGGCACCTATCAGGACGAGGTCGCGCTCGCCTATCCGTTCATGAACAGCGGCCCGGTCTACGACCTCGAGCGCGTCGAGGTGCTGAAGGGTCCGCAGGGCACGCTTTACGGCCGCAACACGACCGGCGGCCTCGTCAACTTCATTTCGGCCAAGCCGGTGTTCGGCGAATTGTCGGGCGGGGTGACCGTCGAAGGCGGCAGCCAGCAGACGCTGAACAGCGAAGGCCACCTCAACATCCCGCTCGGCGACGCGATGGCGGCGCGCATCGCCTTTCGCACCGAGGACAGCTGGGAAGGCTGGCAGCACAGCATTTCGCGCGACGAAAAGCTGGGCGAAGTCCATCGTTATGGCGGTCGCCTGACCCTGACCGCCGAGCCGGTCGACGGAATGAAGATCGAACTGGGCGGCAATTTCTGGATCAACAAGTCCGACACGCTGGCCGGGCAGGCGGTCGGGTTCACCCCGAACACCGACCCCGACAGCGGCACGGTGTTCAGCCTGTTCAACGCCCCCGGGCTTGCCGATTATGTCGCCGCGAACGGCACCAGATGGGATTCGAACAGCGCCGACTGGGCGCCGCAATCGGTGCGCGGCGCCGACATCGGCATCGGTCCGGGCATCGACGGTCCGCTTCGAGAGGATAGCGATTTCATCGGTTTGCGCGGCCTGATCCAGTTCGACCTGACGAGCGACCTCAGCTTCATCTCGCTCACCGGCTACAACAGGGTCAAGCGCAACGCCAAATATGACTGGAGCGGCGCGCCATACGAGATTCTGGTCCAGCACGCCGAAGGCAAGATCGAGAGTTTTTCGCAGGAACTGCGCTTCCAGGGATCGACCGGCCCCGCCGACTGGGTCGTCGGCGGCTATTATGCCAAGGACACGCTGACCGACACCAACCAGACGCTGCTGGGGCAGAATGCCAATGTCGGGGCGATCCGCGCGCTGATTTTCCAGCTCGACCTGTTGAACTCGCCGTTCAACTCGCCGGGCTATACCGCGACCGACGTCGCGCAATCCTTCCGCACCTATCGCGACCAGGCGGCGTTCGATACCGAAACGTGGAGCCTGTTCGCGAGTGCCGACTGGCAACTCGCCGAGACGCTGAAGCTCACGACCGGCGTCCGTTATACGAAGGATCGCCAGGACTATGAGGGTTGCTCGCGCTCGATCGGCGATTCGATGCTGCCCAACGTCAACCTGTTCAACCGGGCCTTCTTTTTCCAGGTCTATGGCGCGTTCACCGCGCCGATCACGACCGATCAGTGCAACACGTTCGACGTCGATACCGGCACCTTCGGCCCGGTCACCTCGACGCTGAACGAGGATAATGTCGCGTGGCGCGGCGCGCTGACGTGGGAGCCCGCCGACGACGCGCTGCTCTATGCGTCGGTGTCGCGCGGCTACAAGTCGGGATCGACGCCGGTCAACGCCGCCAATATCGCGACCCAGAATCGTCCGGCGCGGCAGGAGGAGCTGACCGCCTATGAGGTGGGCACGAAGCTGGGCCTGGCGAACCGGCGCGTGAACCTGAATCTCGCGGCCTTTTATTACGACTATTGCGACAAGCAGCTCGCGGTCTATTTCGCCGACCCGATCTACACGACGCTGTTGCGGCTCGACAATATTCCCAAGTCGCGCGCCTATGGCCTCGACGGCGATGCCACGTTCCGCCTGACCGACAGCCTGACGTTCAATCTCGCCGCGACCTGGCTCAAGACCGAGATCCAGGGCTATGTCGGGATCAACGCCGCGGGCCAGCCGCTCGACTATGACGGCTACAGTTTCCCGTACAGCCCGAAATTTTCGGGTGCGGCGACGATCACCTATGATGCGCCGGTCGGCGACACGCTGGGCATCCGCGCGATCCTCAACGGCCGCTACCAGTCCGGGACGCAGAGCACGATCGAGGATTTCGCGCCGCTCGCCATCAAGGGCTATGGCATCCTGAACGCCAGTCTTGGCGTCCATGACCTGGACGGCAAATGGGACGTGTCGATCTGGGGCCGCAACATCACCGACACCTATTACTGGATGTCGGCGGCGACCAACGCGAACACGGCGGTCCGCTTTCCCGGTCGCAGTCCGAGCTACGGCGTCACGGCAAAGTTCAACTTCTAGGGTCCTGACCCTCGGTGCCGGCTGGCGATGCCGGCGGGGGCCTCCTCTCGGGCCTGGGCGGGGCGCCGGCGCACGATGGGGCCGCGCCCCGCCGCCTTGTCGCCTTGTCGCCTTGTCGCGCGGGCGACGGTTTTTCGCAAACGACACGCAATTCCCGCTTAATCGCGCCCTTTCGCCGCCGTTAACAGGGGCGAAGGATATTGCCATGGTCAGTTCAATCGCCAACAGCCTGGGCCTCGGGTCCGGGATCGACACCGCCCAGATCATCTCCGACCTGGCCGACGCGTCGCGCCAGCCGAAGATCGACCGGATGACGACGCTGACCCAGCAGAACCAGACACGGATCAGCGCGGTGGCGCAGGCCCGCTCGGACCTCGAAGGCTTCGCCGATTCGCTGAGCCAGATGGTCGAGGACGGGACGCTGCGCAGCACGCCGACCGTTTCCTACGACAGCGTCCTGACGGCGACCGCGCGCGCCGGATTGCAGGCCGACAGCTTCGCCGCGACGATCGAAGTCACCCAGCTGGCGCGCGCGCAGACCGCCTATTCGGCGGTTGTCGCCGACCGCGAGGCGGCGATCGGGCAGGGAACGATGACGCTGAGCGTCGGCGGCACCGATTACGCGATCGCCATCGACGCCACCAATGACAGCCTGAACGGCCTCGCCGACGCGATCAATGCCAGCGATAGCGGAGTCACCGCATCGATCATCGCCGACGAGGGCGGTTATCGCCTGATCGTCAAGGGACAGACCGGCGAAGCGAACGGCTTCACCCTGGCCGCCGACGCCGGTGCGGATCCTGGCCTGTCGGCCTTTTCCTATGGCGCCGGCGGCAGCATGGCGCTCGGCCAGGCGGCCGCCGATGCCCGGTTCACCATCGACGGGGTGTCGTTCAGCCGCGCGACGAACATCGTCGACGACGTCGTCCCGGGCATGTCGCTGACGCTCAAGAAGGCGGCACCCGGCCAGCCGGTCGATATCGGCGCGAGCCGTCCGCTCGACATGATCCGCCAGACGGTGAATGATTTCGTCGCGGTCTATAACCAGCTCAAGGAAAGCCTGTCCTCGGCGTCCAGCCTGTCGGGCTCGACGATGTCGCTGCGCCAGCTCGAATCGACGCTGGGCGGTCTCGTCGGCACCGTCCTGACCAGCGATCCCAGCATCAACAAGCTGACCGACATCGGCATATACACGACCAAGGACGGCGTCCTCGCGGTCGACAGCGACAAGCTCGAAAAGGCGCTCGCCGCCGATGCAGGCGCCGTGGAGGCGCTTTTCAACCCGCGGCGCGATGCGACGCACAGCGCGACGAGCGACCCGGGCATTGCCGGCGCGCTCGACGCGATCCGCGACGCCGCGGTCGCGACCGACGGCGTGCTGACCCGCGTCGGCGAATCGCTCGACGCGAAGAGCGAGGCGCTGGCCGAACAGCTCGAAAAGATCGAGGAGCGCGAGGCGACCTACAAGGCGCGGCTCGAAAAACAGTTCAGCGGCCTCGACGCGAAGCTCGCGGCGTTCAAGGCGACGCAATCCTATCTCGAACAACAGATCGAGATCTGGAACAACCAGTACAAGAACTAGGGCTTCAGACCGTGCCAGCCACCGCCTCGACCGTCCGGGCAACGGGCCTCTATCGCCGTTTGCAGCACGAAAGCCGTGCCGCGGCCGCCGATCCCGTCGAACTCGTCCAGATGCTCTACGACGAGCTCGAGATCGCGGTCGGCGTCCTCATTTCGATGGTCGGACAGGGCCAGCGCGTGTCGGCGACCGACCCCGCGCACCGGGCGCGGTCGATCCTCATCGGACTGGATGTCGGGCTCGATCGCGACGCCGGCGCCGACGTCGCCGATTCCCTGTCGCGCGTCTATCGCAGCATGCGTCGCAAACTCGACGATTCGGTCGCGGCGAACAGCGCCGAGGGCTTTGCCGAGCTGCTCGCCGGGGTGCAGACGATCAGCGCCGCGTGGAGGAAGATCCGCGAGGGCTGACCCGTCGCGGCAGATGGCCGGGCGGGCAACCCGCCCGAAAACAAGTCGCACCCGGCCGCCCTAGGTGGGGACGGGCGACCGGGTGACTTGAAAGGGGTGGACCAGTACCCCTTTTTCAGCAGAGCTGAACTGTGGCGGCTGCCGGTCAGGCGGCCTGTTGTTGCTGCACGCCGTATTTGCGCATCTTCTCGATCAGCGTCGTACGCTTGAGCGACAGAAGGCGGGCGGCTTCGGAAATGATCCCGTCGGCGAGGTCGAGCGCGACGTGGATCTGTTCGAGTTCCATCGATTCGATTTCGCGTTTCAGGTCGATCGGGCGGCCGGGCGCCGGCGATTTGGGGAGCGCGACATGGATCGCCTCTGCGATGTCGGCGACCGCGAGCGGTGCGCTGGCAACGGCCAGACGCGGCGCGAGCGCGGCGGTCGGGTTCAGGAGCAGGGCGACATCCTCTGCGCCCAGCGTTTCGCCGCCGTGGAGTACGCTGGCACGCTCGACGAAGTTGCGCAGTTCGCGGACGTTGCCCGGCCAGTCGTGCTGCATCAGCAACGCGATCGCGGCATCGTCGAAGCGGCACTTGGCGTCGCCGGGCATCTTGCGCTGGAAGTGGCGGATGAGCGCCGGAATGTCCTCGACGCGGCTGGCCAGACTGGGGACCTGGAGCACAACCACGCCGAGCCGGAAGAACAGGTCTTCGCGGAACTTGCCCTCGGCGATCGCGGCACCAAGATCCTGGTGCGTCGCCGAGATGACGCGAACGTCGACCTTGCGCATCTCGCTGCTGCCGACACGGACGATCGTCCGGTCTTCCAGCACGCGGAGCAGCTTCACCTGCATGTCGAAGCGCATGTCGCCGATTTCGTCGAGAAAGATGGTGCCGCCGTCGCTCGCCTCGAAATGGCCGATACGGCGGGCGGTGGCGCCGGTGAACGAGCCCTTTTCATGCCCGAAGAGTTCGGACTCGATCAGCTCGCCCGGAATGGCGCCGCAATTGATCGCGGAAAAGGTCTTGCCGGCGCGAACGCCTTCGTCGTGGATGGCGCGGGCGACGAGTTCCTTGCCCGAGCCCGACGGACCGCAGAGCATGACTGACGCGTTCGAGCGCGCCACGCGGCGGATCATGTCGCGCAGATGCTGCGCGGCGGCGCTGTGGCCGATGATCAGCGTTTCGAGCGCGGTCTGGTCGCCGCGATTGTGCGTACCCTCAGTCATTGTCATCTCCACTGCGCCCCACCCAGTGGCGCCCCCTTCGATGACCCCGGATATTGAGCGAAATGGTAAACAAGACCTTTACCGTATCGGCATAACCCCTTCAAAACAAAGGGTTATTACCAAAATGGAACTATTGGCCCCGGAACTGCGTCGTTAACGATCCGATATGCTGCCAGAATGGCATTAATTGTCGAGCGGGAGGTCCCAGCCGAGCGTGACGGAGATGCGGCGGTTGCGCGGGTCGAGTCGATTCGACGGGACATAGGGCTCGCGATCGGCGACGCCTTCGATCCGTGCGAAACGGTCGGACGCGACGCCGCGGAACGCCAGATACTGCCGCGACACCTCGGCGCGTTCGACCGACAGGCGCCAGTTGTTGGTGCCGGCGCCGGCCGACCAGGGGGCCGAATCGGTATGTCCGCGGATCATCAGCTGGTTGGGAAGCCCCGTGACCGTCTTTGCCAGCTCGGTCAGGATGCGCGAGGCCTCGGGCGTCAGCTGGCTGGTGCCGAGAACGAACATCGAAAAATCGGCGTCGTCGACGATGTCGATGCGCAGCCCTTCGCGTGTCTCGGTGAAACGGATGTTCGGAGCCAGCCGGCGCAGTTCGGCCTTATCCTTCACGGCCTGCATCATCGCCTTTGCGAGCTGCTGGAACTTCAGCCGTTCGCGCTGCCGCCCCATCGCCTCGCGCGGGCCGCCGGTGGCGTCGCGCGGGATCGTCATCGACTTGGTGCCCGTCTGCGCCGCGCCGTGCGGATATTTGTCGGCGGCAACCAGCGAATCGCCGCCGAACAATCCGTTCGACCCGGCGGTATCCTGTTTCGCCTGGACGATCGTCGGGGCAAAATAGTCCGCGAGCGCCTTGCGCTGTTTCTCGGTGGTCGCGCCGAGCAGCCACATCAGCAGGAAGAAGGCCATCATCGCGGTGACGAAGTCGGCATAGGCGACCTTCCACGCGCCGCCGTGATGGCCGCCGTGCGCCTCTTCGATCACCTTCTTGACGATGATCGGGCGCAGCGGCGTATTCGGACGCGCGGCCATCAGCGCCCCCGCATTCCGTCGAAGACTTCGGCAAAGCTCGGCTGGTTGCTATGATCGACGCCCGAGCGCGCGGCCTCGATCACCAGCGGCTGCGGGTGGCCGTGCAGCGAGGCGATGATGAGTTGCTTCACCGTATGATAGATGGCGGCGTCGCTTTCGATCACCGTCTTTGCGCGCGTCGCGAACGGGCCGACGAGGCCATAGGCGAGCAGCACGCCCAGGAAGGTGCCGACGAGCGCCGACCCGATCATCGCGCCCAGGATTTCAGGCGGCTTGTCGATCGAGCCCATCGTCTTCACGACGCCGAGCACTGCCGCGACGATGCCGAGCGCGGGGAGCGCATCGGCCAGGCTCTGCAGGCCCTCGGCGGGCTTGATCGCATGGTGGTGGTGGTTCTTGACCGCATTGTCCATCACCTCTTCGACCGCATGCGGGTCGAGCGTTCCCGAGGAGACGACGACCAGGCGCAGCGTGTCGCAGATCAGGTGGACAAGCGTCTGGTCCTTCAGCAGCTTCGGATATTGCTGGAAGATCGGCGAACTCGACGGGTCCTCGATATGCGGTTCGACCGCCACGGGGCCTTCGGTCCGCATCATCTTCATCAGCGTCGATACGAGCAGGATGACGTCCAGATAGTCCGACTTCTTGTAGGTCGGTCCCTTGAACACCTTGCCCAGTCCGCCGGCGAGCGCCTTCAGGTCGGTGCCCGAATTGCCGATGATCAACGATCCGACGGCGGCGCCGCCGATGATCAGCATCTCGTGCGGCAGCGCGTGGAGCACGGGCTCGAGATTGCCGCCGGTGAACGCGAAGCCCCCGAAGACCAGCAGGATCAATACAACGATGCCGATGGCGGGAAACATGCGCAGTCAACTCCAATCGGGGCCGTCGGGCCCCGGCAAATATCCGGGCGTCGGGATGATTAACGGCAGGCGCGGTCGAAGATTGAGCGGATCAGCCCAAAATATCGAACAGCGTCTGGCGGTTGATGCGCGAGAAGGCGGCCTGCGCCGCCTCGAGCGTCAAATTGGTCGCATTGAGCTGCGCGATCGCCACCGACAGATCGGTGTCCTCGACCGTCGAGCGTTCGTCGGCGAGCGTGATGCCGCGGCTGGCGAGCCCGTCGCCGATGCGATCGAGCCGCCCGCCCGACAGCCCCAGCGCGGCGTTTTGATCGGCGACATGGGCGATGCCCGTCGCCAGCGTGTCGAGCGAGGCCCCCATTGCGGTCGAATCGCCGGCCGCGACCGCGCCGGCGGCGTCGCGCACCATTGTCGACAGGCTGTTGCCGTCGACGACGAAGGCGTCGGCGGCCGACGGCACCGGGGCGAAGGTGACGTCCGAATCGAAGCGCATCACCTTGGCATCGGCGGTCGCAAAGATCGGCTCGCCGTTCGAATCGCGGGTCGCGGCGAGGGCGTCGATCTCGTCGGCGATCGCCGCCAGTTCGGCGGCCACCGTCGAACGATCGTCGGCATTCATCGACCCGCTCGCCGCCGACAGCGTCAGTTCGCGCGCGCGCGCCATCAGGTTCGACGTCGATTTGAGCGCGCCGTCGGCCTGCGAAACGAGCGCCGCGGCGGCGTCGACATTCTTCTGCCAGCTCGCCATGCTCGCCTGCGCCTTGTCGATCGTCGCGACGCGGCGCGATCCGACGACGTCGTCCGACGCGCGCTGGATGCGCGTGCCGCTCGAAATCTGGACCTGCAGCCGGTCGATCTGGTCGGCGAGGGCGGATTGGCGCGCAATTTCGCGCGTCATGCGATTGCCGGTGGCGTTGATCATCTAATCAGCCTTCCTAAACCGAGTTCAGCAGCGTCTGCATCGTTTCGCGCGCGACCTGGATCGTGCGTGCGGCGGCCGAATAGGCCTGCTGGAACCGCAGCAGCTCGCCGGCTTCCGTGTCGAGGTCGATCTCGCTGACCGCCGATCGCGCGGCGGTGGCCGCGTTGGCGCGGGTGGTCGCGGCGGCGTCCTGTGCCCGTGCCGACGCGGTCGCCTGCGCCTGTTCGGCGACATGGCCGGCCCACACGGATTCGGGATCGTTGCTCCCGCGCATCGCGCCGAGGGCGAGCATGTTGCCGTTGCTGCTCGTGGCGTCGGCCACCGCGACCTCGTCGGCGCCGAGCGCGGTGGCGGTCAGCGTCGCCGCGCTCGCCCCCGTGAACAGCGCGGCGCCGGCATTGCCGTCGGCGTCGAAGCCCGCCTGGTGCGCGGCGTTGAGCCGGCCCGCGAAATCGGCGGCCATGTCGTCGAGCGCGGCGCGTTCGTCGGCGACGTGCACCGCCGCTTCCGACAGCCCGGCGAGCGAGCCGGTCGCGGTGGCGAGGGCGCCGCCGCCGTCGATGCCGAACGTCAGCCGACCGTCGGAATCGGCGGCGACCGAAATCGGATGGACCTCGCCGCCGCCGACGAGCAGGTCGCCGCTTCCCGACGCGCGCAGCGTTGCCGCGCCGCGGTCGTCGAAGCTGATATCGACCCCCGCTTGCGCCGATATCTCGTCGAGCAGCCGGTCGCGCTCGTCGAGCAGGGTCGCTTCGCCGGTCGATCCGGGCCGCGCCTTGCGCAGGCCGATATTGATCTGTTCGAGCGCGTCGAGATTGGCGTTGAAGGCATCGACCTCGCTCGACGCCGCGTTCGCGATGCCGTCCGCCATGCCCGACAATTGTCCCGCCGCCGTGCGAAAGCCGGAGGCGACGTCGTCGGCGGCCTGGAGGAACTGGCTACGCAGCGTCCGGTTCGCCGGATCGGCGGTCAACTGGTCGGCGGTGGTGAAAAGCTGGGTCAGCCCGGTGGCGATGCCGTTGGTGTCGTCGCTCAGCGCCGCTTCGACGCGGTCCATCCAGTCGAGCCTGGTGGCGGCGCGTTCGGCGTCGCCGCTCGACAGGCGCGCGTCGGCGATCAGCCATTTGTCGACCGACCGGCTGATGCCGTTCATGTCGACGCCGCCGGGATTGACGTTCGCGCGCACGAAGGGCGTGTCGCCCGCCGACTGCGCGCCGCGCAGTTGCAGCGTGCGCCGCGCATAGCCGGGCGACTGTGCGTTGGCGATATTGTCGCCGATCGTCGCGAGCGCCGCCGAATAGGCGCGCAGCCCGCTGGCGCCGATGCCCAGCAGGTCGCTCACTGGACGCGGCCTTCGCTGGCGCTCGCGGCGGCGGCGCGGCCGCGGAACTGCGCCTCGACCATCGATGCGATGCCGAACTGGCGCATGGCGGCGATCGAGTCGGCGGTCCTGGCGTCGGCCATCTCGCGGAAATTGTCGGTCGCGCTCGACCCGAAGATGTCGTCGCCGAGTTTCGCCTGGCGCATCGAGGCCATCAACTGGCGCAGGATCACCGCTTCAAAGGCTTCGGCCGCCTTGCGCAACCCACCGTCGTCGCCGCCATTGCCCGACAGGCGCGGGGTCGCGGCGACGGGAAGCATGGCGCCGACCGGCGCGGAAAAGGGTGTCGTCGTCATATGATCACCAATTCGGCTGTGAGCGCGCCCGCCTGGCTGAGCGCTTCCAGGATTGCGACGAGATCGCCCGGTGGCACGCCCATGCTGTTGATCGCATCGACGAGCTCGGAGAGCGAAGCGGTGGGTTTCATAAGGAAGGCGGGGCGATAGTCCTCGCTCGCCTGAATATCGCTCGACGGTTCGACCGCCGTCTGGCCGCGGCTGAACGGCGCGGGCTGCACGACGGTCGGCGATTCCTTGATCGACACGGTCAGCTTGCCCTGCGTCACCGCGGCAGCGCCGACGCGGACGGCGCCGTTGATGACCACGGTTCCGGTGCGCGCGTTGACGATCACCTTCGCCGGCGGTTCGGCGCGCACGACGTCGAGATTTTCGACCATCGAGATCAGGCGCATGCGATCGTCGCCGGTGCCGCCGGCGCGGATCGAGATGCTGGCGCCGTCGACCATCGCCGCCGCGCCCTGGCCGAGCGCGCTGTTGATCGCGTCGGTCACGCGCTTCGCGTTGGTCGCGTCGAACTGGTGGAGGTTGAAGAGCAGGTGGTCGCCATAAGCGAAGCCGGTGTCGACCGCGCGCTCGACCGAGGCGCCGTTGGCGATGCGGCCGCTCGACGGGACGTTGACGGTCAGCTTCGATCCGTCGGCGGCGTCGACGCCCAGCCCGCCGATGACGAGGTTGCCCTGCGCCATCGCATAGATCTGGCCGTCGGCGCCATAGAGCGGCGCGAGGACGAGCGTGCCGCCGCGCAGGCTTTTCGCCTTGCCGATCGCCGAAACGGTGACGTCGAGGCGCTGGCCGGGCTTGGCAAAGGGCGGCAGATCGGCGGTGATCATCACCGCGGCGGCATTCTTCAGCGCCGGGTTCACGCCCGGCGGCAGCGTAAGGCCGAAGCGCGAGACCGCGCCCTTCATGCCGAGCGTCGAATAGTCGAGGCTGTCGTCGCCGGTCCCCGCGAGCCCGACGACGATGCCATAGCCGGTCAACTGGTTCGAGCGCATGCCCTGAAACTGGCCCATGTCCTTGATCCGCGCGGCCGAAGCCGGCGACACGGAACCGACGGCGAGCATCAGCAGGGCAAGAAGGGCGAGGATGGGGGTCCGGGTCACGGTGTCGATCCTTGTTCGGTGCGTCGGTCAGAAGGGGCTGATGATGGAGAAGAATCGCTGCAACCAGCCCTGGCGGCTGGCGCGGGCGATCTCGCCCTTGCCCACGTAACGGATGTTGGCGTCGGCGACCCGCGTCGAGGGGACGCGGTTGTCGGGGCCGATATCGATCGCGCGGACGATGCCCGAAATCTGGATCCGTTCGTCGCCGCGATTGAGGGTGAGCAGCTTTTCGCCCTTCACCAGCATCGTGCCGTTCGGATAGAGTTCGGCGATCGTCACGCTGATCTCGCCGGCGAGCTGGTTCGACTGCGACGCCTGGCCCTTGCCCGAAAATTCGTTGCTGCCGCCCATGCCGATATCGCTGGGGTTGAACAGCGACAGGGGCCCGGTGGTCGGGGGCGACAGGCCGATGCTGCCGCCGCGCTCGGTGCCCGCGGCGTTGCTCTTCGATGCGATCGTTCGCTCGACGAGCTGGATCGTGACGATGTCGCCGACCCGTCCCGCGCGGCCGCCCGAGGTGAGCGGGACATAGCCGCCCTGAAAGATCGATCCGTTCGCGGGCACGGCGGCCTGCGGTGCCGGCGCGGTCGGGGCAAAGGCCTCGTCTGGGATCTTGTCCTTCGCGGCGGCTGCGGCCGGCAGTGCGGCAAGAACGAGGATGAGCGCGCTGACGCGGCCGGTGTTGAATCGCCGGCGCCACACCCGATCCGTTGGCCCTGAGCTCGTCGAAGGGCTGTTCTTTCTTTTGACGTCGCCAGAAGAAGAACGGTGCTTCGACAAGCTCAGCACAAACGGATAAGATATAGCGCCCGGTGCGCTAGAGAGTCTGCGTCGCATTTTTCATCATCTCGTCGCTGGCCTGGATCATCTTCGAATTGACCTCATAGGCGCGCTGCGTCTCGATCATGTCGACGAGTTCCTCGACGACGTTGACGTTCGATCCCTCAAGCATTCCGCCGCGCAGCGAGCCGCGGCCTTCCTCGCCCGCGGCGCCGACCTGCGGCGTGCCCGAAGCGGTGGTTTCGACGAGCATATTGTCGCCGATCGCCTGCAGTCCCGAAGGATTGGCAAAGCGGGCGATCTCGATCCGGCCGAGTTCGACCGCGTCGGCCTGTCCGGGCACGCTGGCCGAAACGGTGCCGTCGCTGCCGACCGACAGCGCGGTCGCGTCTTCGGGAACCTGGATCTGCGGGATCAGCGGCTTGCCGTCGGAGGTGACGATCGTCCCGTCCTGTGCGCGTTCGAAATTGCCCGCGCGGGTATAGCCGGTGCGCCCGTCGGGAAGCTGGACCTGGAAGAAACCGGCGCCGTCGATCGCCATGTCGAGGGCGTTGCCGGTGGTCGCGAACGTGCCTTGCGTGTCGATACGCGAGGTACCGGCAAGCTGGACCCCGGTGCCGAGGTTGAGCCCGGTCGCATAACGATTGTCGGCCGATGCGGTCGCGCCCGGCTGGGTCATCATCTGGTACGACAGCGTCTCGAAATTGGCGCGGTCGCGCTTGAAGCCCGTGGTGTTCACGTTGGCGAGGTTGTTCGCGATCACCTGCATCTTGAAGCTCTGGGCATCAAGGCCGGTCCGCGCGACGTGCAAGGCACCGATGGTCATGGTCGTGTCTCCTTAACGGGGCAGCTGCATCAGGTTCGCGGTCGCGCTGTCCATTTCGCGCGCGTCGCTGATCAGTTTGAGTTGCGAATCCCAGCTCTTGCTCGCTTCGATCATCTCGACGAGCGCGGTGGTCGCGGTGACGTTCGACCCTTCGAGCGAACGGGTGACGACCCGCGCTTCGGGGTCGTCGGGAAGAATGCCGCCGTTCCGGACGCGGAACAGGCCGTCGAGACCCTTGACCACGTCGGATCCGGCAGGACTGGCAAGGCGGATGCGATCGACCTGCTGCGGATTGTCGGCGTCGCCGCCGGCGGGAACGATCCACACCTCGCCCTGTTCGTCGATCTGGATCGAATCGGCGGGCGGGATGGTGACCGGCCCCTGCGTTCCCTGGACCGGGCTGCCATCGCCGGTGGTAAGCAGGCCCGATGCCGAAAGCATCAGGTCGCCGCGGCGCGTATAGGCTTCCTCGCCATTCGGCGCCTGCACCACCAGCATCGCGTCGCCCTGCATCGCGATGTCGAGGTCGCGGCCGGTCGCGGTGATCGTGCCGGCGCGCATGTCGGCGCCGACGACTTCTTCCGACGACACGGCGCGGCCGCCGACACCGCTGCCCTGAAGCCACAGCGACTGCGCCTCGGCGATTTCGCCGCGGAAGCCCGGCGTGTTGACGTTCGCGAGGTTGTTCGCGATCGCCGTCTGCCGGGCCTGGCTGCCCCGCATCGCGGTAAGGCTGGTATAGATGACGCGGTCCATGGCTGGGCTCCGGGCTGGCGGCGGTTACGCCGGTCAGTTCATGTTGATGACGGTCTGGGTCAGCGTCGATGCGCCCTCGATCGCCTTGGCGTTGGCCTGGAAATTGCGCTGGGCCGCGATCAGCAGCACCAGCTCTTCGGTGATGTCGACGTTCGAGCGTTCGAGCGCACCCGAACGGACCGCGCCCATCGCGCCGCTGCCCGGCGAATCGATTGTCGGTGCGCCGCTTTCGCCGGTCGACTGCCAGTGCGCGTCGCCGACGGGACGCAGCCCTTCGGTCGCGGGGAAGGATGCCATCGCGATCTTGCCGAGCATCTGGTTCGACCCGTCGGCGAAGGTCGCGGTGACCAGGCCGTCGGTACCGACCGAGACGTTGACGAGCGCCGCGTCGGGATCCGACGGCGATGCCTTCGGGATCACGAGGTCATAGCTGGCGCCCAGGCTGGCGTCGGTGACGTTGCCGTCGGCATCGACCGGCAATAGCTGCAGCGTCGACCCCGTCGTGTCGACGACGCTGCCGTCCTCCAGCGGGGTGAAGGCGCCGTTGCGCGAATAGGTGACCGCATTGGTCGGCGGCGCGCCCTTCACGACGAAAAAGCCTTCGCCGACGATCGCCATGTCGAGCGTCTTTTCGCTCGTTTCATACGATCCTTGCGTGAACTGCTGGGTGATGCCGTTCAGGCGCTGCCCCTGTCCCGCGATCGTCTTGGTCGACTGGCTCGGCGACGAGGCAAAGATGTCGCCGAACTGCGCGGCGCTGCGCTTGAAGCCGATCGATCCGGCGTTCGCGATGTTGTTCGAGATGACCGACATGTCGGTCTGGGCGCCCTTGAGGCCCGAAAGCGAGGTATAGAATGACATGCGACTTATCCTTCCTGGGTGGCTTCGGTTTCCGGCGTCGCCGGCGTGTCGGTGGCGGCGCGGATCTGTTCGAGCAGCGCCGTCTGCGCGGTGAGCTGTTCGGAGATTTGCGTCAGCGTCGCGTTGGTTTCGCTGACCCCGGCCAGGCTGGAGAATTGCGCCATCTGGGCGACCATCTCGCTGTTATCGACCGGGTTGAACGGGTCCTGCTGTGACAGCTGCGCCGTCATCAGCCGCAGGAAGTCGCTCTGGCCGAGCTGCGGCGTGCTGAGCGTCGTCGTCTGCGCCGACGTGCCGGTGCCGCTTATGGAATCGATCGCCATGGCTTATTGTCCCAACCGCAGGGTTTCGTTGATCAGGCCCTTTGCGGTGTCGAGGACCTGGACGTTGTTCTGGTACTGGCGGGCGGTCTCGACCATTTCGACCAGCTCGGCGGCGCTATCGACCGCGGCCTCCCAGACATTGCCGTCCTTGTCGGCCAGCGGGTTGTCGGGGTCGTAACGCTTCGAGGGCGCCATCTTGCTGCTCGTCACCTGGTCGACCGCGACGGTCGCGCGGCCGGCGCCGTCCATCACGGTGCGGAACACCGGCTTCATCGAGCGATAGGCTTCGCTTTCGCTGCCTGCGACCGTTCCGGCGTTGGCAAGGTTCGATGCGGTGGTGTTCAGCCGGACGAGCTGCGCCGACATGGCGCGCCCGCTGATGTCGAAGATCGAAAGACCTGCGGCCATCGTCATTCTCCTTTCAGCGCGCGCGTCAGCGTGCCGATCCTGCCCTGCAGGAAGGCAAGGCTGGAGCGGTAGGCGAGGGCGTTTTCGGCAAAGGCGGTCTGTTCGGTCGCCATTTCGACGGTGTTGCCGTCGAGCGACGATTGCACCGGTACGCGATATTCGATCGCGGCGTCGGTCGCGGCGCCTTCCTGCGCGAGGTCGAGCGCCTTCGCGAAGTCGAGGTCGCGCGCCTTGTAGTTCGGCGTGGCGGCATTGGCGATGTTCGAGGCGAGCATCATCATGCGCTGGCTGCGCAGCTGGAGCGCCGTCGCGTGCAGGCCGAAGAGCTTTTCGGAAGCCATCTGTCCATTCCTCCTGTCGATGCGGCCCGTCCGGCGGGTGCCGGGACCGGGCGCGCGATCGTCCGCAAGATTATCTGCAAGGCACGATGCAATGCGCGTGCCAAATCGATATTCCGCCCTGTTTTCTGGGCTTTGGAGTTGCAGGTGGCGGGACCCCCGGCGCGCGATGCCGCCGCTCGTCAAAAGATTGACGTCGATCGGCGACGGCCGCCGGAAGCCCGCGCAAAAGCTGATCTGGCACGCATCGTGCACCCATGCCCGCAACCATTTTGGACCGATGAGGAGATGGCCCATGACCCGCCTGACCGCCACTGCGCTTGCCGCGCTCGTTTTCATCATCCCTGCCGCCGGCGCGCAGCAGGCGAGCGAGGACTGGGGCGCGATCGACAATCTGACGGCGATGGTCGCCGGTGCGATGGGCCGCAACGCGGCGCCGATCGACCGGCGCATCAAGCTCCAGCGCTGTCCCGAACAGGCGACGATCACCGCGATCGACAGCCAGACGCTCGCGGTGCGCTGCGCCTCGCTCGGCTGGCGCGTGCGCGTCCCGATGACCGGCGGCAACGCGGCCGCCCCCGGCCTCGTCCCGGCGAGCTACGCCAGGCCCGCCGCGCCGGTCGTCCGCCGCGGCGACAATGTCCGCGTCTCGCTCGACACCGCCAGCTTCTCGATCTCCTATAGTGCGATCGCGTCGGAGGACGGCCGCGTCGGCGACACGATCGCGCTGCGCGGCGACGGCAATCGCAGTGCGCTGAGCGCGATCGTCACCGGCCCCGGCCGCGCGCGGGTCGACAACTGATCGCGCGCATTCGCCGACGGCGCCCGGCCGTCGACCCTGGTTCCGCCTTGCCCGGCGGTGTCGCTTTTCCGACGCCGCCGGGCATTTTTTAATTTTTCCGGACATCGCTTAATCGCCCCGGGGGCGCGCCGTTAAACCTTTCCGAAGGCGCCGTCGATTTTCCGACGGACCGGACTTTGGAGGCTCGCGATGTCGGGAGACAGCAAGATCGGACCGCAGGTGGGGGGCGTGATGCGCGCCGTCGCGCTGCGCAAGATCGGCGCCGGCCAGGCCGCCGCCGCGCGCGGCGCCGCGCCGGTTCCGTCCGCCGCCGAGCTCGTCCCGGCGGCCCGGCTCATCGGCCTGACCCAGGCGCTCGCCGACCAGGCGCCGCCGGTCGATACCGCACGCGTGGCCAGCCTGCGCGCGGCGATCGCCGACGGCAGCTATTCCGTCGATGCGGGTACCACCGCCCGGGCGATGATCGATCATTATCGGGGACGCGCCGAGGCATGATGACCCGGATCGACGATATGCAGGCGCGGCTCGACGCGCTCGTCGCCGCGCTCGACGGACAGGACCCGGGCGCGATCGTCGCGGCGTCCGAGGCGCTCGCGACGGCCGTGATCCTGTTTCAGAACGCGGCGATCCCCGCCGGCGGCGAGGCGCGCGCCCGCGTCCTGATCGGCCAGACGCTCAAGCAGCTCGAAACCGCCGCGATCCGCGTCAACATCCTGAAGAACTGGACGCGTCAGAGGATTGACAACAATCATGCGATCCGCGGCACGGCGCCGCGCGGAGTTGCACTAAGCTATTGATAACCATAGCACGTCTGCCGTTTTCCCGAAAATGGCACGATGATTGCTGCGGGGTCTGCGAACCAACGCGGAACCCGTATATGACGCCGATCAAATCCCCTGTGCACCAAGCCGCTGTCGCCGCTCCCGTCATGGATGCGGTGCAATCGGCGTCGGCGCGCACCGGGATCGATTTCGACTATCTGGTCGATGTCGCGCGCGTCGAGAGCCGTTTCAACCCGACCGCGCAGGCGCCGACCTCGTCCGCGCGCGGCCTGTTCCAGTTCACGCGTCAGACCTGGCTCGCGACCCTCGACCGTCACGGGGCGAGCCACGGCCTCGGCTGGGCGGCCGATGCGATCGGTCGCGACGCCAGCGGGCGCCTGTCGGTGGCCGACCCGGCGCTGCGCGAGCGCATCCTCGCCCTGCGCGACGATCCGGCGGCGTCGTCGGCGATGGCCGCGGCGCTCACCGCCGACAACCGGACCGAGCTTGAAAGCCGCTTCGGGCGGCCGATGGAGCCGGTCGATCTCTATCTTGCGCATTTCCTCGGCAGCGGCGGGGCCAAGCGCTTCCTCGCGGGGCTCGAGGCGAACCCCGACCAGCCCGGCGCCGCGATGCTGCCGGAGGCCGCCGCCGCCAACCGGCCGATCTTCTATGCCGGCGACGGCAGCATGCGCAGCCTGTCCGAAATCCGGACGCTCTTCGCCGCGAAGCTCGCCGAAGGCGGCAAGATTCCGAACGTCAAGGCGCTTCCCGAAACCCGTTGGCACGTCCGGTCGGGCAGCGTCACCGGCGCCGCCGCCGGCGGCGGGCGCCCTCCGCTCCAGATGATGGACATAGAACCGATGCCCAGGAAACTCTCGATGGATTTCGCTGCCAGCGCCTATCGCCGGCTCGCCGCGATGGGAGGGGACGCATGAGCGCCGCCCTCGACCCGGCGCGGATCGGCCGTGTCGCCGCGACAGCCGCGCTTCCCGCCGGGATGCTCGTGCTGGTCGCGCTGATGGTCATTCCGGTTTCGCCGACGATCCTCGATATCAGCTTCGTCGCGAACATCATGATCAGCCTCGCGATCCTGATGGTCGCGCTGTCGGCCTCGAAGCCGCTCGATTTCTCGGCCTTTCCGACCGTGTTGCTGCTCGCCACCCTGCTCCGGCTTGCGCTCAATGTCGCCTCGACGCGCGTGGTGCTCGTCCACGGGCACGAGGGCACCCACGCCGCGGGCCATGTCATCGAGGCGTTCGGGCAGGTTCTGATCGGCGGCGACTATGTCGTGGGCCTGTTCGTTTTCGTCGTGCTGATGATCATCAACCTGGTCGTGATCACCAAGGGGGCGGGGCGGGTTTCCGAAGTGTCGGCGCGCTTCACCCTCGACGCGCTGCCCGGCAAGCAGATGGCGATCGACGCCGACCTCAACGCGGGGCTGCTGTCGCCCGAAGAGGCGAAGACGCGCCGCCAGGAGGTCGCGACCGAAGCCGATTTCTATGGTTCGATGGACGGTGCCTCGAAATTCGTGAAGGGCGATGCCGTTGCCGGCCTGCTCATCCTGTTCGTCAACATCGTCGGTGGATTGATCCTCGGCATGGCGAGCCACGGCCTCGGCTTTTCCGAAGCCGGCGGCACCTATGTCACGCTGGCGATCGGCGACGCGCTCGTCGCGCAGATCCCGGCGCTGCTGCTCTCGATCGCCGCCGCGGCAATCGTCACCCGTGTCTCGTCGCCGTTCGACCTGTCGGGCCAGATCGGCAGCCAGTTCTCCTCGCCGCATGTGTGGATGGCGGTCGGCGGCATTCTTTTCGCCCTCGGCCTCGTGCCGGCGATGCCGCAGATGCTGATCCTGCCCGCCTCCGCGCTCGCCTTTGCGATGGGCTGGCAGATGAAGCGCGCGGCCGATCGCGCGGCGGATGCCCCGGAGCCCGCAGCGCCCGCCGCCGATCCGCACCATATCGAATGGGCCGATGTCAGCGAGGCGAGCGCCTGCCAGCTCGAGGTCGGCTATGCGCTCGTCGCGATGGTCGACGAGCGCAAGGGCGCGCCGCTGATGGGCCGGATCACCGGCATCCGCAAGCAATTGTCGAAGGAACTCGGTTTCGTGATCCCGGCGGTCAAGGTCGCCGACGACCTCTCGCTGCCCGGCAACGCCTATCGCATCTCGGTCGCCGGGGTGATCGTCGGCGAGGACGAGGTCTATCCCAACGAAATGCTCGCGCTCGATTCGGGCGATCTTGTCGCCAAGGTGACCGGCCGGCCGTGCAAGGACCCGACCTTCGGGCTCGACGCGCTGTGGATCCCGAAGGCGGCCCAGAACGACGCGATCGCCGCCGGCTACACCGTCGTCGATCCGGCGACCGTGGTCGCGACGCACCTCAACAACAGCATCATCGCCTCGGCCGCGGAGTTGTTCGGGCTCGACGACGCGCAGGCGCTGATCGATCACCTGAAGCAGCATTATCCGCAACTCGCGGCGAACCTCAGTCCCCAGGGCTATGCGCTGCCGCGGGTCGCCGCGCTGTGCAAGGCGCTGCTCGAGGAACGCGTGCCGCTGCGCGACTTCCGCAAGATCGCCGAAGCGATGGTCGCGCTCGCCACCCAGCAGCTCGGCGATATCGAGCTGGTCGAGGCGGTGCGCCAGCGCATCGGGGCGCTGATCGTCCAGACGATCGTGCCCGCGCGCATGCCGCTGCCCGTCGTGACCTTCAGCCCCGACATCGAGATGCTGCTCAACCAGGCGGTGCGCGCGAACCCGGGTGCCGAATGGCCGTTCGAGCACGGCATGGCGATGAAGATCGTCGAACAGATCGGCGAAGCCGTCGAGCCGCTTTTGCTCCAGACGCGCAGCTTCGCGCTCGTCGCCTCGCCGCTGTGCCGCTCGCCGCTGTCGCGGCTGGTGCGCGCGACCTTCCCCGACGTCGCGGTGATTTCCTACCTCGAAATTCCGCCGACGAAGGCGACCGAGATCGTCGCGACGATCGGCTCCGAACCGGCGCGCCTGACCGCCGCCGCCCCCGACCAGATGAAGGATGAACCGCATGAGAGCTGAGCGGGCCGACCAATTCGGCGCGAGCGCCGCGCCGCACGCACCGGCGCCCCGCCATTTCTATGGCGAAAGCGTCGAGACGCTGGTCGAGGATTATGCGCCGCTGGTGCGCAAGATCGCCTGGCAGGTCTTTTCGCGGGTCTCGCGCACGAGCGAGCTCGACGACCTGATCCAGACCGGGCTGATCGCGCTGATCGAGGCGAGCCGCCACTATGAGGAGCGCGGCTACGCCTTTTCGACCTATGCCTCGACGCGCATCCGCGGCGCGATGATCGACCAGCTTCGCCGCGAGGCCGATGTGGGGCGTTCGGCGATGGTCGCCGGCAAGCGGCTCCAGACAGTCCGCGCCTCGCTCGAACAGCATCTGATGCGGGCGCCGACCACCGCCGAAATGGCAGAGGCCTTCGCGATGAGCGCCGACGAATATCATGCGCTGGAAAAAAGCGCGGCCTATGGACGGTCGACCTCGCTCGACGAGATGATCGACGCCGGTACCTTCCTCGTCGCCGACGACGGCGAAAGCGCCGACGGCGCGCTCGAACAGGCGGAGACGCTTCACGCGCTCGAGGCCTGTATCGCGCGGCTGCCCGAGCGCGAGCAGCTGGTGCTGCAACTCTATTTCTTCGAAGAGCTCAATCTTCAGGAAATCGGGCTGACGCTGGACGTCAGCGCGGCGCGGGTATGCCAGATCAAGCGCGATGCGATGGCGCGGATCGAAGCGATGATGCGCGAGATGACCGAATAATCCGAACCGAAGACCGGAGCCCCGGGCCGACACGCGTTACGCGGCGCGGCGCATCCGGTCGTTCCAGGCGCGGCCGATCGTTTCGAAATAGCTTTCCATGCGTTCGGCCCCGGCGTCGGTCAGGTGGACGAGCGAGCGGCGCCGGTCGCGCTCGTCAAGCGCGCGCCGGACCAGTCCCTGCGCTTCGAGCGCGGCGATCATGCGCAGGCCCGACGACAGCGGGACCCCGGCGCCGGTCGCCAGGTCGCTGGCGCTCAGCTGGCGCTCGTTCGCGCGGGCGAGCATCAGGTCCAGCATCATGTCCCAGCTTCCGCCCGAAAGCTGTGCATCGCCGAAATGGCTCTTGCGCAGGCGGCGCATCTGGATGCCGAACGCGATCTGTTCGACCAGCCCGGGCTGCGGTTCGCGCTCGACCGGCAGGTCCGCCAGCAGGGTCAGCGCATCGCCGCGCCCGGCGAGCATGTCCTGTATCTGATCGATCCGAGACTTGATCTCGGCGATGTCCTGGTTCGTGAACTGCTGCATTTGCCGTGCCCCTCAGGCACCACCATCATGCTCTCGCTTCCACCCTTCGTCCGCTCGATCCGGCCGCGTACAATATGACGAGCAGGATCGGATAGGAAATATACATCGAAAGCAGCGCATAGGGCCGCTCCAATATCTCGACGAACATCAGCTTCTGCAGATGGCCGAAAATCGCGATAAGCTGCCAGCCCGTTATCCAGTATGGCCAAAAACGCTGCGTCTTCAGCGCGATGAACCAGAAACTGGCGAGCGCGACCAGGTCGATCGCGAAGATATTGATTTCGACGTGCGTCCATTGCGGGGTGGGCGACACGATCGTGGTGCAGACCGAGGCGACAAGTGCCGTGAAAGCTGCCCATTTTTCAAGCGGGCCGCCGCGAGCGATCGCGACCCCCACCGTCAACAGCAGCACGGCATAATATGTCGCCACGGTCCACAATGGATTGTCTACCTCGGTCCTGGCTTACGATGCCTTGGCGAACGCCGGGGCGGCGATGCCCTGGTCGTTGCTGCCTTCGTCGGTCGCAAGGCTGCTCGGCGGCTTCACGCCGGCGCCGAACATGCGCGTGCCCAGCCCGACCTGCTTTTGCGTCACGGTCAGCGCGAGATGCGCGTCGGTCAGCAGCTGGCGCACTTCGCCGGTCGCGGCCAGCGCATTGGCGATCTTGGCCATGGCTTCCTGGCCGACGATCGCCGACATGTTCGTGTCGCGGCGCGCGGCGGGCAGCGTCGCTGCGAGCTGGGCAATCCGGATCATCGCCTCGTCGATGGCATCTTCGGCCTGGTGCAATTCGGTGGCGATCTTCTTCGCAGCGGAAACGCGTTCGTTCAGCATATTATCTGGTCCTTGGCATAAGGAATGCTGACGGATTCCCCCCCGCAGCATTCGGATCGAACATCAGGTCAAAACACGACCCAGTCCGACAAGGATCGAATAGAGGGCGGAAAAGGCCAAAATCGTCGCGAATGCGATCAGGATCGGCCAGATGATCCTTTCCATCAACCCATGCCGGTTCGTCGGCTGGGAAGCAGTTGGAAAAGGCAGGCCGATATCGAAGACCTGCCGCAACGAACTGCGCCCCGTTTCCGCATCACCGGGAGGGGCGTCGTCGCCTAGCTCGGCCAATTGATATGTCAAAGATTGATAGGGAGTAACATTTTCGAAGACACCGTTACTCGCCAGAATTTTCGCGGCATCTATCCTGTTGGATACATTAAGTTTTTTTAAGGCGCGCCGGACGCGTTCGTCGACCGTGTGCGGCGAGACGTCCATGATCCGGGCGATTTCCTTGGAATTTTTGTGCTCGAAAACGTGCCGCAACGTTTCAATTTGCGCGGCCGATAGGAGACTGAGATAATTGTCTGGGTCGCCTTGCACGCCCGATGGCATAGAGCATCGCGAGTCGAAATCAAGTTAGAGAGGTAAGCGATTCGGGTGGATGGGCGAGCGACAGACCGGGCATTACATCGGATAAATCACGGCAAGATGCGGGCTTTTGCGGCGCCCGTGCGCCGTGCCGGATGCGCCGAATTTTTTTACCGTCCCGTTTCGAGTCGGTGCCGGTGACGCGGCTCGGTGCCATATTGGCGGGCGGCGAGGCGCGCCGGTTCGGCAGCGACAAGGCGCTGGCAACCTGGCGCGGGCGCCCGCTGATCGCGCACGCCGCGGCGATCCTGGCCCGGCATTGCGATGCGGTCATCGTCTGCGGCCGTCGGTACGCGCCCGGCGGGCTGCGATGCGTGGCCGACCGTCCGGCGCCGGGCCTCGGCCCGCTGGGCGGACTGTGTGCCGCGCTGCACGAAGCGGCGGCAGCCGGGCAGGAAAGCGTGCTGACGCTCGGCTGCGACATGCCGCTGATCGACGAGACGCTGTTCGGCCGCCTCGCGGCGTTCGACAGCGGCTGCTATCTGGCGGCGGCGCCGATCGTCGGCTGCTGGCCGGTCCGTCTTGCGGCGCCTTTGGCGGACCATCTCGATTGCGGCGGCGACCGTTCGGTGCGCGGGTGGGCCGATGCGGCGCGGGTGTCGGCGATCGAGGCGGGCAGCGCGATCGTCAATCTCAATACGCCTGCGGACCTCGTCGCGCTCGATCGTGCCGCTCAGCCGTCCGGACCCCACGCGCGATAGAAGGTATCGATCGCGGCATCGAGTTCGGCGGCGAGCCGCGTCGGGTCGGGGCGCTTCGCCTCGGGCAAGTTGAGCACGGCGAACTGATAGGAGCCGCCCTGGCAGAGCCCGGCGAGATGATAGCAGGCGCGCAGCGGATCGCCGCGCCGCAATTCGCCGCGCGCCATCTTTTCGCCCATCCAGACCGCGAGCCGGGCCTTGCCGCGCCGCGGCCCGCGTTCGTAGAAGGTTTCGGCGAGATGCGGAAAGCGCCGCGCCTCGCCGACGACGAGTTGATAGAGCGACAGCAAGGGATCGGACATCAGCGTGCCGAGCAGCGTCTCGGCAAAGCGGCGCAACACCGCAACGACGTCTTCGTCGAGCGGCAGTTCGATCTGCAGCGCGGTGCCATACTGATCGACGATGTCGTCGACCACCGCCTCGAACAGGGCCTCTTTCGACGGAAAATAGGACCAGAGCGTGGTTTTCGATCCCCCGACCCTGCTCGCGATCGACGACATGGTCGTCCCGGCATAGCCATTGGCGAAAAAGCCCTCGCGTGCCGCATCGACAAAGGCCTTGCGGCGCTTTTCGCTGGCGATATCGGGTAATTCTGTACTGGCTGGTATCATTTCGATTGACAATCCGACTCCCGTCGCTATTTGGCGCATGATACCAGCTAGTATCGTTGGACACCATGCCTCGTTTCATTTTTACGACAACCGCCCTGCTGGGCCTCCTCGCGGGCTGCGCCGCGCCCGACCTCGGACCCAAGCCGGTGCCGACCGCTCCCGATGCGCTCGCCTCGCAGGCCAGCCTCGCGGGGCCGGTCGGCGCCTGGCCGACCGAGGGCTGGTGGCGGACATGGGGCGATCCGCAGCTCGATGCCCTGATCGCCGAAGGGCTCGCGGGGTCGCCCGATATCGCCGCCGCCGCGGCGCGCGTCCGGGCCGCCGAGGCCCTGGCGCAGCAGGCCGGCGCCGCGCTGCTGCCGCGCGTCGGCATCGAAGCCGGGGCGGGCGGCGTCCAGCAGAGCAAGACGATGGGCATTCCGCCGCAATTCGTTCCCGACGGCATTCAGGATACCGGTCATGTCGCGGGCAGCTTTGCGTTCGACCTCGACCTGTGGGGCAAGAATCGCGCCGCGCTCGCCGCCGCGACCTCCGACGCCGAAGCCGCGCGCGTCGATGCGGCGCAGGCGCGGCTGATGCTGACCACGGGCATCGCCGCCGCCTATGCCGACCTCGCCGGACAATATGAGGCGCTCGACGTCGCGAAAGAGGCGTTGCGCATTCGCGGCGCCAGCGCGCGGCTTTCGGCCGACCGCACCCGCGCGGGGCTCGACAACCGGGCGAGTGCGAGCCAGGCGGAAAGCCGCGCCGCGTCGGCGCGCGGCGACATCGCTGCGCTCGACGAAGCGATCGCGCTGACCCGCCATCGTCTCGCGGCGCTGGTCGGCGCCGGCCCCGACCGCGGCGATGCGATCGCCCGCCCCGCGCTCGGCGCGCCGGCGGTCGGGATTCCCGCCGGGGCCGGCATCGCGCTCGTCGGCCGCCGCCCCGATATCGTCGCGGCCCGGCTGCGCGCCGAGGCCGCGGCGAAGCGGATCGACGTCGCGCGCGCCGACTATTATCCGAACATCAGCCTGTCGGCGCTTGTCGGCTTCCAGTCGCTCGGGCTCGGCAATCTGTTCGATTCGGGATCGAAATATGGCAATGGCGGCGCCGCGATCAGCCTGCCGATCTTCGAGGGCGGGCGCATCGAGGGCCGCTATCGCGGCGCGCGCGCGACCTATGATGCGGCGGTCGCGACATATGACCGCACATTGCTCGACGCGCTGCGCGATGTCGCCGACATCGTCGCGAGCCGCAGGGCCACCGAGCGCCAGCTCGCCGACCGGCGCGCCGCGCTGCAATCGGCGGCCGACGCCGCCAACCTCGCCGGCCTGCGCTATCGCGCCGGCCTGTCGAACCAGCTTGCCCAGCTCACCGCCGAGGACAGCATGGTCGCGCTCAGCCGCGCCGTCGCCGACCTCGAAGCGCGTGAGCGGACGCTCGACATCGCCCTGATCCGCGCGCTCGGCGGCGGATATCAGGCAGAAGGAGAAAATTGATGGCCGACGATACGGCTGCTGCCGCTCCAAACTCCCCCGCCGACGCCGACGCGCCGGAGAGTGCCGAGGCAAAGGATGCGCGGCTTGCGAAACGCAAGCGACTGCTCCGCATCCTCGCGATCGTCGTCGTGTCGATCGCGCTGCTCTATGGCATCTGGTATTTCCTGACCCAGGCCGGGCGGGTATCGACCGACAACGCCTATGTCGGCGCCGACAGCGCAACCGTCACCGCGCTGGTGTCGGGCCCGGTCAAGGATGTCCGGGTCAGCGGCACCCAGGCGGTGAAGAAGGGCGATATCCTCGTCGTGCTCGACGATGCCGACCAGCGGATCGCCGTCGCCGATGCCCAGGCGGCGTTGCGGCAGGCACGCCAGCGCTATGGCCAGGCCGACGCGACCGCCGACGCGGCCCGCGCCCGGGTCCAGGCCCGCGGCGCCGAAATCGCGCAGGCGCAGGCGCGGCTGCGCGATGCCGACGCGACGGTCGAGCGCGCGCGGGCCGAGCTTCAGCGGCGCGAGAGCATCGCCAGCACCGGCGCGGTGTCGGGCGAGGAGCTGACGGCGGCGCGCGCCGCGCTGAAACAGGCGCAGGCGGCCCGCGACCTCGCGGCGGCCGGCGTGACCTCGGCGCAAGCGACGCGCGGTTCGGCGAGCGGCGACCTCGGCGCTGCCGAAGCGGTGGTGCGCGGGACGACCATCGACACCGCCCCCGATGTCGCGGCGGCGCAGGCGCGGCTCGACAAGGCCCAGCTCGACCTCGACCGCACGGTGATCCGCGCCCCGGTCGACGGCATCGTCACCAACCGCCAGGTGCAGGTCGGCCAGCGGATCGCGGCGGGCGCGCCGATCATGGTCATCGTCCCGATCGACAGCGCCTATGTCGACGCCAATTACAAGGAAAGCCAGTTCGGCAAGATCCGCACCGGCCAGCCGGTCGAGCTGACCTCCGACTATTATGGCGGCGACGTCGTTTACCACGGCACGGTCGTCGGCATCGCCGGCGGTACCGGGGCGGCGTTCTCGCTTATCCCGGCGCAAAATGCGACGGGCAATTGGGTGAAGGTGGTTCAGCGCCTGCCGGTGCGGATCGCGCTCGACCCCAAGGAGCTCAGGCAGCATCCGCTGCGCGTCGGATTGTCGATGGAAGCGACGATCGACACGCGCGGAAAGTAGGCAGCGATGGCCTCCGCCGCTCCCCCCGCCAACGGCGCCAGACGCGAACCGCGGCCGCTCGCCGGCGTGCGGCTGATCGCGGCCGCCTTCGCGCTCGCGCTCGCCAATTTCGTCGTCGTGCTCGACATGACGATCGCCAATGTGTCGGTGCCGCATATCGCCGGCGGGCTCGCGGTGTCGCCGACGCAGGGAACGTGGGTCATCACCAGCTACGCCGTCGCCGACGCGATCAGCGTGCCGCTCACCGGCTGGCTCGCCGCGCGCTTCGGGACGGTACGCTGGTTCCTGATTTCGATTACGGGGTTCGGCGTCTTTTCCTTCCTGTGCGGAATTTCGCGCACGCTCGACGCGTTGATTCTGTTCCGCGTGCTCCAGGGCCTGTCGGGCGGGCCGCTGATGCCGCTGACGCAGATCCTGCTGCTGCGCATCTTTCCGAAGGAGAAAGCGGGAATCGGTCTCGCCATCTGGGCGATGACCACGACGACCGCGCCGATCCTCGGCCCGATCCTCGGCGGCACGATCAGCGACAATTGGAGCTGGCCGTGGATCTTCTTCATCAACCTGCCCGTGGTCGCGATTTGCGCCTTCGGCGTCGGCAGCCTGCTCGGCGGGTTCGAAACCCCGCGCAAGAAGGCGGGGATCGACGTCGTCGGGCTGGTGCTGCTCGTCGTGTCGGTCGGCGCCTTCCAGATCATGCTCGACACGGGGCGCGAGCACGACTGGTTCGGATCGGCCTGGATCGTGATGCTCGCGATCGTCGCCGCGGTCGGCTTCGTCGCCTTCCTGATCTGGGAACTGACCGAGGCCAATCCGGTGGTCGACCTGCGCGTCTTTCGCTTTCGCGGGTTCAGCTTCGGCACGGCCGCGCTGTCGCTGGGGTTCGGCGCCTTCTTCGCCCAGGTCGTGCTGACCCCGCTGTGGCTGCAACAGGTCGCGGGCTACACCGCGACCGAGACCGGTTTCGTCGTCGCATGGCTCGGTTGCTTCGCGGTCATCCTCTCGCCGGTCGCGGCGGCGATGATTGGCAAGATCGACATCCGCATCTCGATCAGCGCGGGGATCCTCTGGATGGCGATCATGGCGGTCGTGCGCGCAGGCTGGAACGCCGATGTCGACTATTGGACGCTCGCCCTGCCCCACGTCCTGCAGGGAATGGGGATGCCCTTCTTCTTCGTCGGGCTGACGGCGCTGGCGCTGTCGAGCGTGCCCGAGGAAAAGCAGACGTCGGCGGCGGGCCTGATGAACTTCCTGCGTACGCTCAGCGGCGCGATCGGTACCGCGATCGCGACGACCGCGTGGGACGATGCGGGGCGCGTTTCGCGGTCCGAACTCGTTTCGGCGCTCAACGACCCCGGCCGCGCGATGGACCGGCTGCAGGGTGCGGGGCTCAGCCTGGAACAGGCGCGCGCCGCGCTCGACCGGATGGTCGACACCCAGGCGATGACGCTCGGCGTGCTCCACATCTACATCGCGACGGGCATCATCTTCGTGATCGCCGCCGCGGCGGTGTGGTGCGCCCCGCGTCCCAAGCAGGTGTCGATGGGCGCCGCGCACTAGACTTCAGCGCTTCTCCGCCGATGCGGAGGCGGCACCGGTCCGCTCCCCCTCCATCCCACGGGCCGGTGCCGCAGCATTGGGGGAGGGCGCCGCTAGGCCTGTCGCCGCCCGTCGGGATCGAAGCGGTGCGTCGGCGGAACGTCGATCGCCGGCTGGGCGCGGCCTTCGGCAACCGCGCGCTCCAGCTGGAAGACGAAGGCGAGCACGGTCGCGACCGCGACGAACAGCTCTTCGGGGATCGTGCGTCCGGCCCGGGCGGTAAAATAGATTGCGCGGGTCAGCTGCGGATATTCGAGCATCGGGACGCCCGCGCCGCGCGCGAGTTCGCGGATCGACAGCGCGACGTCGCCGCGCCCGCGCGCGACGACGACCGGCGCCGCGTCGACCCCGGGGCGATAGCGCAGCGCGACCGAGAAATGGGTCGGATTGGTCAGCACGACCGTCGCTTCCGACACCGCCTTGCGCGCCGATCCGCTCAATATCTCGTGCGCGCGCTGGCGCTGCGCCTGCTTGAGCTCGGGCGCGCCGTCGGACTGGCGCATCTCTTCCTTCACTTCCTGCTTGCTCATCATCAGCCGCTTGTTGCGCTGATACCATTGCGCGGGCACGTCGATCAGCGCGATGACGACCAGTCCGCCGGCAAGCGCGAGCATCGCGTGGCCGACCGCACGGCCGGCAAGGCCGATCGCGGCGCTGAGGTCGCTCGACGCCATCGTCATGATCGCGGGCAGGCTGCCGGCGACAAGCCAGTATCCGATGCTGCCGAGCAGCAGCACCTTGGCGATCGACTTGCCGAGTTCGATCACGCCTTGCACCCCGAAGATGCGCTTGAGCCCGGTTCCCGGATTGATGCGGTTGCCCTTGAAGGCCAGCGCCTTGCCGCGCCAGCCGAGCGATCCGAGCATGGCGGGGGCGGCGAAGCTGGCGACCAGCGCCAGCGCGAACAGGCTGCCGAGCGGCAGCAGAATGCCCGTCCCGTTGCGGAGCAGGGCTTCGCCCGGCGCGAAATGCGCGACGTCGCCCGCGCCGATCGTCAGCCCGTGCTTGACCAGCTCGCCCGCCGCCTCGACCAGCCAGCCCCCGGCCGACAGCAGCCAGCCCGCGCCCGCGAGCATCATCAGCGCGGTCGCGAGTTCGCGCGACATCAGCACATCGCCTTCGCGCGCCGAATCGGCGCGCTTCTTCGGCGTCGGTTGTTCGGTTTTCTGGTCCTTTTCGGTCTCGCCCGCCATCGGGTCAGCCTCCGGCGACCAGGCGCGCGGCGTCGAGTGCGTCGGACAGGATGCGGGCGAGGGTTTCGGCCATCACCGGCGTCGCGATGCCCAGCAGGATGATCCCGGCGAGCAAGGTCGCGGGCAGGCCGACCGCAAACAGGTTCATCGCGGGCGCCGATCGGCCGATCACGCCCATGATCATCTGGACCAGGATCAGGATGAAGCCGACGGGCAGGGCGATCGTCAGCCCGGCGGCGAACATCAGGCTGCCGAAACGCACGATGCCGCCGATCGCGTCGAACGAAGGAAAGGCGCCCCCAGGGGGAAGCGCGCTATAGCTGTCGACGATGATGTTGATCAGGACGAGGTGACCGTCGGCAGCGAGGAAAAGGGCGGTCGCAAGCATGGAGAGGAACTGGCCGACCGCGCTGCTCGCCTGTCCGCTCAGCGGATCGACCATCGAGGCGAAGCCGAGTCCCATCGCGTTGCTGATTGCCTCGCCCGCCAGCAACGCCGCCGCCAGCCCCATTTGCAGCACGAAGCCGATCGCCAGCCCGACGACGACTTCGCCGATGATCAGGATGAAGCCGTGCCAGGATACGAGTCCCTCGGCGGGCAGCGCCATGCCCGACGCCGCGACCGCCGGCACGCCGACCGCAAGGGCGATGACGAGGCGGAGCTGGACCGGCACATTGGCGGCGCCGAACACCGGCGCGGCCAGGAAGGCGGCGCCGGGACGGATCATCGCGAGCATCCACAGCTGGAGCATCGCTTCCACATTCGGGATGTCGGCGGGATTCATCGGGCTCTAGTGCACGAGCGCCGGGATCTGCGCGAAGAGGTCGCGGGTGAAGTCGGTGAGCAGGACCAGGATGCTGCCGCCGAAGATGGCCAGGCAGATCGCGGTGATGATCAGCTTGGGGACGAAGCTCAACGTCTGTTCGTTGATCGAGGTCGCCGCCTGCACCATCCCCAGCAGCACGCCGACGACGAGCACCGGGATCAGGATCGGCGCCGATGCGAGCGCCAGGATCCACAGCGCCTGCTGCGCGACACCGATGAAATAGTCCGCTTCCACGATCGGGCCCTATGTCCCGAACGACGAGGCGAGCGAGCCCATCGTCAGCGCCCACCCGTCGACGAGGACGAAGAGCAACAGCTTGAAGGGCATCGAAATCACCGTCGGCGACAGCATCATCATGCCGAGCGACATCAGCGCCGAAGCGACGACAAGGTCGATGACCAGGAAGGGCAGGAAGATCAGGAAGCCGATCTGGAAGGCGGTCTTGAGTTCGCTGGTGACAAAGGCGGGCAGCAGGATCGAGAAGGGGACGTCCTTCGGGCTCGCATAATCGGGCGCTTTCGCGATTTTCGCGAACATCATCAGGTCGGTCTTGCGCGTCTGTGCCATCATGAAGCCATGGACCGAGGTGCCCGACCGCACGACCGCCTCGCCGATGTCGATCTGTTCCTGGCTGTACGGCGTCACCGCGACGCGGTTCACCTCGCTGATCACGGGCTGCATCACGAACAGCGAGAGGAAGAGGCTGAGGCCCACGAGCACCTGGTTCGGCGGGGTCTGTTGCAGCCCCAGCGCGTGGCGCAGGATCGAGAGCACGATGATGATCCGCGTGAAACTGGTCATCATCAGCAGCAGCGACGGCAGCACCGTCAGCAGGCTCATCAGGACAAGGATCTGCAAAGACAGCGACAGGGGGCGGCCGTCGCCGCCGATCTCGTTCACCGCGCGCGCCAGCCCGTCGGCGGCCTGCGCATGCGCCGCGGGCGCCGCGACCAGCAGAGCGAGGCCACCCGCGAGCGCGGCGGCATGCAGCCATGTCCGGCGGCGGTTAGTCGACATGGAAATCGCCCTGGCTGTTGTCGGCAAGACGGGTCACGCCGCCCCGCGACACCGACAGCAATATCTGCTGTCCCGCGAACTCGACCACCGCCAGCTTCGTTCCAGGGCCGAGCGGCAGGACGCCGACCATTTCGATCGGGCGCCCCTGCTTCTGTCCGCCGGTCAGCGGAACGCCCATCTGGACGCGCTTCCACAGCCACAGGCTGCCCCACGCCATGCCGCCGACGATCGGCAGCAGGATAAGCAGGCGCAGGATATATTCGAACATCAGCCCCTCCGCTCGAAGCCGGTGAGGGCGCGGTCGGGGGCGACGACTTCGGCGACCTGGATGCCATAGCGGCCGTCGACGTTGACGATCTCGCCGCGCGCGATCAGCGTGCCGTTGGCATAGATGTCGAGCAGGTCGTTCGCCGCGCGGTCGAGTTCGACCACGCTGCCTTCGGACAGGGCCAGCAGGTCGGACAGCGCCATCGACGTCGATCCGACCTCGACCGATACGCGCAGCGATACGCCCGCGAGCAGGTCGAAATTGGGGGCGGCGGCTATCGTCTTGGCGTCACGCCGGTCGCGGGCCGCTTTCGGGGCGTCGCTGATGTCACTCATCGTCCGATCCTCTTTCGATACAATCAATCAAGATGGCCGCGTTGCCGCCCGCCTCCCCGATGCTGCCGGACGCGAAATGGCGGCCGGCGACGGTTATCGGAACGTGACGCGGTATGGTTAACGAAATGATATCGCCGACCTCCAAACTCAGTAATTTTGTCAGCGGAATTTCGGGCCGGGCGAGCACCGACCGCACCGGCAGGCGCACATCCTTCAGCGCGCGCGACAGCGTCGCGGTCCAGACCGGGTCGGTTTCGGGGGTATCGGGCAGATCGGGCGCGGGCTCGCCGCCGCTGATTCCGCGCAGCGCGGCGAGCGGCCACGCGCACAGGATCGTCCGTCCGTCGAGGACGCCGCCGCGCAACGTGAAGCGCTGGACGAACAATTCGTCGTCGCCGCGGACCGCCTGCAACTTTGCCGGATCACAGGTGACGCAGTCGAGTTGCGGTTCGATCGGCAGCGTGGTTTTCCACGCCGCGGCGAGCTGCTGGGCGATATCGCGGCCGAGCCGCGCGGCGAATCGATCCTCGGCGTCGGTCAATTCCTCGCGCTTCCCCGCAAGCTGTCCCTTGCCGCCATAGAAGATGTCGACAAGCTGGAGCACCAGCGCGCGCGACCCCGCAATCAGCATCGGACCTTTCAGAGGGGGCGCATGATAGCGCCAGAAGATCGCCGGTGCCGCCGCGTCGCACCAGTCGGAAAAGCGCATCCGTTCGCCCGCCTCGCGCTCGACCTGCACCGTCGGCGCACCCAGTGCGCGGATCAGGTCGCGCAGCGTCCGTGCAAAGCGATCGGCGACGCCGTCGAGCGCCGGAAAGGCATAGCCGTCCTCTGCCTTGCGCAGCAGCACCGACGCCCTGGTGTCACCGTTGCTGCCGGCATCGCCGGCGGTCGTCGCCCTGGCGCGCGCCATTACTGGATCACCATGCTGGTGAAATAGACATTGTCGACGCCGCCAAAGCCTTCCTTGTCGCGCAGCACCTGGTTGACCGCGGCGGTCAGGCGGCGCTGGAGCAACTGCTTGCCCTGCGAGGTCGAGATCAGCGCCGGGTCCTGTTCGGCGAGCACCATCAGCACCGCGGAGCGGATCGGCGTCATCTGGCGCCGGACATTGGCGATCATCTTGCCGTCGTAATAGGTCGACAGGCTGATCCCGATCTGCAGGAAGCCCGACCCGTCGGCCAGGTTCGTGGTGAAGGCCTGCTCGATCGGGATATAGGTGATTTCATATTTGCGCGGATCGACCTTGTAGCGATCGTTGGGGACCGACACGGTTCCGACCTTCGGCGCCGCTTCGCCGCCTTCGCCCTCGCCGCCGCCGGCCTCGGCGTCTTCGCTGCGCAGGACGAGCTTGGGATAGAGATCCTCGGGCTTGGGTGCCTCGGCGCCGGCCAGGCCGCCGCCCATATAGATGCCGGCCCCCGCGCCCGCGCCGATCAGCACGAGGCCGCCGATGCCGATCAGCAGCAGCTTCTTCATCTTGCCGCCCTTCTTGGGGCTTTCGGCTTTATCCTTGGTCATGGTCGGACCCTTTCTGATCAGGCGAAGCGGCCGCGCCGGTCGGCGGCACGGGCCTGGCTTGCGGTGTCGGAGCGCGCCTCGGGCGAATCGGGCGCGGTTTCGATAAGGTGGGTGCCGGCGGAGGGGCCGCCGTTGCCCTGGTTCTGGCCCTGCGACTGGCGTCCGGTTTCGCCGGGGGTGCAGGTGACCTCGGCGCCCGCGACGCGGACGCCTTGCTGGCGCAGGTCGTCGACCAGCTTGCCTTGCGCGGCATGGACGACCGTCGCGGTCGCTTCATGCTGGGTGTCGAGCTTCAGCGACACGCCGTCCGCGTCGTGCGTCAACGCGACGTCCAGGCGTCCAAGGTGGCGCGGCATCAGGCGAAAGCTGATGTCGCCGTCCGGCGTCCGGGTCGCCGCGATATCGGCGGCGAGCTGCGCGATCCACGCATCGTCGGACCCCATGTCGAGCACGCGCTCGGCGACGGGCGCCGTGCTGGCGACGCCGGCGCTCGCGGGCTGCGCCTGCGGCGCGGGCGGGGCGAAAAGGACGGTCATCGACGCGCCGGCATCGAAGCTCTTGCCCGTCTTCGGCGCGGCGGGCGCCGCATCGGCGACGGGCCCCGCCGCCTCACGCTGGGCCGCGCGGGGCAGCGCCGGGGCCTCGGCGGCGCTCTCGTCGACCGCGCGCGGCGGTTTCGCGGGAGCGGCGGTAACCGGCGTGACCGATGCGACCGGCGCGAACGGCAGATCCGAGGGGCCGGCATCGTCGCCGGTCGCGGGGGCGTCGCCGCTATCCTCGCTATCGGTTTCGGCGTCGTGTGCGACTGCGGCGACGGCGGTGGCTGCCGACGCGGCGGCCGGCGTCGCGGGGACGCCGGTGGCGATGCGGATCAGCAGCGCCGCGGCGGCCGCGGCGTCGTCGCCTGTCGCTGCCGGCTGCGTCTGCGGTGCAGCGGCGTCGCCAGGCACGGCTTCGCCGTCGGCCGGCGCGGCGTTCGCCTGGGCGGCGATGGCGCGCTGAAGCTGCTGGAGCGCCTCGACGGGCAGGGGGCTCACGCCCTCGGCCAGCGGCATGTCGGCAAACAGCGCGTCGAACCCGGCGGCGCTGCCACCGGTGGCGGGCCTGGCCCCCGAACCGCAGAGCACGGCCATCAGCCCGGCCTGCCCGGGCATCTGCTGGGCGAGCGCGGGCATCATCATGCGAGGCCTCCGTCGATCATGCGCAGCCGCATCCCGGCGCGGGCGCGGTGGGGGCGGTTGGCGTCGCTGCGGCGCTCCATCTCGGCCTCGGCCGACTTGCGGCTGCGTTCATAGAGGCGCAGCGCCGATTCCTCTTTGACCATCGCGCTCTGCGCCAGCGCGCTCATGCGGTCGCGGCGTTCGCTCGCCTGGCTGAGCGGCGTGGTCAGATTTTCCTTGGCGACGTCGAGCCGCATCGCGAGTTCGCCGACCGTGTTGAGCGCGCGGCCCGCGACGGCGCCCTTTGCCACGGCCAGGTCGGCCCGCAGCGTTTCGAGCCGCTTGCCCAGCTCGACAAGATTCGCCAGTTCGCTGTTGGCGCGCGCCAGATTGGCCTCCGCCATCTGATGCTCGACGGAACGCACGCGGATGATCCGTTTGCGGCGTGCGGTGCGGGTGGTCATGCAGTATATCCTTCGATGAGCGATTGGCGGGATGTCTGGAAATCGACCTGCGCGCCGGCAGGCTGGGTGACGAAGGCAAGCTGGTCGGCGTGGCGGCGGATCGCCTCGTCGAGCACGGGATCGCCGCCGGCGACATAGGCGCCCATCAGCATCAGGTCGCGATTCTCTTCATAAGCCGACCAGAGCTGGCGGAAGCGGGCGGCGGCGGCGGCATGTTCGGGATCGACCGAGTCCGCCATCGTGCGCGACAGCGACCGTGCGACGTCGATCGCGGGATAGACCCCCTGTTCGGCCAGCGTGCGCGACAGGATGATATGCCCGTCCACGATCGCGCGCGCCGAATCGACCACCGGGTCCTCGATATCGCCGCCGTCGGCGAGCACGGTATAGAGCGCGGTGACCGAACCGCCGGTCTGGCGGTCGATACCGGCGCGTTCGCACAGCGACGGGATCAGCGCAAAGACCGAGGGCGGATAGCCCTTCATCGTCGGCGGTTCGCCGAGCGTCAGCCCGATCTCGCGCTGCGCGTGCGCGACGCGCGTCAGGCTGTCGATCAGCAGCAGCACCTTCTTGCCTTCCTGGCGAAAGGCTTCGGCGATCGCGGTCGCGCGCATCGCGGCGCGCAGGCGGAGCAGCGGCGGATGGTCGGCGGGGACCGCGACGACGACCGATTTCTTGCGCACCGCGGGGGGCAGCTTGGTCTCGACGAAGTCGCTGACCTCGCGGCTGCGCTCGCCGATCAGGCCGACGACGATCACGTCGCATTCGGTGCCGGCGATCATCTGGCCCATCAGCACCGACTTGCCGACGCCCGAGCCCGCGATGATCGCGACGCGCTGGCCTTCGCCGACAGTGAGCAGGCCGTTGATCGCGCGCACGCCCATGTTGAGCGGCCTCGTCACGCGGCCGCGGCGCAGCGGATTGACCTTGCGCCCGGCGAGCGGCCACTGGAACTGCGACTTGACCGGCGGGCGGCCGTCGAGCGGGTTGCCCTGCGCGTCGATGATGCGGCCGAGCAGCGCCTTGCCGCACGCGACCATGCTCGACGCGCCATGCGGCTCGACCGGGGCGCCGGTGACGAGCGGCATGTTGGTGTCAAAGGGCAGGACGAGGCTGCGGTGGCCGCGAAAGCCGACGACTTCGCCGTTCACATAGTCGCCGGTCGCAGACTTGATGCGGACGTTGCTGCCCAGCGGCTGAGGGAATCCCGATACCTCCAGCATGATGCCTTCGTGCGCGACGAGCGTGCCGATGCGGCGCGGGCTCGCATGCGCCAGGTCGACGGGGCCGAGCAGCTGCTGCGCGGACATGGCGAGGCGGCGCGTCATGCGGCGACGCCTTCGCCGCCCAGCGCGGCGCGCAGCTCATCGAGATAGACCGCGCGGCCATGCTCGATCCACCCGGCCGATGTCTCGATGCGGACGGTGCCGCGCACCATTGCGAGATCGGCCGCGACCGGCAGGGCCAGCGGGCAGTCGACGAGCAGCGCGGCATCGTCGGGATGGACCCACAATGTGCGCGCCTTGTCGGCCTCGGCGACCATCGCCGCGGCAACGTCGGCCTGGGCTTTCAGCCATTCGGCGTCGATCGGCGCGGTCTCGACGATCTGGCGGACGAGCCGCTCGACCGTCTCGGCGATCAGCTGGGCAAGCTCTTCGCTCGGCTCGTCCTGCAACGCCTCGCTCGCGGCGATCAGCGCGAGCAGGCGGTGGCGTTCGGGGGCAAAGGCCGCTTCGGCAAGCCGCTGTCCCTCGGCCAGGCCGAGCGCATAGGGATCTTCGGCGAGTTCCGCCGCGTCCGACGGCACCGGCATGGCCGGCGCGTCGGGCGCGGCCTCGGCCGGGGCAAAGGACAGCGGCCGAAAGCCGCCGCGTCCGCCCATGGCGGTGGTCAGCGCGATCGGCGCGAACCCGGTTTCGGCGCTGCGATCAGACATAGTCGTCGGCTCCGCCCGCGATCACGATCTCGCCCGCCGCGGCCATCTGGCGCACGACCTGCATGATCGCCTTTTGCGCGTCCTCGACATCGGTCCGTTTGACCATCGTCATTTCGGACATTTCGTCGCGGATCGTCTCGCCGGCGCGCTGCGACATTGTCGACAGGCACAGGTCGGCCATCGCCTCGTCGGCGCCCTTCAGCGCGAGCGCGAGCTGGGCCGCGTCGACGCCGCGCAGCACCGTGCCCAGGCTGCGCAGGTCGAGGTCGCGCAGATTGTCAAAAATGAACATCTCTTCCTCGATCGTCTGGGCGAGCTGGCGGTCCTGCTTCTTGAGCGCGCGGATCGTGCGCTCGGACAGGTGGCGCGGCATCACCTTCATGATCTTGGCGACGTCGGTCGGGCCGCCGACCGGCTGCTTCGCGACGCGCTGGCCGCCGATATTCGCCGCGGCGAGCACCGCCTCCAGATCCTCGATCGCCGCGGTCGGGACCGACGTCAGCTGCGCCGCACGCAGCACCAGGTCGGCCTGCAGGCTTTCGTCGAGGGTCTCGATCGCCCGCGCGGCGATGTCGGGGACCAGCACCGACAGGATCAACGCGCCGACCTGCGGATGCTCGCTCGCGAGCAGCGCGCTGATCGCCTCGACGTCCATCCAGCGCAGCATCTCGAGCGAGGCGGCGCTCTGGCGCGGTGCGACATTGGCCAGGATATTGTCGGCGCGAACATTTCCGACCGCTTCGTTGATGACCGTGCGGATGCGGGTGTCGGCCCCGATCGCGAGGGCGCTTACCGAACGGCTGCGCGCGACGAAGCTGTCGAGCGCCTGCTCGATCTGCCCCTCGCTGGCGTCGGCGGTGTCGAACATCGCCTTGGCCAGCGTCCGCACCTCGTCGGGGTCCAGATGCTTTAGGATCGTCGCGGCTTCGCTCTCGTCGAGCAGCATCAGCAGGATCGCGGCGGCGGCCGAACCCTCGATGGCGGGCTTGGCCGGGGCGGCGCCGGTCGCGGGGTCGAGCGCGTCAGGCATGAGCGCCCTCCTGCATCAAATTGCGCACGACCAGCGCGGCGCGCTGCGAATCCTGGCGCACGAAGGCGCGAACAAGGTTGGCGCGCGCCTCGTAACTCGGGGCGGCCTCGATCATCTCCAGCGTGATCTCGCGGCCCGCCGGGCGGCGTTCGCCGGCGAGCGCCGGGGCTGCATTGGTTGCCGTCAGCAGGCTTTCCTCGATCGCGGCCTCGCGTTCGGCGCGCGCCGCGGCGCGCTCCTTGGCGGCCTTGATCAGCGGACGTCCGATGAACAGGAAGGCAAGCAGTGCCGCCAGGAGCGCGCCGACCTGCTTGACCAGCGGCAGGAACCAGCCCCGGTCCCAGAAGGCGGGCTCGGCATTCTCGATCTTGGCAAAGGGACGCTGGCCGATCGCGACCTGATCGCCGCGCGCCGCGTCGAACCCGACCGCACCCTTCACCAGCGTCTCGATCTTGGCCAGGTCGGCCTGGCCGAGCGCCTTGGCGCCCTGGTTCAGCGCGACCGCAACCGATACACGGCGCAGGCGGCCCTGCGGCTGGCGGGTGACCGAAATCTCGCGCCCGACTTCATAGGCGCGCGCGGCCTGTTCATTGCTTTCGGTGCCGGGACCGGCGGGCGCCTGAGCATCGGGCGCGGCCTGGGCGAGCGTCGTTGCCGGCGGCGGCTGGTTCGACAGCGCGCCGGGGATGCCGGCCGCGGGCGGGGTCGATCCGCTCACCGACTTGGTGATGCGTTCGCTCGTCAGGGCGCGGTCGTTCTCGGGAAAGCTTTCGCGCGTCGCCTGGCTTTCGGACATGTCGACGTCGGCGTGGACCTCGACGGTATAGTTTCCGGCGCCGAGCATCGGCCCCAGCAGGGTGTCGAGCGCCCGGCGATAGCGGTCTTCCATCTGCGTCTGCAGCTGGAACGCCTGCATGTCGCCGCTCGTTGCGGTGTCGGACAGCAGTGCGCCGCGCTGGTCGATCACCGACACTTGGTCGGCATTCATGCCCGGGACCGACGAAGCGACCAGGAAACGGATCGCCTGCACCTGTCCGTCGGACAGCGATCGGCCGTTCTGCAGCGTCAGCATCACCGATGCGGTTGCCGGCTTGTCGTCGCGCACGAACAGGCTCGGCTCGGCGGCGGCGATATGGATGCGCGCGACCTTCACCGAATCGATCGCCTCGATCGTGCGGGCAAGGTCGGCCTCGCGCGCGGCGCGCAACGTCTCGCCCTCGATCGCGCGGCTCGATCCCATCGGCAGCGAGGCGATCAGGCTGTCGCCCGTCGGCTGCGCCTTGGGCAGCCCTTGCCCGGCGAGCGCGATGCGCGCCTGGTAGAGCTTGTCGGCATCGACCGTCAGCGCCCCGGTGACGGGATCGATGGTGTGGCCGATGCCCTGTGTCTGCAGCGCGTCGGCGACCGCGGCCTTGTCGGCATCGTCGAGACCGGCGAACAGCTGCGTCTGCGGGGCGGACTGGGTCATGAACCAGGCGAGCGCCGCGATGCCGATCGCGGTCGACGTCGCGATCGCGGGCAGCGCGCGCTGCACCGCGGGCTGGCGAAAAACCTGGGTGAAGGGTTCGAAACGGGTCGCGAAGGCGGGGACGGGGAGCCGCGCGGCGCTGCCGGTGTCGACGGGGGCGGGGAGTTGAGCTTCGGCCATGGGTTACACCGGCATGTTCATGATGTCGCGATAGGCGGAGAGCAGCTTGTTGCGGACCTGCAGGGTCGTCTCGAAGCCAAGCGAGGCCTTTTGCCGCTCGATCATCACGCTGACGATGTCGTGCGTGTCGCCGCGTTCATAGGCTTCGCTCAGCTCGCCGGCCTTCGCCTGCTGGGCATTGACCTGCTGCAACGCGGCCGAGATCGCCGATCCGAAATCGGGGCCCTCGCCCGCCGCTTCGGTGCCGCCGGTCGCGGTGCGCCCCGCGGCGCGCTGGAGCGCCTGGTTCTGATTGAGGATCGTGCTGCGCATTTGCAGCAGCCGGCTCGGGTCAATCGTGCTCATCTGTTCCATCCGTCCTGGTGCGCGGCCGTCTGCCGCACGCCCGAACTATGATGCAAAGCACGTGCCAAAAATTATTTTCGATGAAATTCAATGTCTTGAACAAGAAAGTCCGATGCGCCTGTGCCATTTCGGCATTTTTTTGACGCCGCGGCTTAAGGCCCGGGCCGGGACGCCGTTACTGCTTCCGTGACGCTCGCTGAGCCGCACACCACGGGAATGGCCTTCGGGCCGGAAAGGAAGATCATGACTGTCATCAACACCAATGTGAGCGCGCTTCGCGCCCAGAACAATTCGCGTGTTGCCAACCGCATGCAGTCGCAGGCCATGGAACGCCTGTCGAGCGGCAAGCGCATCAACAGCGCCAAGGACGACGCGGCGGGCCTCGCCATCGCGACCCGCATGGACGCCAACGTTCGCGGCCTCAACCAGGCGGTCCGCAACGCCAACGACGGCATCTCGCTGTCGCAGACGGCCGAAGGCGCGATGGGCGGCATTTCGAACATCCTCGTCCGCATGCGCGAACTGGCGGTGCAGAGCGCCAACGGCACCCTCGGCACCGACGATCGCGACGCGATCCAGACCGAAGTCGACGCGCTGATCTCGCAGATCGGCGACATCGCAGGCCGCACGACCTTCAACGGTACGAACCTGCTCGACGGCAGCGCCTCGATCGACATCCAGACGGGCCTGAACACCGGCGAAACCGTCAACATCGCGGTCGGCGACCTGACGGCGTCGGGTCTCGGCGTCGATGCGCTTGACCTGTCGACCGCCGCCGGCGCCTCGGCGGCGCTCGCGACGCTCGACACGGGCATCCAGACGGTTGCGACCGAACGCGCCAACCTGGGTGCGCAGCAGAACCGTCTCGAAGCGGCTGTCGATACTTTGACGTCGACCGTCACGAATCTGTCGGATGCCAAGTCGCGCATCGAAGACGCCGACTTCTCGGCCGAATCGACGAACCTGGCCGCCGCCGGCATCCTCGCGCAGGCCTCGACCGCGATGCTCGCGCAAGCGAACCAGAGCCAGCAGGGCGTGATGAACCTGCTCCGCTAAGGCGTACCCCATATCAGGCTATATTTGGTTGGTCCCTTTGATAGCCTGACATCGATGCCCCGGCCCCCCACGGCCGGGGCATCTTCCTGTGCGTGACACGCTTTTCGGAAGGACGGCGGTGCGGCGCGGTGCCGCGATCCGGCGCGGCCGCATCCCCGAATCGAAATGGCCCGCCTTTCGGTCGAAAGGCGGGCCATCCTGTTTCGGTCGGGTCGGCTGCGTCAGCCCTTTTCGGGGGGCGCGACCGTGATCCGCACCCGTTCGCCCGAATTGCCGGGGAAGCCGGTGAACATCGCCTGCACCAGATTGGGGACGATCGCGGTCAGATCGTTGTCGCGCGACTGCGCCTGCGCCCGGCCTTCGAACAGGCGCTCGCCGGTGGCGGCACGGTCGATCGTCAGGTTCAGGTCGCTCGTATAGACGGTGAAGCTCGACACGTCATTGTCCCAGCCGCCGAAACCGCCGCCCCACAGGAAGGGGTCGTAATATCCGGCGATATAGCGGCGGCCGTGGCGGCCGCGGACGACAACGGGGCGATAGAAGCCGGGGCCGTACCAGCCACCGTACCAGGGATCGCGAAAGCCCGGCGTACTCACGACGCGCTCGCGGCCCTTGTCGATGCCATAGTCCATATGGACCACCATGTCGGCCTTTTCGCCCGGGGCGGCGGGGCGATAGCCATAGCGGGTCAGCTCGCCCGAGACGAGGTTCGCATATTGGCCGAATTCGATGCCGCCCTCCAGCGCCGGGTTCGTCGACTCGACGACGAAGCTCTGGCCCTGCGGCGCGGGCAGTTGCGTCTGGAAGCGCGCGACATCCGCCTTGAACGGCGTCGCGCAGCCGGCGAGCGCCAGTGCGGCCCCGGTGATGGCGGCGAGACCCAACCGCCGAAAGCTTGTCTTGCTCATGGTTTTGCTCCGTAATTCGGTGCGCGCATTCCCCGCACGCTTTATACCATGACTACGCCACCGCGACTTAACCTTGGTTGAACCCGCTTCGTCGCAACTTCGTTCCGCGAATTTTCAGGCTCGCCCGTGGTTTAGCGGCACAGCCCCAGCGCCTTATATGTGGTGTCGAGGGTGGGCTTTGCAAGCGCCCGCGCCTTTGCCGCGCCTGCGTCCAGCATCGCATCGAGCGCCGCGGCATCGTCCTTCAGCGCGACTAAGCGTTCGGTGATCGGCGCAAGCCGCTCGACCAGCAGCTCGCCGAGCGCCGGCTTGAACGCGCCGAACCCCTGGCCCGCGAACCGGGCCAGCACCGCGTCGACGCTGGTGTCGGCGAGCGTCGCATAGATGCCGACCAGGTTGCGCGCCTCGGCGCGGCCTTCGAGCCCCGCGGCCTCGGACGGCAGCACTTCGGGGTCGGTGCGGGCCTTCTTCACCTTTTGCATCATCGTGTCGGCGTCGTCGGTCAGGTTGATGCGGCTCATGTCCGACGGATCGGACTTGGACATTTTCGCGGTGCCGTCGCGCAGGCTCATGATCCGCGCCGCCCCCGGCGGGATGATCGGATCGGGCAGGGTGAAGACCGGGTCCGCTTCGCTGGCGAAATCATTGTTGAACTTCTGCGCGATGTCGCGCGCCAGCTCGAGATGCTGCTTCTGGTCCTCGCCGACCGGGACGTGGGTCGCCTGATAGAGCAGGACGTCAGCCGCCTGCAGCACCGGATAGGTAAAGAGCGCCGCAGAGGCGCTCTCGCGATTCTTGCCCGCCTTGTCCTTCCACTGGGTCATGCGGTTCAGCCACCCCATGCGCGCCGTACCGTTCAGCAGCCATTGCAGCTCGGCGTGGGCGGGCACGCGCGCCTGGTTGAACAGGACCGACCGGTCGGGATCGATCCCGCACGCGACCAGCGCGGCGGTCATCGCGCGCGTGCTTGCGGTCAGCTCGGCGGGGACATGCGGCATCGAGATCGCGTGAAGATCGGCCAGGAAGAACAGGCATTCGCCGCCCGCCGCCGCCGCCTCGTCCTGCATCCGCACCCAGTTGCGGATCGCGCCCAGATAGTTGCCGAGGTGCAAGTGTCCGGTGGGCTGGATGCCCGATACGATCCGCATATCCTATTCCTCTGTCGCCGGCGCCGGTTTGGCGCGCCGCCGCGTGAGCATGGCGACCAGATCCTTGTCAAGCGCCCCGACCAGCCATGCCGCGGCAAAGAAGGCGCCGCCCCCCGCCGCGACCAGCGCCGCCAGCGACCAGGCGCGCTCGAACGCGCCGCCGCTGTAATGGGTCGCAAGCTGCGGCATCAGCCACCAGAGCAGCGCCGACATCGCCGCGACCGCGACCAGCTGGCGCAGGATCTTCAGGCCGAGTTTCGCGGTGAAACGGAACCAGCCGCGGCGGTGCAGGATGATATAGAGCAGCAGGCAGTTGATCGTCGCCGACACCGCGGTCGCCGCGGCGAGCCCGACGATCCCGAAACGCGCGACGACATAGAGGTTGATCGCGATATTGATGATCAGTGCCGCCAGCGCGGTCCACACCGGCGTTTTCGTATCCTCGCGCGCGAAGAAGCCCGGGTTCAATATCTTGACGATCACATAGGCGGGCAGCCCCGCGACCAGCGCGACGACGATATCGGCCATGATCGCGCCGTCGGCCGCGGTGAACTTGCCGCCGACGAAGAAGGCGGCGGTGAAGGCGGGCGCACAGATGGCGAGCGCGGCGGCGGCCGGCAGCGTCAGCAGCGTCGCCATTTCAAAGGCGTTGCTCTGAAGCCGCTGCGCCTCGGCGGCGTCGCCCATATGGATATGCCGCGACAGCATCGGCAGGATCGCCGTGCCGAGCGCGATCCCGACGATGCCGAGCGGCATCTGGTTCAGCCGGTCGGCGAGCTTGAGCAAGGTCAGCGACCCCTGCGGCAGCGAGGTCGCGAAGAAGGTGTCGACGAACTGGCTGACCTGGTAGATGCCGGCGCCGAAGGTCGCGGGCAGGATCAGCATGCCCAGCCGCCGCACCTCCGGGGTCAGCCGCGGCAGGCGGACATGGAGCGTCAGCCCGGCCCGCCGCACCGCCCACCACAGATAGCCGAGCTGCGCGACCCCGGCGAGGCTGACCGACGCCGCGAGCGCGAGCGCCACGATGCGGTCGTCGTGGCTGTCGCCGCGCAGCCATGCGCCGGTCAATATTCCGCCGATCAGCACGATGTTGAGCAGCACCGGCGCAAAGGCGCCCGGCGCGAAGCGCGACCGCGCGTTGAGCAGGCCCGACAGCATCGCGACGAGGCTGATCAGCGCCAGATAGGGAAAGGTCAGGCGGCTCAGGAATACCGCGAGCTCGAACTTGCCCGGCACGGCCTGATAATCGCGGGCGAGGATCCACACGACCCCCGGCATGGCGATCATCATCATCGCCGAAAAGACCAGCAGCGCCCACAGGAAGACCGACAGCACGTCGTTGGCAAAGCGTTCGGCCGCCGCCTCGCCGCCGCCTTCGCCGGGATCGCCGTGCAGCGCGCGGCTGTACATCGGGACGAAGGCGACCGAAAAGGCCCCCTCGGCGAACAGCCGGCGAAAGGTGTTGGGCAGGATGAAGGCGAGCTGGAACGCGTCCGCCGCCAGCCCCGCGCCGAGGACGCGGGCGAGCAGCATGTCGCGCACGAAGCCGAACACGCGGCTGACCAGCGTCAGCCCGCCGATCGTCCCGACATTTTTGACGAGGCTGCTCACAAGGAAAGCCCCTCCTCTTTGAAGGACGGGCAGCGAGACTTGCGGGCTCGCTCGCTGGTCGCGGCGGGGTGGTCGGTGCCGGCCCGGCGCGAGGGGGAAAAGCCCCGCGCCGCTGCGAGCAGGCCCGGCTTCGCCGAGCCAGATGTCACTGCCCCTCCTCCGCAGAGGAGGGAGATAGCCCGGTCAGGCTCCAAAGGCGTGACTCAGGCCTCGCCGGCGGGCGCGGCCATGCCCTGGCCCTCGCCCTGCGCTTGCAGTTGCTGCATGAACAGGCCGTGGAAATCGATCGGTTCGAGCAGGAAGGGCGGGAAGCCGCCGTCGCGCACGGCATCGGCGACGACGCGGCGGGCAAAGGGAAACAGGATGCGCGGCGCTTCGGCCAGGAAGAAGGGCTGAAGCTGGTCTTCGGGCACGTTGCGGACGCCGAACAGGCCGGCATATTTCAGCTCGACGATAAAGCCGGTGCCCTCGTCGCTCTTCGACGCGACATCGATTTTCAGCACGACCTCGAACAGGTTTTCGCCGACGCCCTCGGCGCCGATGTTGAACTGCACGTCCATCTGCGGCGACGACTGCCACTGATACACCGCCGGCGCGTTCGGATTCTCGAACGACAAATCCTTGATATACTGCGAAATCAGGCCGATCGCCGGGCTGTTGTCTTCGCCGTTGGCAAGCGGTTCGGGCGTGAATTCGGGGGTGGTTTCGTCGGCCATGCAATCATGCTTTCACTGGAAATTCGAAGGACGGGTCCGCATGCCTCGGGCGGACGCACGGACGTTGCGGGCGCGCTTAGCAGCGCGCCGCCGCCAGCACAATGGGGCTGCCGGGTGCCGTCCGCCGCGAATCGCGCACCGGCGGCGGCAACCGGGGTGGACAGCGGGGCGTTGACCCGCCGACGGGCAGGCGTCATGGAGATTTGAATCATCGCCGCCCTTCGCCTATGTTAGGCGCGATGACAGTTTCGCACGCATTGGACTTTTGCCCGTGACCGCTTTTTCGATCGTCCTGCTCGCCATGATTGCCGCGTTCCTCGGCATGCGGCTCTATTCGGTGCTCGGCAAGCGCACGGGCCATGAACAGGAACCGGTGCTGCCGCGCCGCGAAGATCGTGCCGCACCGACGCCGGTGCGCCTCGACGATGCCGACGCGCTGCCGCAGCCGGCGGCGCCGGGGGCCGATCCCGCCGGCCTCGTCTACGAACCCGCGGCCGAAGCCGGTCTGCGCGCGCTTCTGGCCGCCGATCGCCATTTCGACGCCGGCCGTTTCATCGACGGGGCGCAGGCGGCGTATCGCATGATCCTGGAGGCCTATTGGGCGGGGGACCGCGACACGCTGCGCGACCTGTGCGACGACGACAGCTACCAGGCGTTCGCCGACGCGATCGACGCGCGCGAGGCGCGGGGCGAAAAGCTCGACAACCGCCTCGTCGGGATCGAAACGACCAAGATTACCGAGGTCGAGGTCGGGCGCAGCGAAGCCCGCATCACCGTGCGCTTCCAGGCCGATATCAGCGCGGTGACGCGCGATGCGGAGGGCAAGGTGATCGCCGGATCGCTCAGCGACGCGGTGCCGACGACCGACCTGTGGACCTTCCGCCGCGCGGTCGGCAGCAGCGACCCGAACTGGGTGCTCGACGAAGCCGAATCGGCCTGACGCGATGACCGTGGGGGGCAGGCGCCGGGCGCCGCGCGGGCGCGCCTTCGGCTTCGCCTGCCTGGCCATCCTGCCGCTGCTTTCGGCCTGCGCGTCGGTGATTCCCGACACTGGCGGCCGCCCTGGCGGCCCGCCCCCTTCCGCAACGACCCCCGCGCGTCCCACCCCGGTTCCGGCCCCGACCGGGCCGGTGCGGCCCTATACGCCGCGTCCCTCGACCCCGCCCGGGGCCGCCGCGCAGCCGATTCCGGCAACCCCCAATCCGCCGCTCGCCGCCGCCCCGGTCCCGGCGGACGCGGCCACCGCCGCCGAAGCGGGCGTCGTGCTCGGCCCCGAATTCACCGAACTCGGCGTCGCGCCGGAACGGGCGACCGCCGCGCTCAAGGCGTTCCGGCTCAGTTGCGCGGCGCTCCAGCGGCGCCCCGACGCCAGCGGGCTGACGCAGCCCGGCGAATGGGCCGAAAGCTGTGCGGCGGCGACCGGCTGGGCCGATCGCGACGCGAGCAATTTCTTCAGCCGCTATTTCGGCACCGTCCAGGTCGGGGCGGGTACCGCCTTCGTCACCGGCTATTTCGAACCCGAAATCGCCGCCTCGCGGACCAGACAGCCGGGCTATGACGTCCCGATCTATCGTCGCCCGCCCGACCTCGTCGATGTCGACCTCGGCCTGTTTTCCGAATCGTTGCAGGGCAAGAAGATCCGCGGGCGCGTCGAGGGCCGCCAGTTCATACCCTATTACGACCGGGCCGCGATCGAGCGCGGCGCGCTCGCGGGGCGCGGGCTCGAAATCGCCTGGGCCGCCGACGCCGCCGAATTTTTCTTCCTCCAGGTGCAGGGCTCGGGGCGGCTGCGCCTTCCCGACGGCACGGTGATGCGAATCGGGTACGACAGCCAGAACGGCCGCGACTATGTCGGGATCGGCCGCCTGCTGCTCGATCGCGGCGCGCTTCAGCCGGGGCAGGCGTCGATGCAGGGCATCCTCGACTATCTGCGCGCCGACCCGGTGCGCGGCGCCGCGGTGATGAATGAAAATCCCAGCTGGGTCTTCTTTCGCGAGCTGACCGGACCCGGCCCGCTCGGCGCGCTCGGCGTGCCGGTCACGGGGCGCACCAGCGTCGCCGCCGATCCCAAATATGTGCCGCTGGGCGCCCCCGTCTTTCTCTCGCTCGACCGCGCGGAACCCAACGGCCTGTGGATCGCGCAGGATACGGGCGGCGCGATCAAGGGCGCCAATCGCTTCGACAGCTTCTGGGGCGCGGGCGACGCCGCGCGCGCGCTGGCGGGCGGCATGGCGGCGCGCGGCTCGGCGCTGCTGCTGCTCCCCCGGGCCAGCGTCGCCCGGCTGACCGGGCGCTGAACGATGCGCGAGGGTCGCTGATGCCCCGGCGCCTCGATCCCGACGAAGCGGCGCTCTGGAAAAAGGTCGCCGCGACGGTCGAACCGCTGCGAAAGCGGCCCGCGGCGCCGATCCCGCCCGCTGCGCCGCCGACCGTCCGGCCACCCAAGACCACGCCCCGCAGCACCGCGGTGCCCGCCGCGCCGGCCCGCCCTTCGGCCGCGTTGCCGCCGCCGCGGCGGCTCCACCAGGCGGCGACGCTCGACGGCCATTGGGACCGGCGCCTGCGCAAGGGGATGGTGCGCCCCGACCTGGCGATCGACCTTCACGGCCACAGCCTTGCCTCGGCGCAGGCGCTGCTCGACGATGCCATCGGCCGGGCGCTGGTCCGCGGCGCGCGGGTGCTGCTCGTCGTCGCGGGGCGCTTGCGCCCCGGCGCCGACCGCCTGCCACAGATGCACGGCGAGCCGCGCCCGCGCGGCGCGATCCGCGCCTCGCTGGCCGACTGGCTCGCCGCATCGCCCTTTGCCGACCGGATCGTCGCGCTGCGCCCCGCGCACATCAGCCACGGCGGCGCCGGCGCGGTCTATGTGATCCTGCGGCGGGGGCGGGATTGAAGACATATCTCGCGCAAAGGCGCGAAGGCGCAAAGAGCACCAAACTCCGTTTGCCCTGAGCTTGTCGAAGGGCCGTTCTTCCTCTCAACGTTGAAAGGAAAAAGAACGGTGCTTCGACAAGCTCAGCACGAACGGAGAGAGGAAATCTTTGCGCCTTCGCGTGAGACGAATCTAATCGGGCAGCGCCCGCGCCAGCACTCCGCGATAGATGGCGCTCAGCGTGCGCAGATCCGCGACCGCGGCCGCCTCGTCCAGCTTGTGCATCGTCGCGTTGGTCAGCCCGAATTCGACGACCGGGCACAGCGCGTGCAGGAAGCGCGCGTCGGATGTGCCGCCGGTGGTCGACAGTTCGGGCATGATGCCGGTTTCGGCATGCACCGCCTCGGCGACCAGCGCCGACAGTTCGCCGGGCGGGGTCAGAAAGGCTTCGCCCGAAATCTTGCCGACCACCTTCGCGCGCGGTTCGACATCGTGCGCGATGCGCTCGATCATCTCGACCAGTTCGGCGCCCGACTGCCGGTCGTTGAAACGGATCGACAACCGCGCGCGCGCAGAGGCGGGGATGACGTTGGTCGCGCCGTTGCCGACCTCGATATCGGTGAATTCGATGTTCGACGGCTGGAACCAGTCGGTCCCCGCGTCGAGGCTGACCGAATCGATCTCGGCCAATATCTTGACCAGCTTGGGGATCGGGTTGTCGGCCAGATGCGGATAGGCGACATGCCCCTGCGTGCCCGGCACGTCGATCCAGATGTTCACCGACCCGCGCCGTCCGATTTTCATCATGTCGCCCAGCCGGTTCACCGACGTCGGTTCGCCGACCAGGATCATGTCGGGGCGGACGCCGCGCGCGTCCATATGCTCCATCAGCGCGCGGGTGCCAAAGATCGCCGGGCCTTCCTCGTCGCCGGTGACGATCAGGCTGATCGTGCCCGCCTCGGCCGGGACGCCCGCAGCCGCGGCGACGAAGGCGGCGATCGCGCCCTTCATGTCGACGGCGCCGCGCCCGTAGAGCAGGTCGCCGCGAATTTCGGGGGCAAAGGCGTCGCTGGTCCACCCCACCCCCGGCGGGACCACGTCCAGATGTCCGGCAAAGCCGAAATGCGCGGGGCCGGCCCCCTTGCGCACCGCGAGCAGGTTTTCGACCGGCCCGTCGGGTTCGATCCCGTCGATGAAGCGTTCGACGGCAAAGCCGAGCGGGCCGAGCGCCGCCTCCAGCACGTCGAAGACGGCGCCGGTCGCGGGGGTCACGCTCGGCGCAGCGATCAGTGCCTTGGCGAGTTCGACGGGGTCGATGGTCGTGGTCATGCCATCCCTTAGCGCCTTGCGCCGCGCGAAGTCGAGGCTTTGCACCGCGCCGCGATTATGCGAAACAAAGAAGGAACAAAGTAGGAGTCGCCTCCATGCCCAAGCTCGACCTCGATACGATCGAACAGACCAATGCCACCGGCTATCCCGCGCCGTTCGACGCGCCGGTTCAGGGGCGCTGGTATCGCCGCCTCGCCCCCGCGACCGGCCTCTCCGACTTCGCCGCGAGCCATGTCGTGCTCGAACCCGGTGCCTGGTCGTCGCAGCGCCACTGGCACGACGGCGAGGACGAGATGCTGGTGATGATTGCGGGCGAGGCGGTGCTGGTCGAGGACGCGGGCCGCACGCCGATGCGGCCCGGCGATATCGCGGTCTGGCCAAAGGGCAGCACCAACGGCCATCACCTGATCAACGAATCGGACGCCAATTGCGTGTTCGTCGCACTCGGCGGGGGCAAGAAATACGATACCGGCGGCGGCTATTCGGACATCGACATGCTCTTCACGCCCGACGGCTACACGCACAAGGACGGCCGCCCCTATCCGGTGACGCGTCTGCCGTGATCGCCGGGCGTCAGTTCAGGGTGACGAAACGCGCCATGTCGTCGCGCGTCAGATAGCGGACGTCGTCGAACGGCGTGCTGTTGGTCAGCGCGTAAAAGGCGCGCGCCTTCGCGTCGTCCATTCCCATTTCGCGATAATAGGACAGATATTCGGCATGGACCGGGTCGCCCGCGGGATAGTCGCGCGCCTCGCGCCCGGTTTCGTCCATCCAGCTGTGCACCCCGAATTCGGCGTCGGGCGCGGCGCGGCGGTGGGTGCCCGCCAGCCACAGCTCGACCGCGCCCGACCGCACCGACCCGCCGCTCGGCACCACCGTCTCCAGCCCGGCGCGCCGGATCGCGCGCGCCAGGACCAGGTTCGCCTCCTCGTCAAGGCTGCCCGGACAGTCGACCATCTCGATGCGCTTGAGCCCCGGAAAGGCGGCGAGCATCGCGGCGAACTGGCGCGGCGTGGCGCTCGTCACGTCGCCCGCCATCCGCACCGTCGCCCCGTCGATCACCGCAAAGGGGCCAAAGCGCGCCCTGGCGTGGCCCAGCGTCGCGAGGGTCGCCGACGGGGCGTAGCGCCGCATCGCGCCCCGGTCGACATCGGCATCGGCATCGGCGGCCAGCGCCTCGTCGCCGAGCAGCGCGGCCGCTTCGTCGAGGACGATGTCATCGGCCTCGTCGCCCGCCTCGTCCCAGCTCCAGGTCACCGTCGTGGTGGTGACGGTCACGACCTGCTGCGCGCCCGCGGGCGCGAACGCCAGCACCGCCGCGAGCGCGGCGACGATCAGGGTGCGGAACAGGGTGCTCGGCGAAACCATGCCGCCGCCTTCGCGCGCGCGCGCCTATCAAAGCGCAAAGCGATGCGGTCAGCGCGGCGTTAACCCCGTTCCGGGACGTGCGGGGTCAGTCGCGGTCGGGGGCGCCGAGCGGGAAATAGGCGCGGTACGGTCGCGCCTCCTCGACACAGCGCGCCACCGACGGCCGCGCGAGCAGCCGCGCGCGATAGGCGCGTAGCGCGGCATGGTCCGGCGCGATCGGATGCACCCAGTCGGCATAGAAGAGCGAGGGCGCCGCCGCGCAGTCGGCCAGGGTAAAGCCGTGCGGTGTCGCCCACGCGCGCTCCGCCAGCTGCGTGTCGAGCCAACCATAGACGGTTTCGAGCGCCGCCTTCGCCTTGTCGACGATCATCGGCAGGTGATTCTCTGGTCCGCGCAGCGCGTCGTTCACCACCTCCTGCATCGGACCCATGACATGATTGTCGAACACCCGGTCGAACAATCGCACCTCGAGCGCCGCGCCCGCGTCGGCGGGGACCAGCCGCGGCGTCGGAAATTTCGCATCGAGATATTCGACGATGATGCTCGCCTCGAACAGGGCGCGGCCTTCATCGACGAGCAGCGGGAATTTGCCGATCGGCCAATGCGCGCGCAGTTCCGCGCCATGCTCGGGCCGGTCGGGCTCGAGGACGCGATAGTCGAAGTCGATGCCCTTCTCGTAGAGCGCGATCAGCGCTTTCCAGGTGTAGGAGGAGAAGGGGTGGCCATAGAAAATCGGGGTCATCATGTGTCCTTGCGAAGATAAAGCCACGCGAGCGGCAGCCCGACGAAGGCGATATGCGGAAACAGCGCGACGAGGCCGTTGACCGGATCGGCGGGCGGAAAGGGCGCGCCGAAACGCAGCGGCAGCACCAGGGCATTCATGATCAGATAGAGCAGCAGCCCGTAAAGCGTGCCCGTCAGCCACCACGGCCAGCCGGTTCGCACCGACCAGCGCGGCGCGAAGCCGACGAAGGCGGCAACCATCGCGCCCATGATCGCATAATGGGTGGCGAGCCCCGCGATCGCGCCGCCGAACCCCGAGTCGGCGGCGCCGTCGCCGAACGGGCCTTTCGCCACGCCGCGCAGCATCCCGCCGACGGTGCCGCCAACGGCGAGGCTCCACAGCGCGGCATAGGCGATGTCGAGCGTCCCGCAGAGCAGCCAGGCCCGGATCGGCGAGGGTCGCGCCGTCACCTCAGTCGCCCTTCACCGCCGCCTCGATCGCGGCGATGTCGATCTTTTTCATCGCCATCATTGCCTCCATCGCGCGCTTGCCGGCCGCCTTGTCGGCCCCGGTCGTCGCTTCGATCAGGATGCGCGGGGTGATCTGCCACGACACGCCCCACTTGTCCTTGCACCATCCGCACACGCTTTCCTCGCCGCCATTGCCGACGATCGCGTCCCAATAGCGGTCGGTTTCCTCCTGCGTGTCGGTGTGGACCTGGAACGAAAAGGATTCATTGTGCTTGAAGATCGGCGGCCCGTTCAGCCCGACGCACGGCGTGCCGAGCAACGTGAACTCGACGGTCAGCACATCGCCTTCCTTGTTGCCCGGCGTGTCGCTCGGCGACCGGTTCACCGCGCCGACCCGGCTGTCGGGAAAGGTCGCGGCATAGAAATTCGCCGCCTCTTCGGCATCGCCCTCGTACCACAGGCACAGCGTCATCGGATTCTTCGTCATCGTCTTTCTCCTCTTCCGGTGTTCCCTCCTCTTCGGGGGAGGGGCTTGTTCTACCGCCGCGGCCCGACCAGCCCGAACAGCGCGCCCTGCGGATCGGTCGCGATCAGCGCATATTCGCCGCCGGGGATTTCCATCGGCCCGTTCACCAGCGTCCCGCCCTCGGCCTCGAGCGCGGATTTGGCGCGGTCGATGTCGTCGACGCCGATGTAAGAGGTCCATAGCGGGGCGGGCATGCCGGGCATCAGCGGCATCACCGCCCCGATCCCGGTTTCGCCGACCTGCAGGAAGCGGTATTGGCCCATCTCGCCCATATCCATCGCGCCCTCCTGTCCCCAGCCGAAATGCTTGCGGTAAAAGGCGATCGCGGCTTCGGGGTCGCTCGTCGCCAGCTCGTTCCAGCGCACATGCTGCGCCTCGGTCACCGAAAAGGCGTCGCTGTCCCTATCCTCGGCCCCCGCGGGCGGGATCGGGGTCATCACATAGAAGGGCGCCCCCTGCGGATCGGTCACCATCGCGATCCGCCCGACGGGCAGGTCGGTCGCGGGCATATGCACCGCGCCGCCGTCGGCCGTGATATCGGCGATCGTCGCATCGACATCGGGGGTATAGAGATAGCCGAGCCACGCCGGCCGCGCGCCGCCTGCGACCATGTCGGCATTCAGCGCCAGCACGCCGCCGGCGTTGCCTCCGTCGTCGCGCACGATCATGCGGTAATCGACGCGGCCCGGCGCCTCGGGGTCCGAATGCGCGGCGATGGTCCAGCCGACCACCGCGCGGTAAAAGCGCGCCGCCGCGTCGGGATCGCTCGTCATCAGCTCGTACCAGATGAAACTGCCTTTGGGATTGGTCATTGCCGTTCTCCGTCATAGGTCACGCTGGGAAAGAAATTGCCGCGCCCCTCGGGGGTCATGTCGAGCAGCCCCCACAGCGGGTCGACCAGGTCGCCGGCGCGGTGGTGTTCGCCCGGATCTTCGGGGGCAAAGGCCATTTCGCTCGCCCAGTGGTGGCGCACGGTGCCGTCCGCCCGGGCAAATATGTTGAAGATCGTTTCGTCCCAATTCTCGCCCTCGCCCATGCCGCGCTCGGCGCGCTTGGCGGGCGACAGCCGGGACGTGTCGCCGAAATAATCGGCCGAATAGCGGCCGCTTGCATCGGACAGGAAGCGAAGGTGCGGCCAGCGCCGCTCCTTCGCCCACGCCTCGAGCCGCGCGATCGGCGACTTGGCGACGATATAGAGCGGGGCGCGCTGTCCGACGTGGCGCGCGCTGCCGTCGATCGCGTCGAGCATGTGGGTGCAGCCGGGGCAGGGGCCGTCGCGTTCGGGCCCGAACATGAAGCTATAGAGGATCAGGCTCGGATGGCCGCCGAACAGCTCCGACAGCCGGACCGTCTCGGGCCGCTGGTGCGCCCCGATCCGTTCGAAGGCGTAGTCCTCGCGCACGACCCCGCCGGGCGGCAGCGCGCGCCGCTGCGCCGCGACCGCCTCGATCCGGCGGCGGAGGTCGATCTCGGCCTCGAGCAGCGCCGCGCGCGCGTCGCGATAGGCGGGGCTTTCGTTGGGGAAGGACAGGTGGTGCATCGTCTCCGCCTTTCTAAAGCCCCTCCCCTTCAGGGGAGGGGTTGGGGTGGGGGCCGCAGGAATGAGCGAGGCCGAGGGTCCCACCCCGCTGCGACTAGCGGGCCAGCCCGCAAGTCTCGCTGCCCCTCCCCTGAAGGGGAGGGGCCGATTCCGCCTCAGGCATCCAGGATCGGCGCAAAGCCGCCATAGATCATGCGCTTGCCGTCGAAGCTCTGGTCGTCGGGGTCATGCTTCATCCGCTCGTCGGCCATGATCCTCTCCCAGCCGGCGACGCGCGCCTCCTTGCTCGGCCATTCGATCCAGCTGAACACGACGCTCTCGCCCGGTTCGGCGTGCGTCGCGCGCCGGAAATCGGTGACCTTTCCGTCCAGCACGTCGTCGCCCCAGCATTCGAGCACGCGCGTCGCGCCGTGGTCGAGGAAGACGATCGCGGCCTTGTCGGCCATGTCGCGATATCTCGCCTTGTTGGCGTCGGGCACCGCGACCAGGAAGCCGTCGGTATAGCCCATCGGCCCGCCGAGCCCTTCCTCGACGATCGACTCGAACCCCGACACGATCATGCGCGTCCCGTCGAAGGGCATCGACGCGCCCATCTCGGCCATGCGCGGGTCGCTCATCATCTTTTCGGTCGCGGCGTCGCGGGTCTTGCGGTCGGGATATTCGAACCAGCTGAAGACGATCTCCTCGTCCTCCTTCGCCGCGACCGCGGTGCGGAAATCGTTGATCTTGCCTTCGGGGACGTCGTCGCCCCATGCCTCGACATGGCGGCGCACGCCATATTCCTTGAACAGCGCCACCGCATCGGCGGCATGTTTGCGATAGGCGTCCTTGTTCGCTGCGGGCACCGCGACGACAAATCCTTCGACATAGGTCATCATCTCTCTCCTTCGGGGGGTATGGAGCGGGCGGTCAGGCGGCGGGCGCGGCCTCCTCGCGGAACGAGGCGAGCTGCGCCTTCAGCGCGCGGTCGAACGCCGGGCGCGACAGGCAGCGCGACAGATAGGCTTCCAGCCGCGGATGCTCGCCGACCGCGCCGGCCTCGACGCCTTCGCGCAGCACCGTCGCCATCGCGATGTCGGCGACGGTAAAGGATGCGCCGGTCAGATAGGGCTTGTCGCCGATCGCGTCGGACAGTCTGGCGAAGCGGGCGTCGATGAACGCCATCAGGCCGGGACGGCGCATCCGCGCCCAATCCTCGCCCGCGGCGAAAATGTCGACATTGGCCAGCTCCATCAGCATCGGCTCGACGCTGTTGTACGCCGCGAACAGCCAGCTCGTCACGCTCGCGCGCGCCTGCGGGTCGCGCGGCAGCAACGCTTCGTCCCTTTCGGCAAGGTGGAGCAGGATCGCGCCGCTTTCGAACAGGCGCACCGCACCGTCCTGCAGCACCGGCACCTGGCCCCACGGCTGGTCCAGGAAATGCGCGGCGGGGCGGTCGACCGTGCTGATCAACCGCTCGGCATAATCGATCCCCATTTCCTCGCAGGCCCAGCGCGGGCGCAGGTCGCGGACGAATCCACGCGCGAAATCGGGAACCCAGTCGAGCGACGTGATCGTGATCGGGCTATCGGGGGAAATCGGCATCATACTCTCCTCTTCATTGTCCGGGGGGTCAGAACGCGGGAGGCGGCGGCGCCTGATCGTCCAGAAAGGCGGTCGTCATCGCCGCGATTGCGGGTGCTTCCGCCATCACGCCGATGTGCGAGGTTGCGGGAAGGATCGCGAGCCGGGCCCGCGGCGCTTCGGTCAGGAAGCCTTGCGTCGCGGCCGCGATGTCGCCGCCGCCGCGCAGCTTGAACAGATGGATCGCATGCTCCAGCCTGACCCCGTCGGCATCCCCGATGATCACCATCGTCTTGCCCGGGATAGCGCGAATCTGTTCATCCGAATAGGCAAAGGGCGTCGCGTCGAGCCGCTTGATATTTTCGACCAGTTGCGGGAATTTGCCGGGAGTCGGAGACAGGCTCGCATATCCCTTTTCGATGGGGCTGCCGGCGAAGATCTCGGGTGTCAGCTTTTCGATTCCGGCGATGACTTCGGGATACCAGCCATCGAGCCGTGCCGTGCCCGACAGGATCACCTGCTTGCCGACCCGGTTGGGGTGGCGCACCGCCAGGGCGATCGCCGTCGACGCGCCCATCGAATAGCCCAGGACATCGGCCTCCGCGACGTGCAGGGCCGCGAGCACCGCCGCGGCGTCGTCGGCCATACGGTCATAGCTCAGCGGCCCGTCGACGCCTTCCGACCGACCGTGGCCGCGCGCGTCGATCGCGATCACCGGCCGCGTCGCGGCGAGCGGGTCGATCAGCGGCTTCATCGCGTCGGCGGACATGAAGGCGCCGTGCAGCACCAGCAACGGGGTCCGGCCGTCAGTCGGATCGCCGGCTAACAGATAATGAATGCGCGTTCCCGCGACATCGACATAGCCCGTTCTCGCGGCATCGGTCTTGGCATTGGTGACGATGGACGGCTGGTTGGCGGCGGGCTCTGCGGCCTGTGCGGGCTGGACGTTGGTGATCGCAAACGCGAGGACGATCAGGGAAGGGCGATAGGACATCGGTGGGTTCCTCTCTGGTGGTAAAGACGGCGTCCCGGGCGTCGGACCTCAGGATCTCCTGCCCTTGATGAAGGCGGCGATCGCGTCGGGTTCGGTGACGTCGAGCGCCATCGCGTGCAATTGCGCGGGCGACTGGCCGGTTTTGGCCTTGATATTGTCCAGGTAGGTCTGAAAGCTCATGACCGGTCATCGCGGACCGGACGCGGGTCGACGAGCAAGCGCAGCGCTGGCGAACGGAGCCACAGTCCCGCCCACAGCATCAGCGCCAGATAGACGCCGAACAGAGTGTGGCTGAACAGCGGGTTGCCGATGCGGACATGCGTCGCCACCGCGCCGCCGATCCACGCGGTCAGCAGGATCGCGCCGACGAAGGCGGTGCGCGGCCATGCATAAAGCGCGGTGCAGGCGAGCAGCAGCCAGCCGAGCCCGGCCCACAGGCCGGGGTCGCCGGGCCAGCCGAGCGCGATCGCGGTCTCGCCGACGATCGGCAGCTTCGCGATCTTCACGCCGGCATCGAACAGCAGGAAGGCGATGACGAGGCCGCTCAATATGCGGCCGGCGATCAGCGCCTTGGGGGAGGGGGTGATCATCGTCATCGCTTCGTCTCCTCTGTGTCCGCGGGTCAGTCGGCGACTTCGGGAACCGGCGCGTCGCCGTTCGCGACCGCGGGGTCCATCCAGAACGGGCCCCAGACATGGCCGTCGGGGTCCAGGATGTCGCGCCCGTACATGAAGCCGTGATTCTGCACCGGGTTGACGTCGGCGGTACCGCCGGCGGCGGCTGCGGCGTCGACCATCGCGTCGACCGCTTCCTTGCTGTCCATCGCCAGCGCCAGCGACACCTCGCTCGATCCGCGGTCGGCGATCGGGCGGTCGGTGAAGCTCTTCCACTTGTCATGGCTCAGGATCATCACGAAAATCGACTCGGACCACACCATCGCGGCGGCGGTTTCGTCGGTGAAGCGCGGTTCGTTGGTGAAGCCGATCGCTTCGTAAAAGGCCTTCGACCTGGCAAGGTCGGCGACGGGCAGGTTGACGAAAATCATCTTGGTCATGGCACTCTCTCCTGGGGGGTTGATCTTCAGCTGGTCGCGGCGCGGCGGGCCGCGCAATGGCCCGGGCGCGTCATGTCGGCTCTCCTCTGCCGAACAGCATGCCGATATAGCGTTTCAGATGGGCGACGCTGTCGCGCGCGATGTCGGCGTCGTTCGTCGTCTTCGCCATGATGAACGCGCCTTGCAACACCGCCTGGACATGCCGCGCCAGGCTCATCGCGCCGACGCCGTGCGCAATGCCGTGGCGCGCGATCGCCGCCTCGATGTCGGGGGCCAGCGCCTCGCAATAGGCGGTGATGCTGGCCTCGCACGCGGCGCGGATCGCGTCGTTGGTGGCATAGGCTTCCTGCACCATCGTCCCGACGAAGCAGGTGAAATCCTCGACCGGTCCTTCGAGCATCGACAGGCGGAAATCGATATGGCCCAGCAGCCGGTCGAGCGGGTCCTCCAGCCGGGTGTGCGGCGGCATCTCGAACATCGGGCGGGCGCGTTCGGTCCAGCCTTCGGCCGCCGCGACGGCCAGCGCATCCTTCGATTCGAAATGATGGAAAAAGGCGCCCTTGGTCACCCCGGCGGCGGTGCAGATCTCGTCGACGCTCGTCGCCGCATAGCCCTTGCGGCGGACCGTGGCATGCGCCGCGGCGATCAACTTGGCGCGCGCGCTGCCGCGCGCCGCCCGCTGCCGGCCGCTACCGCCGCCCGCCGGGGGGACTGCGCGGGCGGCGGCGCTCGCGGGGGAGGCCGTGGGGGTCGAAGGGCGATTCGTCGTCATGCGAATCTAAATACCGACCAGTTGGTATGTTGTCAACGTCGCACGGTGACGCTGCGCGGCACCTTCGAAAACTTCGGGAAAAAGACTCGACCTCCCCGTACCTTGCCCTAAAAGGGCAGGGGAACAAAGCGGGCACAATGCCGACGGGTCCGCCGCGGGGGGAAGTCATGGTCGCGATCGTATCCACCGTCGCCTATCTCGGGCTCGACGCGCGCGCGGTCGAGGTGCAGTGCCAGATCGCGCCGGGCGTGCCCGCCTTCGCGGTCGTCGGCCTGCCCGACAAGGCGGTCGCCGAAAGCCGCGAACGCGTCCGCGCCGCGCTCTCGGCGATCGGTCTCGCACTCCCGCCAAAGCGGATCACCGTCAATCTTTCGCCCGCCGACCTGCCCAAGGAGGGTTCGCACTACGACCTGCCGATCGCGCTCGCGCTTCTGGGCGCGATGGGCGTCGTCGATCCTGAAACGCTCGCCGCCTATGTCGTCGTCGGCGAACTCGGCCTCGACGGCCGCGTCGCGCCGTCGCCGGGCGTCCTCCTCGCCGCGCTGCACGCGGGGACCGTGGAGCGCGGACTCGTCTGCCCGGTCGCCCAGGGGCCGGAGGCGGCGTGGGCGGGCAATGTCGAGGTTCTCGCCGCGCCCGACCTTCTCTCGCTGCTAAACCATTTCAAGGGAACGGCGCTGCTCGCCGCGCCGCAGCCCGGCACCGTCGAAGAGCCGCTGCGCGCCGCCGACCTGTCGCAGGTCAAGGGACAGGAAACCGCGAAGCGCGCGCTCGAAATCGCCGCGGCGGGCGGGCATAATCTGCTGATGTCGGGACCGCCGGGCGCGGGCAAGTCGCTGATGGCGGCGTGCCTGCCCGGCATCCTTCCCGACCTGACCCCGGCCGAAGCGCTCGAAGTGTCGATGATCGCGTCGGTCGCCGGGCGCCTCGAGGGCGGGCGGCTCGTGCGGGCGCGTCCGTTCCGCAGCCCGCATCATTCGGCGTCGATGCCCGCGCTCGTCGGCGGCGGCCTGCGCGTGCGGCCGGGCGAGGTCAGCCTCGCGCACCTCGGCGTGCTGTTCCTCGACGAACTGCCCGAATTTCAGCGCGGGGTGCTCGATTCGTTGCGCCAGCCGCTCGAAACCGGGGAGGTCAGCGTCGCGCGCGCCAACGCGCACGTCACCTTCCCGGCGCGCGTCCAGCTGATCGCCGCGATGAACCCGTGCCGCTGCGGCCATCTTGGCGATCCGGCGCTCGCGTGCAGCCGCGCGCCGCGCTGCGCCGCCGATTATCAGGCGAAGCTGTCGGGGCCGCTGCTCGACCGCATCGACCTGCATGTCGAAGTCGAAGCGGTGAGCGCCGCCGACCTCGTCCTGCCGCCGCCCGCCGAGGGCAGCGCCGAGGTCGCGGTGCGCGTTGCCGCGGCGCGCGCGCTCCAGACCGCGCGCTATGCGGGGCAAAAGGCGCGCACCAACACCGAAATCGATGGCGAACTTCTGGAGGCGGTCGCGACCCCCGACGAGCCCGGGCGCAAGCTGCTCGCGCAGACGGCCGAGGCGATGCGCCTCTCGGCGCGCGGCTATACCCGCATTCTGCGCGTCGCGCGCACGATCGCCGATCTCGCGGGCGCCGAAAGCGTCGGACGCATCCATGTGGCGGAGGCGCTCAGCTACCGGCGGCAGGCGCCGCGGAATTGATGCGGTATCTGCTTATCTTTGCGGTGATGCTGTTGGCCGTCGGTGCCCTATCCGGTTGCATGACATCCGATGCGGTCGATCGAAGTCCGGCGACCCGCTTTGCCACCAAGGCGATCGGGCTTGGCGACCGCCTCATCGTGCTGGACCGCCATAGCGACCTGTGGACGATTGATCCGACTCACGCGACGGCGGAAAGGCTTGCCGCCGCGCCGGGTAACATCGTTGATCTTTGTGCGCCTCCGAACGCCCAAGGATTTTTTGCTCTCGTCAAGCTCGATGAAGATGTTGTTCGGGTCGATGAATGGAAGGGCGGGAAGTGGGCCGTGGGGGTGGCTGTATCGCTTGAGGTCCCCCCTGAGCGGATACGGTATCGCTCGCCTCCCGGACTCGCTTGTGACGACAAAATCTATATCTCGACTCCCGAACAATTGCTGGAAGTCGAAGAAGGCAAGCCGCGCAAACTTCGATTGGCGCCTGCCATCGAACCCGATTTCGCTGACTATCATCTCTTGTCCCACGCCGGTGCGCTATGGGTGGGGGTGGATGCCGGTGAGTGGGGCGGCGCCATTCGCCGGATCGACCCGAACAGCGGGGCGGTCCAGGTCATTTCCAGCGAGACCTGGCCGGGGATTTGTTCCGGCCCGCTCTCTGCCGATTGCGATTCCGTCTTCGCGCTGGCGCCGAGCCCTTGGCGCGCGGATTGCATCGTAGCGGCGGTCGGTTCGTTACATTTGACCGTGAACGGACGGCTGCTGGAAGTCTGCGACACACGGGTCACGCGTCTATATTTCAGGCGCCTCGATAATGATGACATGTGGGATTGGATCAAGCATGACCCGATGATTGGCGGCGAGCCGGCGCTGACCGTCGGCTTTTATGGCTTCGCAAGACATGGCGGCGAGCTGGTGGCGCTGGGGTTCGACGGCATATATCGCTTTGCCGTCCCCACGAAGCCGCAGATCGCGCCACTGCCAAGACCGGACAATATGAGTGGCTTCGGGATCGCGGAGGTCTTGCCAGAAATATATATCGTGCAATCCCGGCCGCCGGATATGTGGCCGGACAAGGGGCCAGTGTATGACGGCTCACAATATCTGCTGGTCGGTCTGCGCTGACCGGTCGCGTCAGATCCCGGTCGACGCGCTCTTGTTCTCCACCACCTCGAGTGGCGGCGGAGCCTTGGCCATGCCCGGGGCGCCGGCGCGGCGGTGGGTCAGCTTGCCGTCGACCTTGCCGCCATTCTCGATCGTGATCGTTTCATAGGTCACGTCGCCGGTGATCCGCGCGCTCGCGTGGACGATCAGCGTCTTCGCCTCGATCGATCCGTCGAGCAGCCCGGCGAGCTTCGCGGTGTCGGCGACGACGGCGCCCTTGATCTCGCTCGCCTCGCCCTGGACCAGGTTGGCGCATTTCAGGTCGCCTTCGATCTTGCCGTCGACGTGCAGGTCGACGCTGGCCGACACGTTGCCGGTGATGACCACGTCCGACCCCAGGATCGAAAAGGTCGTATGGCGCGCGCCGGTCGCCATTTTAGCGGGCACCTGTGCGGGCGGCAGCGAGGGCGCCGACTCGCTGTCGGGCGTCGGCTTTGACTTCGAGAACATCGGCTTTGGCCTCCAGGAAGCGGCGCGGGTTGACCGCGACGCCGTTCAAACGGACTTCGAAATGCAGGTGGCTGCCGGTCGAACGGCCGGTCGAGCCCATCTTGGCGATCTGCTGCCCCGCCGTCACCTGCGATCCGACCTTCGTCGTGAAGCCGGACAGGTGGGCATAGCGGGTCAGGATTCCCTGGCCGTGATCGACCTCGACGACATTGCCATAGCCCGACCGGCGACCGACGAAGACGACCTTGCCCGGTGCGGCGGCCAGGATCGGCGTGCCGAGCGGTCCGGGGAAGTCGAGTCCCGAATGCATCGCGCTCTGACCGGTGAACGGGTCGCGGCGATAGCCATAGCTCGACGACAGCATCATCACATGCGCCGGCTGCCCCGACGGAATGGCGACGAGAGTGCGTTCGAGCACCTCCATGCGGAACAGCGCGCCTTCGAGCGCGGCGAAGCTCTTGCCGAGCGCGCCCGCGCGGCCGGTGCGTCCGCGCCACGGAATGAAGGGACCGCCCTGGCCGACGCTGGCCTTGCGGACCAGCGACTTGGGATCGAGCCCCAGCTTGGCGACCGCGGTCTCGGCCTTGGCCGCGCGTGCATCGACCGCGGCGAGAAGCTGCGAGGCGAGCGATTCCTGCCGTGCTTCGATGCGGGCGAGCGCCTGGGCTTCGGGCGGCAGGCGCGGATCGATCGCGCTGGTTTCGACCGGCTTGGCGGCCGCGGGGGTGTCGCCGTCGGTCGCCGTCGTGGCAGCGGCAGGCGGCGTTTCGCCGCCGAAATAGGTTTTCTGCCAATCCTCCAGCTGCGCCTGCCGCTCGTCGAGGTCGGCGGCGATCTCGGCGACGCGATCGCGATATTTCGCGATCCGCGCTTCGGAGGCCGCGGCGGCCGCCTCCTTTTGCGCGACCTCCGCGCGTTCGCCGGCGGTCAGAAGCTGGTTGACGAAAACCGCGACGGTCACCGCGGCCCAGGCGAACAGCACGATTCCGGCGATTAGCGCCACGCGCTTTTGCCAGACCGCGCTGATGCGCAGGAACCGCACATGACCGTGCGTGCGAATGAAGATTTCATGGTCCTGGAACAGCGCGTTGAAGCGCTGGCGCCAATGGCGCAGACCCGTCGATTGCGAAGACAAGCTACGACCCCGTCTTATGTTTTGTGGAGCCCTCCGCCCCGACTGGGGAGCGCACTTAACAGCCGTGTCAGCGCGAGGCGAATCCTTACGGGGCGAGTCGGGGTGAATCGAAACCATCGTGCGATGAACGGTGGAACAGTGCCAAAATGGCGGCTTTTCCGCCAAAATCGGCGGGGCCGAATCATGCTATTATCATTGACGGCTTGCTTACCATTTTCGACTAGATCGACCCTGTGACCTATCAACCCTCCATCGCTTCGACCGCCTCTTCGGACGACGTCGCCGTGCCCGAAACGCGGCCGCGTTCCGCGGTCAGCGCGGGCGTCGGTATCGTCGGTCTGATCGGGCTGTTCGCCTATCTGCTGATTGCACGCTACGCGCCCCGGATTGCCGAATTCGCAGGGGTCGACTGGGGCCATCGCGGCCCGATGAGCGGGCCGGTGTCGGCGATCGCCAGCGTCCTCGCCTGCGGCATCCCGATGGTGCTCTGGTCGATCCTTGTCGACAAGGTTCACCGCAATCCGTCGACCGGGATCGACTGGTCGCTGCGGCGCCCGTGGCGCGAGACCGTCGATATCAGCCTTACGAAGCTCGCCGGCCTGTGGGCGACCTGGGGCCTGATCGCCTTCGCTTACGGCGTGATGCGCTATTATTGGACGGGCAATTATGCCTTTTCGATGAATTTGCTCGCGCACGCCGCGCCGTGGCTGCTGCTCGTCTCGGTCCCGTACATGCTGTGGCTCGATCGCCGCATGGTCGAACCGCGCGACGGCTGCTACGCCTTCGGGCGCTGGCTGATCGCGCCGGGGCAGGCCGTCGACCGCCGCGCGATCGCGCACCACCTGCGGGCCTGGACGGTCAAGGGGTTCTTCACCGCTTTCATGCTGTCGATCGTGCCGGGCAATTTCTCGTCGCTCGTGACCGTGCAGATAAGCGAGGTCCTCGCCAATCCCTATATGACCGGGCTGTGGACGATCAACCTGCTCTACCTCGTCGACGTGCATATCGCGACGGTGGGCTATATATTGACCCTCAAGCCGCTCGACGCGCATATCCGCACCGCCAACCCCTATGGCATGGCGTGGGTCGCGGCGTTGATCTGCTACCCGCCCTTCATCCTGATGAACGGCGGCCCGCTCGACTATCAGGTCGGGGGGTCGGACTGGGGCCATTGGCTCGCGGGGCACGATACGCTGATGGCGTTCTGGGGCGTGACCCTCGTGCTGCTGATCGCGGTCTATGCCTGGGCGACGATGGCGTTCGGCATCCGCTTTTCGAATCTGACCCACCGCGGCGTCATCACGCACGGTCCCTATGCCTTCACGCGCCACCCCGCCTATGTGTCGAAGAACCTCAGCTGGTGGGTCGGCTCGCTGCCCTTCCTCGTCACCAGCGGCGGCTGGGTCGAGGCGGTCCGCAACACCGTGCTCCTCGGCCTCGTCAGCGGGGTCTATTACTGGCGGGCAAAGACCGAGGAGAAACATCTTCTCGGCGATCCCGCCTACCAGGCCTATTGGGCCTGGGCCCAGAGCCACGCGCTCGTCCCGCGCATCTTTGCCCGGCTGACAGGACGCAGCACGCCGGTGATTCGCCTCGAACCCGATCCGCGGGTCGGCCCCGTCGCCTAGAAACTCAGCTCGTCATAGAGGCGAGAGAGGTCGCCGCCCCAGGGGCCTTCGTACCGGTCGAGCAGGTCGTGCGCCGGCGATTTGCCGCTCTTGGCGATCTGGCGCAGCGGTTCGAGAAATCCGACCTCGTTGTCGCCCATCGAATTGACCTCGCCGCGCGCGGCGAGGCCCTGCGCGGCGATATCGAGAACCCGGTGGGCCAGATCGCGGACGGTGCCCCCGCCCGGTGCGGCGGCGCACAGTCCGTCGCGCGGCACCGCGTCGCGCAGCGCCTGTTGCTCGGCGATGGACCAGTCCTTGACCAGGTCCCATGCGGCATCGAGGGCGCCCTGGTCATAGAGCAGGCCAACCCATAGCGCGGGCAGCGCGCAGATGCGGTTCCACGGCCCCCCGTCGGCCCCCCGCATCTCGAGGAAGCTCTTGAGCCGGACTTCGGGAAAGGCGGTCGACAGATGGTCGGTCCAGTCGGACAGGCGCGGCAGCTCGCCGGGCAGAACCGACAGCTCGCCCTTCATGAAATCGCGGAAGCTGAGCCCCGCGGCGTCGATATAGTTGCCGTCGCGGAAGACGAAATACATCGGCACGTCGAGCATATAGTCGACATAGCGGTCGTATCCGAAGCCATCCTCGAACACGAAGGGCAGCATCCCCGTGCGCGCCGGATCGGTGTCGGTCCAGATATGGCTGCGATAGGACAGGTAGCCGTTGGGCTTGCCCTCGGTAAAAGGCGACGAAGCGAACAGCGCGGTCGCGAGCGGCTGGAGCGCCAGCGAGACGCGGAACTTCTGCACCATGTCGGCCTCGGACCCATAGTCCAGGTTGGTCTGGATGGTGCAGGTGCGCAGCATCATGTCGAGGCCCAGGCTGCCGACGCGCGGCATGTGGCGGAGCATGATGCCATAGCGGCCCTTGGGCATGATCGGCAGCTCGGCGCGCGTCTTGTCGGGCCACATGCCGAGCCCCAGGAAGCCGAGGCCCAGTTCGGCGCCGACCTCTTTCACCTGCTTCAGGTGGCGGCCGGTTTCGGCGCAGGTCTGGTGCAGGTTCTCGAGCGGCGCGCCCGACAGTTCGAGCTGGCCCGCCGGTTCCAGGCTGATCGTGCCGTCGCTGCCCGAAAGCGCGATGACCTGGCCGCCTTCGATCACCGGTTCCCAGCCGAATCGGGTCAGCGCCATCAACAGGTCGCGAATACCGCCGGGTTCGTCATAGGCGGGCGCGCGATGGTCGTCGGTGCGATAGACGAACTTTTCGTGCTCGGTGCCGATGCGCCAGGTCTCGCGCGGCTTTTCGCCCTCTATCATGGGCGCCGCGAGCTGGTCGCGGTGCTCGATGATGGGATCGTTTTGATCCGAAACCGTTCGCGTGCTCATGGCGCCATGTAGGCGGCCGCTGCCCGTCTTACCAGAGGGGGATTGGCGGTTAATTTACGATGGCGTCAAAGGTGATCGCCATGCTCGCGGCCGGCGCCAGCGTCGCGGTCGACGCACTCACCGCCGCACCGCTGCGCGACGCGCCGAACGGGTCGCTCTCGTCGGCCCCGGCGGCGTTGTCGTCCTCCACCGTGGTCGCGCCGGCGCAGCTCGACCCGCTGCGCAGCGACCCCGGCGTGAACGCGAGCGTCGCGGGCAGCGTGTCGCCGAGCGCGACGCTCGTCGCGGCCGCCGCGCCCGTATTCGTCACCAGCAGGCAATAGCGCATCGTCGCACCCGGGATCGCCTTGGGGTTGGTCGTGCCGTTGACCGGGTCGCTGACGACACTGCTCGTCTTCGTGATGGCGAGCGTGGTCGTCGGCCGGCAAAAATTGATATCGTGCAGCGCCATCCCCTGCTGCCCGGGGTTCGACGGGGCAAGGCCGTGGCTGCCATAATCGATGACGATCGTGTCGATCGCGGAGGCAAAGGTGACCACGACGTTGCCCGCGGCCTCGCCGTCGGCCGACAGGACGTCGCCGTAGGCGCTATTTCCGATGACATAATTCGCGCCTCCGTTGGTAAGCGTCGGATAGACCGTCGTCCCGCCCAGGCGCCCGGTCACCGTTACCCGATCGGCGAACTGGCCCGACGCATAATCGATATCGAACAGGCGGAACTGCGCGCCGGGGACCGCCGTCGCCAGGCTGATGGTCGACGTGACGCTGCCCGAGCGGCTGGTGAAATCGACGAGCTGGAAGATCGAATATTGCGCGGGCGAATAGCCGCCGGTGACGACGTTCTGGCGCGTCGGCGACTGGCCGCCATAGGTGGCGTTGCTCAGAAAACTGCCGCCGCTGATCGCAATGTCGATCGACGCCGTGCCGATGCCCGTCAACGTCGTGCTGGCGCTCGTCGTTCCCGCGGACCAGCTTATGCTGTCCCAGTCCCACAGCGCGGTGCCGGCGGGGCAGGTCAGGGTCGGCGGAACGCCCGCGACGCGGCTTCCCGACACGGTAAAACTCGCGCTGGCCTGGTCGTCTTCGCCGGCCGCATCATTGTCGGGGGTCGAATCCACATCGGGCGCCGAAGAGGCGACGATTTCCGCGTCGTTCGCGACGGTCGCGCCCGAGGTCGCGTTGACGCTGCCGCTGATCGTCAGCGTGCGCGTCGTTCCGGGCGGCACGCTGCCGACGGTCCAGAGGCCGGTGCCGCTGTTGTAGGTGCCGAACCCCGATGCGCTGGCAAAGGTAAAGCCTGCCGGCAGGACGTCGCGTACCGCGACGCCCGTGGCGGTGACGGGGGACCCGCTCGCGTTGGTCACGGACAGCGTATAGCTGATGCTTGCGCCGGCGGTCGGGCTGGCGTTGCTGACGCTTTTCGTCAGCGACAGGTCGGCATAGTTGGACGGGAGGCTGGTCAGGTAGAGGTCGGCTCGCTGGAAATTGCCATTGTCCGCCGACGGATATTGGTCGCAGATTTCCAGCCGCCAGGTGCCGGCGGCATTCTCCCCGTCGAAAGCCGACAAGGCGGCATTGGGGCTGAACTGGTTCTGATACGGCGGCGCACTTGTGGAATGGGTCGTCGTGTTGCCGTCGGTGTTGACCGTCTGCGCCGCTTCATCGTCGAGGCGGACGTTGAAATTGTCGCCCGACAGGTTCGACGTGTCGCCGTTGACCAGCTGGACCCGCGTTCCCGTGGGCGATTGCAGCGTGATCCGCAGATCGCCGCGCCAGCTGTGCGTCGCCAGCACGCCGATATCGACGTCAGCGATGAGGAAGCTGCTTCCGACCGAGAAGGTCCGCACGAGCGGCGACGAGCAGGGCGTCGAGGAATTGATCGTGCCCGAGCTTGTGTTGCTATAGGTCGTCGTGGTCTGCGCTGCGGCCGGTGCAGGCGCGCATATCAGCGCCGGCGCGGCGAGGCTCGCCAGCACCTGCAACAGCGATTTTCGCCAGCCCCCACGCCGGCGATAGAGGCTCTGGTCCCGCCCTATCATGCGGCCCCTATGCGCCCGATATGGCTAACGACGGGTTAAGCAGGCCCCGTGTTCACGTGCCCGTCTGCCAATCGCCACGGCCGGCCATCCATGCGGCGATGGCGGCGACCGCCGCCGTTTCGGCGCGCAGGATGCGCGGGCCCAGCGTCATTCGGCGCACTGCCGGGCTTTGCAGCAACAGGTCGCGCTCGCGGTCGGTGAACCCGCCCTCGGGCCCGGTCAGGATCGCAGCCGGGGCCGGGGCGGCGAGGCGCGCGAGCGGGGTGCCGCCGGCTTCGTCGGCGAACAGCAGCGCGCGTGCCACCGGCCAGCTCGCCAGCATCGCGGGCAATTTCACCGGGTCGGCGAGTTCGGGGAGTGCGGTGCGACCGCATTGTTCGCAGGCCTCGACGATTTGCGCCTCCAGTCGCTCGCGCTTGACGCGTTCGACGATCGTGCGATCGGTGATCACCGGTTGCAGCCGTCGCACCCCGAGCTCGGTGGCCTTTTCGATGATCCAGTCGAGCCGCGCCTTCTTGACCGGCGCAAAGCAGAGCCAGAGGTCGGGCACGCTTTCCAGCGGCCGAGTCTGCCGATCGATGCGCAGCGCGAGCGATCGTTTGCCGGTATCGGCGACGGTCGCCAGCCACTCGCCGCTGCGATTGTCGAACAGCAGCAGCGGATCGCCGGGCTTCGTCCGCATCACGTTGAGCAGATAATGCGCGGCGGCGCCTTCGATCGCGGGGGCCGAATCCGGGCCGAGCGGCTGGTCGACGAACAGGCGGGGCGTGCTGGCGGGCGGCCAGGCGGGTGTCGCGGGCATCGCCGGGCGATAGCAGAAGCGCGCAGGCGCGCCCATAGCGCGCGGTGGGAATCGAAAACGTCCCTTTTTGGGTCAGATGCGCCCGTTTCGGTCGCTGCGGCGCGCGCCCGATTAGCCATTTGGTAAGCAGTTTGCCCGTAGGTGCAGCGTACCAGACGCGCATCTGTGTGGGCCGCGCACCTGGTCGTAGAGGGGATTAGTGACCATGCGAGGGACCATCATTCGCCGCGTCGCCCAGGGCGCCAGGACGCTTCTTCGCGACCAGCGCGGCAATGCCTTCATGCTGACCGCGGCCGCGGTCGTGCCGCTGATCGGCATCGTCGGCTCGGCGGTCGATATCGGCCGCGCCTATATGACCCAGCTTCGCCTTCAGCAGGCGTGCGACGCGGGCGTGCTCGCGGGGCGCCGCGCGATGGCCGCCGGCACCTACACCGACGCGGCAGAGGCCGAAGCGGACAAGATGTTCAACTACAACTTTCCCGCGGGGACCTACGGCAGCGAAGGGGTGACCTTTTCGTCGCAGGCCAGCGGCACTTCGGACGTCGTCGGGACCGCGAGCACCAGCCTGCCGACCTCGCTGATGAAGATTTTCGGCTTCGCCGATTTCGACCTGGCGGTGAACTGCACGGCAAAGCTCGAAATCTCGAACACCGACGTGATGCTCGTCCTCGACGTCACCGGGTCGATGGACAGCACGAACTCGGGCGACTCGGTGAACCGGATCACGGCGCTCCAGAACGCGACGATGGACTTTTTCGATACGCTCACCAACGCCGACATGGGCGACGGGCGTCTCCGCTTCGGCGTCGTGCCGTATAGCTCGTCGGCGAACGTCGGCGCGATCCTCTATGCCAAGGATCCCGACTGGCTGTCGGACTTCACCGATCTTCCGTCACGAGACCCGAAGATGAAAGAGGTCTGGGAGGATGAATCGACCGTTGTATCGGACGACTATACCGCGACCGATCCGGTTCCCGATGGGGGCAACAGCAATCCTGACTGGGAAAGCGCGGGAACATATGGCAGCGCCAATTCCAAGTCGAAATGCAACGCGCTTGAACCTTGGACCGACAACGGCAATCCGCAGATGATCGACACGACCGATCAGAATTACGATCAGGAGGTCAACGGAAGCACCAAGATTACCGTCTATGATTCGAAACGAACCTATCGTTATTATAGCTATCGATACAACTGGGTGTCCAGCCGGTGGGGTGGAAGTTGCCGTATCGAAAGGCTTCGCTGGACTTTTACGCGCACGTACAAGGTAACGAAGACCGAAATTCTCAAAAAGGTGTTCGACAATAAATACACCTATATCAACCGGCGATTTCCGGTGGCGGACGCCAAGGATGGCGTCACCTCGGTCGTGACGAACGTCGGTGACTATGGAACCGAGCAGAGCAATATTTGGGGTGGCTGCGTCATCGAGCGGCAGACGGCCGACTTCGATTCGGACGAGACGGCACCTGACGAGGCGCTCGACATGGATGTCGACACCGCGCCGACCAGCGACGACGTGACCAAATGGAAACTGCTGATCCCTGAAATCGCGTTCGCACGGGCATCACACCCCAGCTATTCGCCGTCCAACACTTCGAAGGACGGGCAAGTGGTTGATGCTAAAAACGTCACGACCAATGACAAGTCAAAGGGCAGCTGGCAGAATTATTCGAAATATTGGGCCGACGGCTGGGGCGTCTGCCCCGCTCCCGCGATGAAGCTGACCACGATGACCAAGGCCGACCGGTCGAGCTTCGACACCTATATCGGCTCGCTGAAGCCGCTCGGCGGCACCTATCACGATGCCGGCATGGTATGGGGTGTGCGCTTCCTGTCGCCCGACGGCATGTTCGCCGACGAAAACGCCGAAGCGCCCAACAAGCGGCCGATCGGTCGCCACATCGTCTTCATGACCGACGGCCAGATGGCCCCCAACATGGGCAATTTGTCGTTCCAGGGCTATGAATATCTGATGCACCGCGTCGGGGGCAGCGACGACAACGACCTGACGTCGCGCCACAACAACCGCTTCCAGCAGCTTTGCTCGGCCGCGAAGAACAAGAATATCACCGTCTGGGTCGTCAGTTTCGGCACCTCGCTCAGCACATCGCTGACCAACTGCGCTAGCCCGGGCAAGGCGTATCAGGCTGACGATGCCGACGCGCTCAACGAGAATTTCCAGGCGATCGCGCGGCAGATTTCGAAGCTGAGGTTGTCGCAGTGATCCGCGCGCGGTCGATCCTGCGCCGGCTACGGCGCCATCAACGGGGCGTCGCGATGGTCGAGTTCGCGCTGACCGCCCCGGTGTTCCTGCTGCTGCTCATGGGGATCTTCGACTATTCGTGGCAGATGTACGCCAACCAGGTCCTGCAGGGCGCGGTCAGCAAGGCGGCGCGCGACGCGACGCTCGAAGGCAATGCCGCCGACCAGTCGGCGCTCGACGCGGTCGTGCGCGAGCGGGTCCAAAATGTCTTTCGCGACGCCAACGTCACCTTCGTGCGCAAGGCGTATAACAGCTATGACGAGGTCGGCGATCCCGAAGCCTTTACCGACGAGAATGGCAACGGCGCCTATGACAGCGGCGAATGCTTCGAGGACGTCAACGGAAACGGCAGCTGGGACACCGATCGCGGGATGGACAACAACGGCGGGGCCGAGGACGTCGTCCTCTACACCGCGTCGATGAAGATCAACCGCGTGCTGCCCGTGTGGCGCATGCTCGGCCAGTCGCAAGAGGTAACCCTGACCTCGACCACCGTGCTGCGCAACCAGCCCTATACGACAAGCACAGAGACGAGCGAGGTCATATGCGACTAGGATCGTTTCCGATCCGGGCGGGGGCCGTCGGCGCCCGGCTGGTCCGCGACAGCCGCGCGGCCGTCCTGGTCGAGATGGCCTTTGCCATTCCCTTTCTGGTGCTCGTCGGCTTTGCCGGGCTCGAGATCGCCAATCTGACGCTGGTCAACACGCGCATCAGCCAGATCGGCCTCAGCGCCGCCGACAACGCGTCGCGCATCGCGTTCGGCAGCAACCTCGCGCAGCCGCAGGTGCGCGAACTCGACATCAACGAGGTCTTCACCGGGGTCGATCAACAGGCCCGGGGGCTCGACTTCGCCCAGCACGGCCGGATCATCCTGTCGAGCCTCGAGCGCAATTCGGACGGGGGCCAGTGGATTCACTGGCAGCGCTGCTACGGAAACCTGCCGGTCTCCTCGAGCTACGGCGCCGAGGGCAAGGGCAAGACCGGGACGAGCTTCAAGGGCATGGGACCGAAAGACCATGAAGTCACCGCGGCGACGGGGACGGCGGTCATGTTCATCGAAGTCGCCTATGAATATCAGCCACTGCTCTACGGCGCCTGGCTCGGCCCCCGGACCATTCGCTCGACCGCGGCCTTCAACATCCGCGAGGGCCGCGACCTGTCGAAGGTCTATGGCCCGGGTACGAAGGCCAGCTGCAGCTAATTCGCCCATTTATCCGTCGTGCCGGCCCTGCTATCGCGCGGGCGATGACCGCGACCCATACGCCCGACAGCCAGCACCAGGGTTTCCTCGCGCTGCTTCCCGCGCGCGCCCGGCCCTATGCGCTGCTCGCGCGCTTCGATCGCCCGATCGGCTGGTGGCTGCTCTACTGGCCCTGCGCCTGGGGCCTCGCGCTCGGCGGCGGCGCGCGCAGCCACTGGACGCTCTTCTTCTGGATGCTGCTCGGCGCGATCGCGATGCGCGGCGCGGGCTGTGTCTATAACGACATCGTCGACCGCGACCTCGATGCGAAAGTCGCGCGCACCGCGTCGCGCCCCGTCGCCAGCGGAGCGGTGTCGGTCGGGGCGGCGCTTGTGTGGACCGGCCTGCTCGCGCTCATCGGGCTGGTCGTGCTGCTGCAACTGCCGCGCCCGGCGCAGGTCGTCGCACTGGCGAGCCTCGCGCTCGTCGCCGCCTATCCCTTTATGAAGCGCATCACCTGGTGGCCGCAGGCGTGGCTGGGGCTCGTCTTCAGCTGGGGTGCGCTCGTCGGCTGGATCGCGGTCGGTGGCGGCCCCGGACTTGCCCTCCCGTTGCTCTACGCCGGCTGCATCGCCTGGGTGATCGGCTATGACACCATCTATGCGCTCCAGGATATAGAGGACGACGCGCTCGTCGGCGTCAAATCGGCCGCCCGGGCGCTGGGACCGCACGTCCGCAGCGGGGTCGCGCTCTGCTATGCCTTCGCGCTTGCGCTGTGGGCCGGGGCGCTGTGGAACGTGCGGCCCGACCCGCTGGTCTTCGTGGCGCTGCTGCCCGCCGCCGTGCACCTGACGGGACAGGTGGCGACGCTCGATGCCGCGAACCACGCCGATGCGCTGGCCAAGTTCCGCAGCAATCGTTTCGCCGGGCTGCTCGTCTTCGCCGCCATGCTGGTGGTCGGCAGCGCGGGCTGACTATTCTGCCGCGAGCAATTCCTCCGCACCGCCGAGGTCGACCGAGACAAGGCGGCTGACCCCCTTTTCGACCATCGTGACGCCGAACAGCCGGTGCATGCGCGCCATCGTCACGGCATTGTGCGTGACGATCAGGTAGCGCGTATCGGTCTCGCGCGTCATCCGGTCGAGCAGGTCGCAAAATCGTTCGATATTCGCATCGTCGAGGGGCGCATCGACCTCGTCGAGGACGCAGATCGGCGCGGGGTTGGTCAGGAACAGGCCAAAGATCAGCGCGACCGCGGTCAGCGCCTGCTCGCCCCCCGACAACAGGGTCAGCGAGCCGAGCCGCTTGCCCGGCGGCTGCGCCATGATCTCGAGCCCGGCTTCGAGCGGATCGTCCGAATCGACGAGCTCGAGATGCGCCTGCCCGCCGTTGAACAGCGTCGTGAACAGCCGCTGGAAATGACCGTTCACCGCCTCGAACGCGGCGAGCAGGCGGACGCGCCCTTCGCGGTTCAGATTGCCGATCGACCCGCGCAGCCGGTTCACCGCCTGTTGCAGCTCGTCGATCTCGGCGGCGCTTTTCTCGCGCTGGGTGTCGAGCTCGGCGAGTTCGTCCGCCGCGACCAGATTGACCGGACCCAGTCGTTCGCGATCGGCGATCAATCGGTCGTGCGCCGCCGATTCGGTCGGCGCGTCGCCGACGCCGTCGCTCTCGAACCCGACTTTCTGCGGTAGCAGCGGAGGCGGGCATTCGAAACGCTCCCCCGACACGCGGCCCATCTCGATCCGGCGTTGCTCGGCGTTTTCGGAACGGGCGACCGCCCCGGCGCGCGCCTCGCGGGCCGCGGCCACGCGCTCGCGGATCGTGGTCAGCGCCGCTTCGGCTTCGCGTAGCGCCGCTTCGGCGTCGCGCTCCTGCGCTTCGGCGGTGGCGACCCGATCGCGCAGCTCGGCCTGCCGCACTTCGGCGGCGATGCGGTCGGCGGCGAGCCGGTCGGGCAGGCCGGCGATCTTGGCGGCTTCGGCGCCCAGCGCGTCGTGGCGCTTGTCCATGTCGGTAACGCGGCGCGCCGCCTCGCCGGCGCGCGCTTTCCAGCTCTTTGTCTCGGCGGCGACCACCGCCTGTCGTTCGCTCAGGCTGGCGAGATTGCGCTCGTGCGCGGCCAAGGCGTCGCGTGCGGCGCCGGCATCGCTGCGCGCACTTTCGGTGGCTTGCTCCTCGCGCTCGAGCGCCGCGCGGGCGAGGCCTTCGTCGGGAAGCGCCGCGAGCGCCGCCGCTTGCGCCGCCAGCGTCTCGGCGGCTTCGTGCGCCGCGGCGGCGATCTCCTGGCGCCGCCGGTCGAACAGCGCGGTGGCGTCGCGGTGGCGATCGAGGGCCGCTTGCGCCTGGTCGGCGGCGCGCAGGGCGGTCCGCCGCGCCTCGTCGGCTTCGGCAAGCCGCTTGCGCGCCGCGCCCGCGGCCGCGGTGCGTTCGGAAAGCGTCGTCGCCATCGTCTCGCGGCGGTCGCGCAGCTCCTGCACGCCGAGTTCGACTTCGGGGCGCTGCGCCGCGAGCGCGTCGAGGCGGTTCTGCCGCATCAACCGCTCGCTGGCGGTCGCGCCATCGCCGCGCGTGACGAAACCGTCCCAGCGCCGCATCACGCCGTCCAGGGTGACCAGGCGCTGGCCGACCGCCAGCGGCTGCCTGCCATCCTGTTCGGCGACCGCGACTTGCGCCAGCCGGCGCGCTAGCGCTGCGGGGGCGTCGGCAACTCCGGCGAGCGGCTGCGTCCCGGCGGGCAGCGCCGGATCGTCCCGACCGGTGTCGGCGCCGCGCCAGCTTCGCGCCGCGTCTTCGCCGGTCCCCGCGTCGAGGTCGTCGCCCAGCGCCGCGGCCAGCGCGGCTTCATATCCCGGCTTGACCTTGATCCGGTCCAGGATGCGGTCGGCATCGCTGCGTGCGGCGGCCAGCGCGCGTTCGAGCGTCGCCGCCTCGCCTTCGAGCGCGGCCAGTGCGGCGCGCGCTTCGGCGAGCGCCGCGTCGAGCCGGGCCAGGTCGGCGGTCGCGGCTTCGCGGTCGGCTTCGGCTTCGGTCAGCGCGGCTTCGGCGATGCCGATTCGCGCTTCGGCTTCGGCGGCCGCCCGGCCGCTGCTCTCGACGGTCGCGGACAGCGCGTCGCTGTCGCCGAGCGCCGCCACTTCGGCCTCGACGCTCTCGCGCTGCGCGTCGATCCGGCGCACCGCGGCTTCGGCGGCGTCGCGGGCGTTGACCGCGACGCGCCGGTCGGCGGCCTCGCTCGCCGCCTTCGCCCGCGCCTGCGCGAGCGAAACTTCGGCGTCGCGCAGCCGCCCCTGCGCCGACTGGCTCGCCTCGACAAGCTCCGCCTTGCCCGCGTCGTGCGTCGCGATTTGCCGCGCAAGCTCCTTCGCTTCGCCGTCGAGCGCGGTCAGCGCGCCATGCGCGTCGCGCGCCAGCTCGCCTTCGCGGGCACGGTCGTCGGCGAGCCGAGCCTGCTGCGCCGCCAGATCGTCGATCCGCTGGCGCGCCGCCCGCTCCTCCCCGGCAAGCCGGACCTGGGTCGCGGTCGCGTCGGCCAGCGCGTCGCGCTGCGCCTGCGCGTCGCTTCGTGCGGCGGCGACGCGGGTCGCGACTTCGGTCTGCGCGGTCGATACGGTTTCCAGCTCGTGTTGCGCGGCCTTCACGGCGGCTTCGGCGGCGTCCGCCTCGCGGCGTGCCTGGTCGGCGGCGGCGGCGGCCTCGCGCCACCGCGCATAGATCAACCGCCCTTCGGCGATCCGGATATCGTCGCTCAGCCTTTTGTATTTCTCGGCCGCGCGCGCCTGCCGCCGCAGCGCATTGGCGCGCAGCTCCATGTCGGCGACGATTTCGGACAGCCGCGCCAGATTGGTCTCGGTCGCGCGCAGCTTTTGTTCGGCATCCTTGCGCCGCACGTGCAAGCCGGCGATTCCCGCCGCTTCTTCCAGCATCGCCCGGCGATCGGTCGGTTTCGCCGCAATGACATTGGCGATCTTGCCCTGGCTGACGAGCGCGGGGCTGTGCGCGCCGGTCGCCGCGTCGGCAAAGATCAGCGCGACGTCCTTCGCACGCACGTCGCGGCCGTTGGCGCGATAGGCGCTGCCGGCGCCACGCTCGATGCGACGAATGACCTCCAGGTCGTCGCGGTCGCCTTCGCCCGCCAGCCCCGCGACGACGGCGCCCTGCGTGTCGCAATGCAGCGCGACCTCGGCGAAATCGCGCGGCGGGCGGGACGATGTGCCCGCAAAGATGACGTCTTCCATCCCGCCGCCGCGCATCGACTTGGGGGAGGATTCGCCCATGACCCAGCGGATCGCCTCGAGCAGGTTCGACTTGCCGCAGCCATTGGGACCGACGACACCGGTCAGCCCCGGCTCGATACGCAGCTCGGTGGGCTCGACGAAGCTTTTGAAACCGGTCAGGCGCAACCGCTTTATCTGCACGGAATGCCCCCGTGCAGGTCAGCGAATCGCAGGCCGTGTAACCGTGTCGTCACATATCCCCCTTGGCTCCGTCATGCCGCGCGGGCCGGGGAGTCGCAAGGGGGTAGCGGGGCGACGCGCGAGCGTCAGCGCGCGCCCATCGTCCGCAGCCGGTCGCGCATCAGCGGCCACGTCGCGACGCCCTCGGCAACCTGACCGTTGATCAGGAAGGTCGGGGTGCCCTGGATATTATATTTCTTCGCCGCGGCGTTGGTGCTCTCTTCCAGTTTCTGGATGTTGCCCAGATCCGACAGGCAGCTGTTGACCTGGTCCGCCGTCAGCCCGCGCGCCTGATAGAATTCGTCGAGCTTCATCGCTTTTGCGAGCGCCGGGAAACGGGCGGCGGGCGCGGCATTCATCGCCGCCTCGAACCCTTTCTGATTGGCCTGCGCCGCGGCGAACAGGTCGCCCTGCGATGCAAAGGTGCTCTGGGTCAGGGCAAAATAGCGGTCGGTCGGGGCGCAATGGGTGATCGCGGCGGCCGCGGCGTCGATGCCGTCCCGCACGAAGTTGCGGAATTCCAGGCTGACGCGGCCGGTGTCGATGAAATCGCGCTTCAGTTCGTCGTGGCTTTCGGTGGCGAAATCGGCGCAATGCGAACAGGTCAGCGAACCGAATTCGACGATCTTGATCGCGGCGTCGGGATTGCCCATCACGACGCCGCCGTCGGGCGTCTTCGCCACGACGTCGGACCAGCTCTTGTCCGCCGGCGGCGCGACCTTGGCGATCGCCGCCTGTTGTTCGACCGTGTCGGTCTTGCTGTCGCCGCACGCGGCGAGCGCCAGCGCGCCGAGCGAGGACAGAAGGGCGAGGCGCAGAACGGGCAGGGTCTTCACGGCATTCTCCGGTAACATCATCGAGTGGGGGAGTATTAGGAGCCCTTGATCGCGGCGTCGAGCAGGGTTTTCAGATCGGCCCAGTGACCGACTTCGGCACGGCGGCCGTTGATGAAGAAGGTCGGGGTTCCCATCACCTTGTCGGCGCCCAGCCCGATATTCGTCATCGCCATCAACTCGGCCTCGGCGACCCCGCTCGAAAGGCAGGTATTGATCTGCGCCGCGCTATAGCCGCGGCCGCGCATCAGCGTGTCCAGGCCGACATCGGCCGCGATCCGCGTCGTCCGGTCGCCCAGCGATCCTTTGTACCAGGGCGCCTGCTGTTCCTTCGACAATTTCGCGGCCTTGCCGAGCCACGCCGGTTGCGCGGCGAAAATCGCCTCGTGATTGGCAGCGAAGGCCTTGGTTCCGCCGCAGCGCGCGAGCATCGCCGCGGTCATGTCGACCGGATCGCGGATCAGGTTGCGATATTCGAAAAGAACGCTGCCCTTGTCGACATATTGGGCCTTCAACGGCGCGCTCGCTTCCTTGGCGAACTCCGCGCAATGCGAACAGGTATAGCTGAAATATTCGACCAGCTTGACCTTCGCTTGCGGGTTGCCGACGCTATAGGCGCCGATGCCGCTTTCACCGATCGTCGCGGACCAGCCCGGCTTGACCGGTGCGGCGGCGGTCAGCAGGGCAAGGCCGAAAACGGGCAGCAGCACCATCGCGACGCGGCGCCGGAATCTGCTTGCGAAGGGGGTCGACATGATCGGGACGGGTCTTTCCATCAACTGATGCGGGGGAGCTTCGGCGGCGCCGCGAGTCCCGCCGCCATGCGTTCGAGCACGGTGCGAAGCTCGGGGTCGCCGATGTCGCGCAGACTGTCCCCCAGCTCCGCGGGTACGGGTTTCAGCATTGCGGCAGGCTGAACGGGCGCGGGGCGCTCGATCTGGCCGTGGGTCATGCGGACATTGGCTATCGCGGCATAGCCGAAGAAGCGGTTGACCGCGGTGATGATGTCGGGTGCGACATGCTGGAGCATCGGGGCGTGCGCGCCGCTGATCGTCAGGTGCAGCGTGCCGCCCGCCTTCTGGCCCGCCGGAAAGCGAATCATCGCCGGCTGGGTTACTGCGGCCAGCCTGTCGCCGACGATCTCGCGCCAGCGGCTGACCACCGACGACTGGATGAATCCGAACTTGCGGAATGCGGCGCGGCCGATTTCGGGGACCAGGTCGGCGATCGCGCGCGGTTCGCCGCCGCGCGGGCGCTCATAGGCGCGCGCGGGGGCCTTTTTCGGGCCCTTCGCGCCGCCTTTCGCCTTCGCCTTCTTTACGGGCGTGTCCTCGCTGCCAGCTTTCGCCATGCGCGTCGCCATGCCATAGGCGGGGGGTGAGCGTCCAGACTTCCGACACTGCCGACACGATGAACGACGACTTCGCCGGCCGCCTGCTTGGCTGGTACGACCGGTCGGCGCGGGTCCTGCCGTGGCGGGTGCCGCCGGGCAGCGACGCGGTGCCCGACCCCTATCGCGTCTGGCTGGCAGAGGTGATGCTGCAACAGACGACCGTCGCGGCGGTTCGCGACTATTTCCTGCGCTTCACGACGCGGTGGCCCACCGTCGCCGATCTCGCCGCCGCCGACGATGCCGACGTCATGGCGGCGTGGGCGGGGCTCGGCTATTATGCGCGTGCGCGCAACCTGCTCGCCTGCGCGCGCGCGGTCGTGACCGTTCACGGCGGCCGCTTTCCCGACAGCGAGGCGGGCTTGCGCGGCCTGCCGGGGGTCGGCGACTATACCGCCGCCGCCGTCGCGGCGATCGCATTCGGCCGCGCCTCGGTCGTCGTCGATGCGAACATCGAACGCGTGATCGCGCGCCACCGGTGGATCGAAACCCCGCTCCCCGCCGCGAAGCGCCCGATCCGGGCGGCGCTGGCGCCGTGGGTGCCCGCTGCCCGGCCCGGCGATTTCGCGCAGGCGTTGATGGACCTCGGCGCGACCATCTGCACGCCGCGTGTCCCGGCGTGCGCGATCTGCCCCGTCATGGCCGACTGCCGCGCGCGCGGACGCACGGATATCGACCACCTGCCGGTGAAGCCGCCGAAAAGGGCCAAGCCGCAACGCTACGGCCTCGCCCACTGGATCGAGCGCGAGGGGCGGCTCTGGCTCGAACGGCGGCCCGGCAAGGGGATGCTCGGCGGGATGCGGGCGCTGCCCGGCGGCGACTGGACCGAGACCGCGCCCGCCGAGTCGGGGCTGGTCGCGGTCGACCACGGCTTCACCCATTTCAACCTGCGGCTCGCGCTCGTGCGTCACGAAGTCCCCGATGCCGCAGCGGAAGGCGAATGGTGGCCGCTCGCGAGGCTTGACGCGGCGGGGCTCCCGACGCTCTATCGCAAGCTCGTCGACAAGATGCGGGAGAGAGACGAATGACGATGACGATTACGCGCCGCGGGCTGCTTGGCGGAATGGCGCTCGGCGGCGCCGCGGCCTTCCTGCCCGGCACGGCCTTTGCGTTCCGCGCCGACGGCGCCGCGCTCTTTCCGGCGACCAACGCCTTCATCACGGGTTTCGTCGACCGCCGCGAGCTCGCAGGCACGCTCGCCTGTATCGGCAAGGGCCAGGAGGCGCCGGTCTGTTTCGGCGCCGGGACACAGGCGATGGATTCGACGAAGGCGGTCGGGCCGGACACCTTGTGGCGCCTCTATTCGATGACCAAGCCGATCACCGCGATGGCGGCGATGCTGCTCGTCGAGGACGGCAAGATGGGGCTCGACCAGCCGATCGCCGACTTTCTCCCTGCCTTCCGCAACATGAAGGTCCAGGACACCCCCGACGGTTCGATCACTGCGGTGCACGCGGCAAAGACGCAGATTACCGTCCGGCACCTGCTCACCCACACCGCGGGGCTCGGATACGACATCATCCAGAAGGGACCGATCCGCGAGGCCTATAACAAGGCCGGGATCGTCGGCGGGCAGGTCAGCCGCCTGCCGATTCCGGGTCTGCCCAAGGTCACGCCCGCGCCCGGTCTCGCGGCCTTCGCCGATCGCCTGGCCGAACTGCCGCTCGTCTACGAACCCGGCACGCACTGGAGCTATTCGGTCGGGCTCGACCTGATGGGCCGCGTCATCGAAGTCGTGTCCGGCCAGCCCTTCGACGCCTTCCTGAAGGCCCGGCTCTTCGATCCGCTCGGCATGAAGAGCACCTGGTTCCAGGTGCCAGCGGGCGAGGTCGGCCGGTTGACGACCAACTATGCGCCGGTCGGCGGGGTGTTGATCCCGATCGACCCGGCGACCAGCTCGATCTATCTCGACCCGCCCCCGATGCCCTATGGCGGCGGCGGGCTGGTGTCGAGCGCGCGCGACTACGACCGCTTCCTCGCGATGCTGCTCGGCGAGGGCGAGACCGACGGGGTGCGCGTCATGGAGGTGGAAACGGCGCGGCTCGCGATGTCGAACCTGATCGACGATGCGATCGACCGCAAGGGCACCTTCATCGAAGGCGAAGGTTTCGGCGCCGGCGGCCGCGTCTCGCTCGCGACATCGCCGACGGGCGAAGGGCTTTACGGCTGGGCGGGCGCCGCGGGCACGGTGGGCTTCGTCGATCGCAGGCGGGGCTATCGCGTCGGCGGATACACGCAATATATGCCCTCCAACGCGCTGCCGTTTCAGGCCGACTTCGGGAAAAACTTCTACCTCGACGTGATGAGCTGATGCCCAATCCGCTCGGCTTCGTGGGGGCGTGGCTCGACCGCGCCGACCAGCTTCGCACCGATCCCGACGCCTATGCGGCGGCCTGCGCCGATCCGCGCGCGCGCAGCCTCGCGCTCGACGGGATCGATTTCGTGCCGGGCGACGGCGGCGGATTGCGGTGGGAGGCGCTCGACCCCGCCGACGACCGGGCGCTGATGCTGCTCGGGCGCGACGAACGCGGCATTCCCTATTTCGTGCGCGAGGCGCCGCGCGGCGCGCGCATCGATGCCCGATCGCGCACCGTCATGCGGCTCCTGCCCCTGCTTTCGCGTCAGGATCTGGCGCTCTATGGCGGCGCGCGCAGCCTCGTCGACTGGCACGCGCGGCATGGCTTCTGCGCCGTATGCGGCGCGCCGACCGAGATATTCCGCGGTGGCTGGGGGCGCCGCTGCGGCGACTGCGGTGCCGAGCATTTTCCGCGCGTCGACCCCGTCGTGATCATGCTTGCCGAACATGACGGGCGCGTGCTCGTCGGGCGCCAGCGGCAATTCCCGCCGGGCATGTTTTCGGCGCTCGCGGGGTTCGTCGAGCCCGGCGAATCGCTCGAGGAAGCGGTCGCGCGCGAATTGTTCGAGGAAGCCGGGCTTCACGTGTCGGACGTGACCTATGTGGCCAGCCAACCCTGGCCTTTCCCCTCGTCGCTAATGGTCGGCTGCCACGCGATGGCGGGCGATTCCGCGCTTACGCTCGACGAAACCGAAATCGAGGCTGCGATGTGGGTCGACCGGGCAGAGGTGCGTGCGGCGCTCGGCGGCGACAGCGATGCGCTCTTCATGGTGCCGCCGCCGCTCGCGATCGCGCGTTACCTGCTCGAAGACTGGGCGGACTGGGACGCCTGAGGCGTCAGAGCCGCCGACCGGTGATCCGGCTGATTTCCTTCGCCACCATCGCTTCGACCATGTCGGGCAGGTTCGCGTCGAGCCATTGCTTCAGCATCGGGCGCAGCGCATCGACGACGACATCCTCGATCGTGCGGCCGCCCGGACCCGCCGGAGCGGCGGCGTTGGCGGGCGCGGCAGGAGCGATCGCGGCGGTCAGCGCCTCGAGCGACTGGCGCGCCGCATCGGCGCTCGCCGCCGATACCAGCTCGTCGGTATCCGGGTCCGCCGGTTCGGCGGCGGGGTCGGCATCGGCCTGTTCGTCCTGAAGGTCCAGGATATCGTCGGCTGCCCGCTCGCCGCGGGCGGCGCCCGGCGTTTCGTCGCGCGCAATCACGCGCCGGATCGACGACAGGATATCTTCCATCGACGGCTCTCGCGACATGTCGCCCATATGGCCCCCTTAAACCGCGCCCGGAAGCGGGCGGTTAACCATGTCTTACCGGGTCGGGGCGCGCTTTGCCAAGTCCTATTGTCCGCGCTCGGGATCGACCGGGCCGATCAGCGGATTGTCGCCCGGCGGCACGCTGGCATCGGCGGCGGGGACGTCGCGGGTCGACGTCGTCTGCTGCTGCGGCGCCGGATCGTCGGCCCAGTCCCAGATCTGGCCCTTCACGCGTTCGTAATTGGCGGCGGGATCGTAGAGCGGCCCGCCTTCTATCCCCAGGTCGCGCGCTTCGGCCTTGCCCATCGCGGCGAGCACCGAAAAGGCCGCGACATAGGAATTGCGCTTGGCCGACACGAGCTGGACCTGCGCGTTCAGATATTCCTGCTCGGCATTCAATATGTCGAGGATCGACCGCGTGCCGACGCTGTTTTCGGCGCGAACCCCCTCGAGCGACAGGGAGTTGGCGCTCACCGCCTGCTGGGTGGCGGCGATCACGCGTTCGTTCGCCTGCCACGCGGCATAGGCGCCGCGCGTCTGCGCGATCACGTCGCGCTCGGTCGCAACATAGGTTTCGATCGCCTGGCTGGTGCGCGCCTGCGCCTGGCGGACTTGCGCCGACGGGCGTCCGCCCTGGAACAGCGGCACGGTCAGCGTCACCCCGGCTGCGGCGGTCTTCTGCGTCTGGGACACGCCGACACCCGGCACCCCGCTCGACAGCGAGCCCAGGAAGTTCGTATAGCTGCCGCTCACCGTGCCATCGAGCTTCGGTATCCGCGACGACCGCGCGACGCCGATGTCGGCGCGCGACGCGCTCAGCCGTTCGTCGGCGGCTGCGATGTCGGGATTGTCGCTTAGTGCGACCGCAACCGCGTCCTCGGCACTCGCGGGCAGGTTCGGCAGCTGCGGCGGCGGCTGCAAGTCGACCGGGGCTTCGCCGACCAGCCGGATATAGGATTCGCGGCTGGCGATCAGATTCGCTTCCGCACCGCGCAGGTCGCCCTCGGCCAGTGCGAGCCGGGCTTGCGATTGCGCGACGTCGGTGCGGGTCAGGTCGCCGATCTCGAACCGGTCGCTCGTCGCCTGCAAATTGGTCTTGAGCACCGAGACGTTATTCTGGTTGAGCTGGACGATCGCCTGGTCGCGGATCACGTCCATATAGGCGCCGACGACTTGCGAAAAGATGCTCGCTTCGGTCGCGCGCAGGTCGGCCTGTCCCGCTTCGACGCGATATTTGGCGGCCTTCACCGCATTGCGCACCGCGCCGCCCTGATAGATGGGAACCGACAGCTGGCCGGCGCCGGTGATCAGGCGCGTCGGCGAGGAAAAGCTGTTGCCCGGGCGGATCAGATTCTCGGTATATTCGCCCTGCGCACCCAGCGACGGCAGGCCATAGCTTTTCTGGATCGGGACATTTTCGTCGTTCGCCCGCTGTCCCGCGCGCGCCGCGGTCAGCGTCGGGTTGTTTTCATAGGCTTTGGCAAGCGCCCCCTGCAAGGTTTCGGCCGCCGCAGGCGAGGACAGTGCCAGCGCGCCCGACGCAAGCCCGGCAAGCCAGTGGCTGCGGCGGAGCGTCGGGGTCGGGTTCTTGGTCTGCATCATCGCGTCCAGCCTGAAAAACGAGGGAGGGAGAGGGGCGTCGTTAGAAGCGGAAGCCCGCCGGTGCGGCAAAGCCCGGCAGCGGCGCGACGTCCATGTCGGCAAAGCTGCGCAGCGCGATCGCGCCGCCGGTCTTGACCCCCTGGACGAGCCGCGTCACCGATCCGTCGCGGCGCGCGGCGACGATCCGGCCTCCGTCTGCAAGCTGGTCGGCAATGGCATCGGGCAGGATGTCGATCGCGCCGTCGATGATGATGCGATCGAACGGCGCGCCGGCCGGATCGCCGGCCGCGAGCGGCCCCGCGGTCCAGCGAATCGTGTCGCTCTTCGTCGCCGCCTGCGCCGCCGCCATCAGGTCGGCCTGTTCCTCGACGGCATGCACTTCGGCGCCCAGCCGCGCGAGCAGGCCGGCCAGATAGCCGGTCGCGCTGCCGATCAGCAGCACGCGCAGGCCCGGACGGACGGCCGCCGCGACGAGCATCCGCCCGGCGACGAGCGGCGGGTTCAGGACGCGCCCGCCTCCCAGGGCGATCGCGCGATCCATATAGGCGACGCTGGCGAGGGCTGCGGGCACATGCGCCTCGCGCGGGGCCGCCGCCATCGCCGCGACGACCGCCGGGTCGATGACGTCGTTGGGGCGAAGCTGGCTGTCGACCATTGCCGCGCGCATGTCTGCTGCACTTATTTCGCTGAATTTCGTCGCCATGGGTGCAATCCGGTTCCTGGAGTTTCGACCTTGCGGGGACCGTTTTAGCCCAAGCCATGCTGTATTGCAATAGTAATACAGCCCAATGGCGCTACGCCGTGTCCGCACGCTGCGGCCGCGCATAGCCGTGCGCGGCCCCGCCGCCAACCCCGCATCGCGCCCGCGGGCCGGGGCGATCAGGCGAATCCTTGACAACGACGGCAAACGCCATCACTAGCGGCGCCTCGCACCCTTCCCACCCGCTGCGCTCCGCGCGGCCGGTTCGCGGAACATGAGGCCCGATGGCGGAGTGGTGACGCAGCGGACTGCAAATCCGTATACGCCGGTTCGATTCCGGCTCGGGCCTCCAACCATAATCATCGACCCTCAATCACAGCCGTCCCATCAAATCAATGGGACCCGACCCTATTGAATCAGATCCTCGGCTGGACGATCCCCCGTCTCCGCCCATCTGCGTAGTGCTGCCCAGGCCGCGCTGTTCTGGGCGTCGCTGAACCCGCAATGCGTATAGCCCTCGACACCGCCGATCGGCAGCGCGGCGCGCGTGGGGGGAACGGCATAAGAAACAAGCCAGTGTGCGTTGCCCGCCTGAGCCACCTTATGCGCGAGAGCTTCCTCCTGGGCGTAAGGTACAAGCGAGTCGATGCGGTTGTGCAGCGTGACGAGCGGAACGGTTATTCGCCCGGTCGCTTCGTGCCAGTTCGCAAGATAGGCGGTCGCGGCGGGAGCCTCTGCCACGCGCTGAATATTGCCGTTAAGAGCCGCTTCTTCTTCTGCCGTCATGCCCGGCGCCGAATAAGGCTTGCCGACATTGCCATAGACCCACCCGCCGGCGGTCGCGGCCATGTCGTCGGCGCCAAGCGCGGCGGTGACCAGCGGAAAGGCGAGCGCCGCCGCATCATAGTCGAAACCGCCGATCATCGTCACCTGATGCGCGATCCGGGCCTCTGGTCCGTCGGGATCCTGCTGTGCGGCCGCCCAAAGGGCAAGCGGCGGCAGGCCTACCTTCGCAATTTGCCCGAAGACATAGGCTTGGGCGGCGGCATCGTTGGTCCCGACGGGAGGGCGGGGGTCGATCGCATCGTGTCGCACGTCCTGTTCACCGGGCAATGCATAGGGGGTTCCCTGGGTAAGCGCATTATAGGCGAGGCGCATGTCGACGATCTGGCCGAGCAGCGTTTGCCAGCTATCGACGACGCCGCAGCGAGCAAGCCCGCCCGCAAATTTCCCGGGATGCTTCTCGAGCGCGGCGACAACGATGCCGCCCCCCATCGAATCGCCGAGCAGATAGACCCGTTTACCTCCCAGGGCGGTCAGGAAGTCGCGCAGCCGGGTTGTATTGCGGACGCCCGTTTCGACGCCCAGCCCGTCCTTGTCATAGGCGCTATGCCCGACCGCCAGACCTTCGCCATAGGCCTGTCCGAGCAATTTCGTGCCTTTGGCGACCGGATCGTCGGCCACCGCGACCGGCGTGCCCGGCGTTGTGTAGCCGTGGGCATAGAGCAGGCCGTCGCCCGTCCATCCGGCCGGCATCGATATCGCGAACTGCGCACCGCCAAGTTCGCCGTTGAGCCGGGTCCCGCCGTCGGGCGCGGGATGCACGGTGACGTCGGTCGCTCCCAGAGCTTCGGCCTGCCGCAAGAGCGACGGCTGCGTTGCGGCGGAACCGTCGATCTTGCGCGCGGCGGCTTGCGGCGCGGGCGCCAGCAACGCCAACACGGCGAAACCGGCAAGCAGGCGGGAGGCGGAACGCATGGCGGGTCCTTTCGGTCGCGGGGAAGTCACCGGTCCTTGCGACCGAGATGACGGTCAAAGAAGCGCGCGATGATCGCATAGGCCTCCATCGATTCGGGCATGTCGGGCCACACGAAGAAGGCATGCGGCAGGCCGTCGAAGAGCTGCAATTCGCTCTCGACGCCAAGCCGGGCGAGACGGCGGTGTGCGAGCGTGAGCGCACTGACCGCGAAATCGCGCCCTCCGGCCAGCAGCAATGTCGGCGGCATTGCCCGACTTTCCTCGTCGGATAGCAGCGGATACGCCGCGCCATCGTTCGCAGCGACACCAGCCAGATAGGGGGTTGGCAAAGTTGCGGGCAGCGCGGGCACCGCGAGCGGCTCGCCGCCCGTCGTGGGCCCGGCCAGATAGGGGCTGTCGCCCGAATAGGACGCTCCGGTGCCGCAAAAGGTCCCGATGGCTCCGGGAGGTGCGAGTCCCTGCTTGCGGATCCATGCGGTCGCCTGCGCGGTAATCACGCCGCCCGCCGAGCAGCCATAGATGCCGATCGACTGCGCCGGATAGTCTTTCAGCAAGGCGCGGTATACTGCGGCGACATCCTCCGATGCCGCGGGATAGCGATGCTCGGGGGTGAGCCGATAGTCGACCGTTACCACCTTGATGCCCATCGTCGCCGCGATGGGAATTGCTTCGACCAGCGCGCCGCTTCCCGATCCCCACATGAAGGCGCCGCCGTGAACATTGATCAGAACGCGGTTTCGGTTGGCGTCGGCAATGCCCGCCGACGGCTCGACGATATCGACGGGAACGCCGCCCAGTTTCGTGTGGCGTTCCGTCGTATCGAAATGACGGCGCATCTCGGCCAGCCGGTCGTCGTTATAGGATTGATAATAGGCGCGCTGCTTCGCCACGTCGCCGGCGATCTCGGCGGGAGCGGTCGCCGCCTTCATCCGCACGAGCACCTGCCTCGCCGCCTCGCTGAGCTGGTTCGATGCGGGCAGCGTGAACGCCGGCACCGCCACCTCCTGCGCCGAGGACATGGCGGGAGCGACCAGCATCGCGGCGGCAAACAGATATTTCATGTCCCATTCTCCAATCGTGCGCGGAAAAAGCGCGCCATCGCCTCGAAAGCGGCATCGGTTTCGGGCGCATCGATATAGCTCCAGAACGCATGCGGCAGGCCGTCGAACAGGATCAGATTGGCCGAAACGCCGGCCTTGTCGAGCGCCCGGCAGAAATCGGCGGTCGCGCTGAGCAGGAAATCGCGTCCGCTGCTGATGCACAGGGTCGGCGGCCATCCGGCCAGCGATCCGCGCAGCGGCGAAACGAGCGGGTCGGCCGGATCGTCCGCATAGGCACGCCCGAGCGCCGCCGCGGTTTGGGGATCGCCGAACAGGATCATACTGTCGCCCGGCCGCATCAGGTCGGCACTGCCCGAGAAGAAGCCCAGCGCCGCCGGAAGCGGAAGTGCTTCGGCCTTGAGGCGCGAAACCAGTTCGGCCGAAAGGATCGCGCCGGCCGACGTGCCGAACACCGCTATCCGATCCGCGGAATGCCGGGTGACGAGCGCGCGATAGACCGCGAGTGCATCGTCGACCGCATCCGGGAAGCGATGATCGGGCATTAACCGGTAACGAACGGCGACGATGCGATAGCCGGTCAATGCTGCGAGTGCGGCATTTTCGGTGATTGATCCGGCATCGACGACGAAGCCGCCACCGTGCAGGTTGAGCAGGACGGGGCCGTCGTCGCGGGCGCCGGGCGGCGTGAAGATCCGTACGGATACGCCGGCGAGGCGGCTTTCGGCCATCGCGACGCGATAACGCGCGAGGCGCGGCCTGCCGATCTCCTGCTGGACCGCCTCGGACCAGGCACGCCGCCCTTCGATCGTCCCAGGTGGCGGCGTACGGGCGTCGTTCGCCGCGAGGCCGGCCCTGGCTTCGGCTGACGGCGTTGTCGCGGCAGGCAGGTCGACGGGCCCGGCCACCGCCGGCGCCAGTGGGCCGAGCAGGAGCGCGATAGCGGCGAGGGCGCTATGGAACGTCATCGAACGCCTGTCCCTCCCGCGCGGGCGATGTCGCCGAACAGGCGGGCGCTCGGCTTGGGGCTGCGCTTGAACGTCTTGCGATCCACCGCGACGAGGCCGTAGCGGGGCTCATAGCCGGACATCCATTCGAAATTGTCGAGCAGCGACCAGTGGAGATAGCCGAGCACCGGCACCCCGTCGGCCATCGCGGCCTCGACCGAGGCGATCGCTTCGGGAAGGAACCGGACGCGCTCGCTGTCGTCGGCGGCATCGATGCCATTTTCGGTGACGAGGATGGGCAGCCCCGTCGCCCGATGCGCATAGCGCACGACATGCCCGACCGCGGCCGGAAACCACTCCCGCCCGTCCGCGCGCCTGGGAGCGTCGGCAGGCATCGGGACCGCGCGGTCCCGACCGATATAGTCGCGGCCATAGGTTTGGATGCCGAGGAAATCATCGTCGCCGATCACCGCGAAGAAAGGACCATAGACATCGGTGCGCTTGCGTTCGATCGCGCTGTCCGGAACGGTTGCGACCTCGTCGGGAATCGCGAGACTGAGCCCGACCGGCAGATCGCTACGCGCCGCCCGGATCGCGGCGCGCGCGAGGACATGCGCCTGCGTGACGCCAGGGATCATCGGCGCGGGATCGCCGCCGTTGAGCAGCGAGAAGCGGTCCGACCCGCTCGCTTTCGCTGCCGCGGCACGGCACGCCATCATGCGCTCCATGAATGCGGGCGGCGGCGGTTCCGCGGCCCAGCGTCCGCCAAGCGCGAGATTGGGTTCGTTGAAGGTCAATGCGTGGCTGATTCCGTCCGCCATCGCGCGCGAGACCCGGTCGCAGTACCGCGCGAACAGTTCGGGCGCCCCCGACTGCTCCCACCCGCCCGCGGCGGCGAACCAGCGCGGCGTCGTGAAATGGTTGAAGGTGACGACGGGCGCCAATCCCTGTGCGCGGCAATGATCGACGATGCGGGCATAATGATCGAGATAGGCCTGGCTGAATTCGCCCGGCGCAGGCTCGACGCGCGCCCATTCGACCGAAAAGCGATAGGCGTTGAGCCCCAGCGACCGGACGATGCCCACATCCTCGCGCCAGCGGTGCAGGCTGTCGCAGGCGTCGCCCGAAGGTTCGGCGAAGACGGTCGGCTCGACCTGTTCGAGCAGCCAGATATCGGCGTTTACATTATTGCCCTCTATCTGGTGCCCCGCCGTCGCGGCGCCCCACAGGAAGGGCGCGGAACCGCTTGCCGCCGCCCGCGCGGGCATGGCCGCGGCCACCGATGCCGCGACGCCGAGGCCCAGTATCTCGCGCCGGTCGATCATGCCGCCTTCGGTCATCGCACCGCCTCCGGCCCCGGCCGGCGTCCGGTCACGACCCATTGGCGCATCGCCTCGAATGCCGCGATATTCTGGTCGGGCGAAAAGCCGCAGTGGGTATAGCCTTCGAGCCCGCCGGGCAGTGCAAAACGCGTGGCCGGCACTTCATATTGCGCAAGCCGCGCGCCGTTTCCGGCGCTGGCGACGGCGCGTCCGAGTCCTTCGGACTGGGAGAAGGGAACGAGCGAGTCGAGCGTCTGGTGGACCGTGACGAGCGGCACGCGAAAATGCCCCGTCGCCTGGTGCCAGCGGCGCGCATAGGCAATGGCTTGCGGTGCGGCGGCAAAGCGCTGGATGGTCCGATTGAAGGCTTCGGTTTCGGCGTCGGTCATCTGCGGCGGGGCATAGACCTTGCCGACATTGCCGACGGGAAGGCCGCCCATTGTCGCGACGATGTCGTCCATGCCAAGCGCCGCGGTATAGAGAGGGGCACCGATCGCCGCCGGATCGGGCGCAAAGCCGGTGATCGCGGCAAGCTGGCTTGCGATCTTCGCCTCGCGCCCGTCCGGATCGTCGCTGGCGGCGGTGAAGAGGGCGAAGACGGGCATCAGCAGCTTCATCTTCTGTTGCTCTCGAAAGGCATCTCCCGGCGTCGCATCGCCTGCCGGCGGGACGGTCGGCAACGCCGACCGGGTCACGTCCTTCGTGCCCGGCAGCGCGTAGGGCGTGCCTTCGGTGAGCACATTATAGGTCGCACGCATGTCGGCAAGGCGCGCGATCAGCGGCAGCCATCCCTCGGTAACGCCGCACATCGACAAGGCTCCGTCGAACGCGTCGGGATAGCGCTCGATCAGCGCCATCACGATGCTGCCGCCCATCGACCCGCCTGCGACATATTGGCGTGTCGCATCGAGTTTGACGACGAGGTCGTGCAGGAGCAGCGTGTTCTTTGCGCCGCTCTCGGTTGCGATTCCCGATTTGTCGAAGGCGGCGATTCCGACGGCGAGGCCCTTGGCATAGATATGCCGCAGCATCCCGCCGCCGGGATCCTTGGCGATCGGATCGTCGGGCACGGTCGGCTCCGACCCCGGGGTGGCATAGCCCTGTCCGAACAACACCGCCTCGCCGGTCCAGTTCGCCGGCACGGCAAGCACGAACCGGCGTCCGGACAGCCTGCCGTTCATTATGGTCCCGCCTCCCGGTCCGGCGCTCGGGACCAGGTCGGTTGCCCCTGCGGCGCCGGCCTTCGCCAAAAGCACCGCTTGGGCTGCATCCGGGACATGCGCTCCGGCATCGCCTGGAGAGCTGACCTGCGCCGGGGGGAGGCACCCGGCGCAGGTCAGCGCAAGACCCGCGGCGAGGAAGAGGCGTTTCTTCATCGCGGGCCTCAGAAGCGGTAGCGGAGCTGCACGCCATATTGCGCGGGCTCGCCGTAGATCGAGTTGATGAACCCCGAATTATTATAGCTGGGGTTCGCGGTGACGCGATATTTCCGGCCGAGGACATTGGTCCCGTAAAGGGCGAAATCGATCGGCATTCCACGCGCATCGTTCCACTCGAAGCGCAGGTTCAGCAGGCCATAGCCGTCGATCGTATCGAACGGCTGCGTCTCGGGCGTCACCCGCTGGCTCGATTGATAGGACCAGTTGGCGCTGATCGCCATTTCGCCTTCGGCTTCGGGGATCGGCAGGTCGAGCTTTGCGTTCACGCTGAACTTGTGTTTCGGCACAAAGGAAAAGGGCGTGCCCGACAGGTCGCGGCTCGGCTGCTCCGCGGTCAGTGCTTCGGGGATCGCAGGGATCGCGATCGTGTCGTATTTCAGATATTTGGGCGAATTATACGAATAGACGCCGCTCAGCGTCAGCCCGTCGAAAGGGATCAGCATCCCCTCGAACTCGACGCCCATCACCCGCGCGCGCTGGGCGTTGGTCAATATGTCCGATCCGGCGATGGCGGCGCGCTGAATGACCTGGATGTCGCTGAACCATGTGTAGAAAGCGGCAATGTTCGTCCGCGCGCGGACCGTGCCGATCGTCCAGTCGCGCTTCACGCCGATTTCGGCATCGGTGACCTGTTCGGGTTTGACCGCGAAGAGCGGATGGTCCTGCCCGAGGAACAGCGAGACGATCGGGTTGCTGGCGCCCGACTTATACCCCCGGCGCGACACGGCATAGAGCAGCGTCCTGGAATCGGGCTGCCAGTCGAGCCCGAGCTGCCAGGTCGGCCCGTCGCTCTTGCCGCTGAAGGTCGGGGCCGTGCAATCGGGATAATAGAGGGTCGGAAACCCGCCCGCCGCGACCGCCTTATAGGCGTCGTAGACGCAAAGGTCGGCGTTGAGCCCGATGACCTGCGCCGCCTGTGCGGTGCTGATCACGCCAAGCGCCGCGAGCTGGTTGAAGACATCATAGCTTTCGGCGGCCTGATAGGCCTGGATGTCGCCGCCGAAGCGGTCCCATGTCCAGCGAAACCCGGCGGTCGCGGTCAGTTCGGGCGTCAGCTTATATTGCGCCTGCGCATAGAGCGCCTTGCTGCGCCCGTCGACATGTGCGCTCGGTTGCAGGCTGAGCGCCGGCAGCAGGGGGCCGTCGGCGCCGAGCGCGGCTTGCAACGCCGGCGGCAGGATCAGCGGCCCGCCGCCCAATATGCCCAGCGTCTGCAACGGATTCACCGTCTGGAACGTCAGCGGCGACGGCGTTTTCTGGTCGAGGAAGAAGCCGCCGAGCTGGACGCGCAGCGTGCCGTCGTCGTAGCGGAGCTGCAATTCCTCGGTAATCGTGCGCAGATTATTGTTGTAGCTGCCGGGATAGGCGCCGAGCAGATCGGCGATCGGCAGCGGCGTCGAATCGCGGTCGGTCGCGCTCGTCGAACGCGTGCGGGCGTAGCTGACGATATTCTTGATCGTCAGCGTATCGCTCGCCTGCCATTCGCTGTTGTTGAGGATCAGCAGGCTTTTTGCGACCTCGCGCGTCGGCACGCTGAGCTCGGTTTCGCGGACGCCCCGCGCCTGCTGGGCGAGCAGATAGGGCTCGAGCAACGCGGCATAGGGGCGGGCGGGATTGACCGCCAGCAATATGCTGCCGCCGCCGTGTTCCTTGACGTCGACATAGCTGACCGCAGTGTAGCTGCGGAACGCGTCGGTCGGGTTGAACTGCAAGCCGAACCGCAGGCTGTAATTGTTGCGGTTCAGATAGTCGCGGCCCGTCGCCACGTCGCGGACATAGCCGCGGCGGTCGTCGAACTGTCCGGCGACGCGGATCGCCAGCACATCGTCGACGAGCGGAATGTTCAGCGCACCCTGGCCGCTCTTGCGGTCGAGGCTGCCGAGCGTCAGGTCGACATAGCCTTCGACCGCATTCAGCTTCGGCCGCGCGGGCTCCATCAGCACCGCACCGCCGGTGGTGTTGCGACCGAACAGCGTGCCTTGCGGCCCCTTGAGCACCTGCAACGAGGCAAGGTCATAGAAATTGCCCGGACCGCTCACGCTCGACGGCACTTCGGCGAAATAGCCGACGACGCCGGGGCCGCTGCCGGTGCCGGGGCCGCCATTGCCGCCCATGCCGCGGATCGTATAGGTTTCCTGATTGCGCGCGACGTCGCCAAGCACCGACAGCGACGGCGTGAAATTCTGGAGGTCGGTTCCGTTCGATATGCCGTTCTCACGCAGATTGTCCTGCGTGAAGGCACTGATCGACACCGGTACCGTCTGTCCCCGCTCGGCGGTCCGGCGTGCTGTCACGACGATGTCCTCGATGCCGCCACCGGCATCGTCGGTAGCGGGTTCGGGCTGCATCGCACCGGCGCGGACGACAGCGGCCGCGCCGCTGGCATCGATCCGCGAAGTCAGGCCGGTTCCCGAAAGCAGCGCCGCAAGTGCCTGGTCGGCAGCCATGCGGGCGTGCAGCCCCTTGCTGCGCAGCCCGCGCATATCCTCGCTGCGATAGATGATATCCCGGCCCGACTGCCGGCTCCAGCTATCGAGCGCCGCTTGCAGGCTGCCTGCCGCAATATTGTAATCCCGCACCTGCGCCATTGCCGGCGACGCGCTGATGCAGCTGTAAATGCAGGCACTCGCGACGAGCGCGGCTCGAATCCTCTCCGACATAATCGTCCCCTGTCTTCGGAGCTCTTTTTGAGGCCCCCGATCAGGAAGGACAATCGGCCGCCCGATTCCCGTAACGGGTCAGTCGGAAATTATGATCCGGTCCTCCCTGCGCTCGACGCGCAGCCCATAGGCATCCTGCAACAACCGCACGAACGCGTCGGCGTTGCGCGCCTGAAAGGAACCGCCGATTCGGATCGCGGCCACATCGGGATCAGCGATCTCGATCCGGCGATGATTGTACCGGTTGAATTCGGCGGCAGCGCCGGCCAGGCTCTCCTGGTCGAAGCGCAACAAGCCGCGTCGCCAGGCCAGCTCATCTTCGACGCGCTGCATCGATCGCGATGTCAGGAGCACCGCATCGTCGCGCATGATCGCGGTGTCTCCCGCAACGATCAGCGTTGGCCGGCCGCTATCGTCGACGGCTCCGCCGTCGAGCCGCACCCGCCCTTCGGTAACCGCTACCCGAAGCCGGTCGCCGTCTCGGCGCACGCTGAATTTCGTGCCCAGGACCGTGACCCGGGCATCGCCCGCGTGAACGACGAAAGGCCGGCTCGCGTCGTGCGCCACCTCGAAATAGGCTTCGCCCCGATCGAGCCAGACCTCGCGGCGCCGTTCGCCAAAGCGCGCCCGCGCCTTGCTCGCGGTATTGAGTTCGACCTTGCTTCCGTCGCTGAAGCTCATCGATCCGCGGCCGCCAACCACCGTTTCGGCGACAAGCGTGCGGGGTTCGGCGGGGCCTCCGCCCGGCCAGATCGACCAGCCGATCAGGACGACGATCAGAATCGACGCTGCCGCCGCCACGACCCGGTGCCGCCAGCGACCTCGCTCGCGGGAAGGGGGCGGCGGGGCCGGTTCGGCGGCCGGGACGGCGCGGTCGAACTGGCGCATGCCGTGATCGAGGCGCCAGAACGCCGCCTTATGCTCCATCGCTTCGGCCAGCCAGCCATCGAGCGCGAGCTGCTCGGCGGACGACCATCCGGGCTCGCTCCGGCGCGCCAGCCATTCGGCCGCGCGCGCTTCGATATCCGCCGCACGGTTCATGACGATATCTTCCGGCGCTTGCCGTCCCAGCGGACGATGCGCCCGGATCCGCCCAGCATGAAATCGACGAGCGCGCGCATCCCGAGGGTCAGTTGACGCTCGACGGTGTGCGTGCTGACCCCCAGTTGGTCGGCGACCTCGTTCGTCGACAATCCTTCGACACGACGCAGCCGGACCACATCGCGGCACCGCGGCGGCAGCTGGTCGAGGCCGGCTTGCGCCCGCCGAAGGTCGTCGCGGGCGTCCAGCTGGCGTTCGCTCGAATAGGCCATGTCGTCCCAGTTCAGGCTTTCGACGTCGGCGACAAGTTCGAACGAGACGATCTTCGCCCGGCGCGCGCGATTGATCAGGATATTACGCGCGATGGTGAGAAGATAGAACAGCGGCTCGTCCGGCAAGCCGCGCCGCGCCCCGTTGAGCGCGCGGACATACACGTCCTGCCGGACGTCGACGGCTTCCTCGGGATCGCGGCAGTTGCGGCGGACGTAGCGCATGAGCGCCCGCTCGCGCGGCAACACCTCCTGGCAAAACCAGTGCTCGAGTTCGTCGTCGTCAATCATCGCGACAGCAGGCGGCCAAGACTTCCATCCTCCTGAAAGACCATCGAACCAGCGAAAGCCGTAACACGGATGGTGCAAAATATGCGACGATGCCGTCCAGTCCGTTGAACACCCGGTGGTGGGGGCGCGCAAGCAGGGACCTCATCCTGATCTGGGGGCGCTGCCGACTGTTTCGCAGACGCTTGTCCATGACGCGGTGCACGTCTGCCCGGTGCATTCCGGTCGCCTCACAGACTGGAGCCGCGGCGCGCGGCGCGTGGGGCGTTGCCCGCGGCTATCGCCGCCCGGTGGCGTAATCGATGCGGATGCGGACCCAGCTGCCGACCATCGGCCGTCCGCCGCGGCGCGGCGGGCGGACACGAAATTGCCAGGCGGCGGCCAGGATCGCGCGGGTGATCTGCGATCCTGTCGGATATTCGTCCAGCCCCACGCAATCCTCGACGCGATATTCGGGCGCGGTGCGGCACGCGATCAGGCCCCAGCCCGGACCGCTGGCGGTGGACAGATAGCCGCGCAGCTCGTCGTCGCTCGGCTCGCGGTACCAGGCGGCGGCATAGAGCGGTTCGCCGTTGGGTGCGGTCCCGACCTGCTCGGTGTCGCCCGACGACGCCCCGCCGCTGCCCGGCGGGCCATAGACCTGGCCGTTCGACGGGCGCAGTACCGCGCGCGGGCGCCGCGGCGCGGGGGGTTGCTCGCTGGGCGGCGGCGGCGCTGCGGCCGCCGGCTGGGGGATCGGCGGCGGCGGCAGGGTGGGGGTTTCCGGTTCCGGCTCGGTTTCGGCCGGTTGCGGCGTCGGCGCCGTTTCGGCCGGCGCGCTTTCGGGGGCGTCGGGCTCGGGCGATTCGGCCGAATCGCCCGCGGCCTCCAGCCGAACGACCGTGACCACTTCGTCGCGATGGTCGGCCTGCCCGCCAAGCTGGAACGACAGGAGTACCACCAACAGCCCCGCGGTGATCAGCAGCGCCAGCGCGATCGCCAGCGTCCGCGGTCCCGCGCCGATGTCGGCGGGCTCGGCGTCGCGCGTCGATGTGAGCGGGATCAGGGACAGGAAATTCCGGCGGCGAGCGCTGATCGTGGGGCCCGGCGGCGACATGTGCGCGGGGATAGGCTCGCCCCGCGCCGCTGGCAAGGACCCGCTGCGACCCTGCGGCCGGACCTGGGGCGCTAAAGCCGCCCGGCCATCGCCGCCAGCAGGCCGCGCCAATGCTCGCCCAATCGCTGCTGGAGCGGGAGCAGCGGGAAGCCGTGGCGAGCGGCGTGGCGCTGCGGGATCGTGTCCCAGCCGCGATGCTCGACGGTGACGCGCGTTTCCGCGCCCACGGCCTCGAACCGTACCTCGACGGCGGTGCTCTGGCCCTCCGCAAAGCTCGGCATCCGCCAGTCGAAGGCGAGCCGTTCGCCGGGCTGCCATGCGCGCACCCGCCCGATCTCCCATTCGCTGCCGTCGGCAAGGCGCGTCACCAGGCGTCCGTCCGCCCCCTCGGGGTCGAATCGCAGCACCCCGTCGCCGCCGCGCGCCAGCTCGAACAGCGGATGGCTGTGCCACCAGGCGCCGATCTCCCGCGTGAAGACCTCGAAGGCGTGCAGCGGCGACGCGGCGACGCGCAGCGCGACGATCACCGCGGCGCTCACGGCCGGTCGCGTTCGGCATGCGCCTTGAAGGCCGCGAGCTGGTCGGCCCACAGGCGCTCGGTCTCCGCGAGCCAGCGTTTCAACGCGTCGGTCGCGCCGTCCTTCAGCCGATAAACGCGGACGCGCGCGTCGAAGCTCGGATAGCTGTCTTCGATCAGCCCGCCTTCTTTCAGCGCCTTCAGGTGCCGGCTCATCGCGGGCGGGGCGAGGCCCAGCGCCCCGGCGAGCTCGCCGGCGCTGTGCGGCCGCCGGCCGAGCAACTCGACCGCGCGCCGCCGGCGCGGGTCGGCGAGCGCGGCAAAGGTGCGGTCGAGCGCGGCGCTCAATCGTCGAGCCGCGTCTTGGTGGTAAAGCCGCCCTCGGCGTCCCACTCGGCGGCGGTCTTCGCCGCGACCGTGACGCCAAAGGTCCAGATATGGCCTTCGGGGTCCTTGGCGCGATAGGTGCGGTCGCCATAGAATTGCGTCTCGGGTTCGGCCAGGATCGCGGCGCCCGCGGCGCGCGCCGCGTCGCAATGCGCGTCGATATCCTCGCCGGCGTCCAGCTGGACGTGGACGCTCTGCGTATTCTTGCCGCCGATCGAGGCGGGGCTCCTGTGGTCGTCCGACCATTCGTTGCCGACCATCACCACCGACGCGCCATAGCCCATTTCGCTGTGCGCCAGATTGCCGTCCTCGTCGAGCAGCACGAACAGCGGCTCGAACCCGAACGCCTGCTCCAGCCAGCGGAACGCCGCCTTGCTGTCCCGGTAACTGATCGCGCTCGCCAGCCCCTTCGGGCGATGCTGCTCGGCCATGTCCACTCTCCTTCGCTGCGATTCGTTTTGCATTTCTACAACATTTTCGAAAAAATGAAAATAAATGCAATTGTGAGCGAAGTTGCTAAAAACAGCCCCATGCCCGATCTCGCCCGCTGCGTCGCCGAAGCCTATGAAACCGCCCTGCCGCACCGCGGACTGGGCAGGGTCGCCGACTATATCCCGGCGCTCGCCGGGGTCGATCCCGACCGTTTCGGTTTCGCCCTCGCGCTTCCCGACGGCACCGTCCATGCCCGGGGCGATTCCGACATCCCTTTCTCGATCCAGTCGGTGTCGAAGGTCTTCACGCTGGCCCTCGCGCTGCGCCGGGTCGGCAGTTCGCTGTGGGACAGCGTCGGGCGCGAACCGTCGGGCAGCGCGTTCAACTCGATCGTCCAGCTCGAAAGCGAGCGCGGCATCCCGCGCAATCCGCTGATCAACGCCGGCGCGATCGCGACCACCGACCGGCTGATCGACGGGCGCGACGCCGATGCGACGATCGCGGAGATCGTCGACTTCATGCGCGCCCGCGCCGGCGACGATTCGGTCGCGATCGACCATGAGGTCGCGCGGTCGGAGGCAGCCAGCGGCGCGCGCAATCGCAGCCTTGGCTATTTCATGCAGGCGTTCGGCAATCTGCACCATCCGGTCGAAACCGCGCTCGGCGTCTATTTCCGCCAATGCGCGATCGCGATGAGCTGCCGCCAGCTTGCCCGCGCCGGGCTGTTCCTCGCGATGGAGGGTCGCGACCCGCGAACCGGCGAACAGCTGATCGACGCGCACCGCGCGCGGCGCATCAACGCGATCATGATGCTCTGCGGCCATTACGACAATTCGGGCGAGTTCGCCTTTCGCGTCGGCCTGCCGGGAAAGAGCGGAGTCGGCGGTGGCATCCTGTGCATCGCGCCGGGACAGGGATCGATCGCGGTGTGGTCGCCGGGGCTCAACGAGGCGGGCACGTCGCTCGTCGGCGCGTTCGCGCTCGAGCATTTCGCCTATGCGGCAGGCTGGTCGGTGTTCGACTAGGGGCCCGGCCCTAGTTGGCGGCGCCCACGGCAACGCCAGTGTCGTCCGCCGACGCAAATTGGGTGTCGTCGTCGAGCAGCGTCATGCTGACCCTGGCGGTACCCGCACGCTCCATGTCGATTTCGCGCGCCGCGGCGTGGCTGACGTCGATCACGCGGCCACGGCTGAACGGCCCGCGATCGTTGATGCGAACGATAACGCTTTGCCCGTTGGCAAGGTTGGTGACGCGGACGCGGCTGCCGAAGGCCAGGGTGCGATGCGCGGCGGTCAGCTCGTCGGGGTCGAAGCGTTCGCCGCTCGCGGTTCGGTTCCCCGCAAGTTCGTCGCCATAATAGCTTGCGGTGCCGCTGCCGATATCGGTGCCGTCGGGCGCGGTGAACTGATCTTGTGCGATCGCCGGCGCGGCGAGCAGAAACGGCAGCGTGATGGCAATCGACCGGCGCATGTCGCCCTCCCCCTCATCAGGTGAGTGGCTCAACAGCAGCGCGCGCGGCCTTGCGCAAGCAAAGCGCGTCCGGCCGCGCCGAATCCGCGCCTAATGGCGGAACCCGAAACGGCGCCTTTCGGGATGCGAATGGCATTAAACGTCCAGATTCGCGACACTTAACGCGTTGGTCTGGATGAAATCACGCCGGGGCTCGACTTCGTCGCCCATCAGCCGTTCGAAAATCTCGTGCGCCACGTCGGCCTGTTCGGCCTCGACGCGCAGCAGCGAGCGGTTGGCGGGATCGAGCGTCGTTTCCCAGAGCTGTTCGGCATTCATCTCGCCCAGTCCCTTGTAGCGGCTGATCGACAGGCCCCGGCGACTGAACGCGAAAATCGCGTCCAGCAATTCGGACGGGCGCGTCACCGGGCTGGCCTTGGCGCTCGCGGCCGCAATCGCCTCGCCGTCTCCGCCCTCGTCTTCGGTTTCGATCGCCGCCGCGGCGGCGCCGCCCTTCACCAGCCGCGCGGGGCTCGCATAGGTTTCGGCTTGCTCGCTCGCCAGCAAATGCAAGCGGCGCGCCTCCTGGCTCGCCAGAAAGGCGGCATCGATCGCATGATGATCGCTCACGCCGCGCCAACGCCGTTCGAGCGTATAGCCGCCGCCTTCGACAGCTTCGACCGTCCAGACCGCTTCGGCCCCGCCGGTCAGCGCACGTTCGGCGGTGTTGAGCCATTTCGCCGCCGTCGCGGCGGCGCTGTGCCGGCCCGCGGTGTCGAGCGCCGGATCGAGCGCGCCCGCGAGGGCAAGGGCCTCGACGAGACCATGATCGAGCGTACGCGGGACATAGCGCATCAACGCGCGCATCCGGCGTCCATGTTCGATCAGCCCGCGCAGGTCCTGGCCCGACCGTGCCCCGCCCGGGGTTTCGAGCAGCAGCGCATCAATCCCCGCATCGACCAGATAATTTTCGAGCGCCGTATCGTCCTTCAGATACACTTCGCTCCGCCCCTTCGCGACTTTGTAGAGCGGCGGCTGCGCGATGTAGAGATGCCCGTTCTCGATGATCTCGGGCATCTGGCGATAGAAGAAGGTGAGGAGCAAGGTGCGGATATGCGCGCCGTCGACATCGGCGTCGGTCATGATCACGATCTTGTGATAGCGCAGCTTGCCGATGTTGAATTCGTCGCGAATCCCGGTGCCGAGCGCCTGGATCAGCGTGCCGACTTCCTTCGACGAGATGATGCGGTCGAAACGGGCCCGCTCGACGTTCAATATCTTGCCCTTCAGCGGCAGGATCGCCTGGACGTGCCGGTCGCGGCCCTGTTTCGCGGAGCCGCCTGCCGAATCGCCCTCGACGAGGAAGAGTTCGCATTTCGACGGATCGCGCTCCTGGCAGTCCGCGAGCTTGCCGGGGAGCGAGGCGATGTCCATCGCGCCCTTGCGCCGCGTCAGTTCGCGCGCCTTGCGCGCTGCCTCGCGTGCCGCGGCGGCGTCGACGATCTTTTGCACCACCGCCTTGGCATGCGCGGGATTCTCCTCGAGCCACTCGGTCATGCGGTCGGCCATCAGGCTCTCCAGCGGCTGACGAACCTCGGACGAGACGAGCTTGTCCTTGGTCTGCGACGAAAATTTGGGATCGGGCAGCTTGACCGAGACGATCGCGGTCAGCCCTTCGCGCATGTCGTCGCCGGTCAGGCTGACCTTCTCTTTCTTGAGGACGCCCGACTTTTCGCCATAGCTGTTGATCGTGCGGGTCAGCGCGGCGCGGAACGCCGCGAGGTGGGTGCCGCCGTCGCGCTGCGGGATGTTGTTGGTGAAGCAGAGGACATTTTCATAATAGCTGTCGTTCCACTCGAGCGCGACGTCGATGCCGATGCCGTCGCGTTCGCTGCTGATCGCGATCGGATCGGGCAGCAGCGGGGTCTTGTTGCGATCGAGATATTTGACGAACGCCGCGATGCCGCCCTCATAGAACAGGTCGTGCGTGACATGCTCGGCATGGCGCGCATCGACGAGCTTGATGCGTACGCCCGAGTTCAGGAAAGCGAGCTCGCGATAGCGATGCTCGAGCTTGTCGAAATCGAACTCGGTGACATTCTTGAACGTGTCGGTCGATGCGCAGAAGGTCACGCGGGTGCCCTTCTTGCCCGCCGGCGCGGGGCCGCGAACCTCGAGCGGTGCGACCGCGTCGCCATGCTCGAAGCGCATCCAATGCTCTTCGCCGTCGCGCCAGACCGTCAGCTCCAGCCATTCGGACAGCGCGTTGACCACGCTGACGCCGACGCCGTGGAGGCCGCCCGACACCTTATAGGCGTTGTCGTCGCTCGTATTCTCGAACTTCCCGCCCGCGTGGAGCTGGGTCATGATGACCTCGGCCGCCGAAACGCCCTCTTCGGCATGGATGTCGGTCGGGATGCCGCGGCCATTATCCTCGACGCTGACCGATCCATCGCTGTTCAGCGTGATCAGGACGAGGTCGCAATGCCCCGCGAGCGCTTCGTCGATCGCATTGTCCGACACCTCGAACACCATGTGGTGCAGCCCCGAACCGTCATCGGTGTCGCCGATATACATGCCGGGACGCTTGCGCACGGCGTCGAGGCCCTTGAGGACCTTGATCGAATCGGCGCCATAGGCATTGGAATTGGGCTGCTTGGCGCTCGATGCGGGCGCCGGGGTTTCAGGGGTATCCGTCATGCCGATCATATAGGGTCCAGGGGGGCAAAACCCAAGCGAAAATGCGCCTTCGGGCGCGATGAGACGGGACGTTGCGCCGGCGCGCCGCGGCGGCTAGTTTCGGCGGCATGACGACGCTTTTTGCCCTTCGCCCCACCTGTGCCCTCTTCAGCCTGTCGGCGCTCGCGCTTGCCGGATGCTCCCAGCCGGCGCCGCCGCCCGACAATGCGAAGCTCGCCGGCGGCGCGCCGATCGCGACGCGCGCGGTGATGATCGGCACCGAAGGCCCGACCTTGCCCGCCTGTTCGAGCATCAGCCGGGTCAAGGACGGCGGCACCGATGTCTATTGGGCGCCGGGCGAAACGCGCGTCGCCAAGGCGCGCCTCGCCGGCGGCACGCCGGTGTCGCTGTGCGAAGCCGCCGACGATGACGCCTGGTTCGGCATCGTCTTTGCGGCGCCGGGCACCGACAAGGATATGTGCGGGGTCGGCAAATCGGTCGCCAACGCCCGCGAATATCAGGGGCCGTGCCGCTGGGGCTGGATTCGCGGCGGCACGGTGCGGCTGGGGGCCTGACCCGGTCGCCGGCCCGGGAATATAGGCCGACCGCTTGCGACCGGAGGCGGACTTATTCAACATCGTCACCCCGGACTTGATCCGGGGTCCACTAGGCGCAGCGTTGGAAGAATGGACCCCGGATCAAGTCCGGGGTGACGAAAGATTGTGAGCGAGCAGCTGCTCCCCACCCCATTTAGGTCTTTCGGCGCCGATCTGGATGCAATGGCGGCAATCGACCGGTTGGGTCGCGCCAATCAGAAAAGCGACCGTCCTGCTCGTAAATGGCGTCGACAATCGCGAAGACCTGTGGCGCGAGAGGCGTACCGATCACTTCATCTCTTGTCAGCGTAGTTGCAGCTAAGGTTCCGTCAGCGATTGGCCTGCTTGCGGCATCGATGACCATGAGTGATGGCGAGCCATCATGCTGCTCACGATGTAAAAGCGCTACGCAGTAGCGTTCAGTGCGAGTTGTGCCATCGCCCCACGGTCCCAGAACCAAATCGAGATTAGCGCCCCGGTCGTACAGATGCCCAACCGTCCAGTGCATGAAGTAGGCAGCAACCGTCGCGCCATCCACTTCATGGATATAGCCCCAAACGCTCCAGCTCTCATTGCCACAGCAATCACATTTGCCCCCACTTTCGCCCGCGGTTTCTACCTCATAGGCGGCTGTGGATTGCAATTGTTTCACTCTTTGAACGTAGATGGGGTTGTGGCAGCTTTCCACCCCCAAAATCGCCGTCGAAAGCCTACCGGCAATCCTCGATCACGCGCCCGATCTCCGACTGGACCGGCAGCGTCAGCGTGCTGCCATTGCTCGCTTCCAGCGCAAAGCGGCCGCGGCTGAAGGCGATGCGGTCGAGCCGGGCATCGCGCGCCGGAAGCGTTGCGGCATCGTTCTCGAAGCGCAGCCGGTCGGTCCCTGCGCTCGTCCGCAGCGATACGTCGAGCGGCCCCGGTCCGCCCAGCCCGGCGGTCAGGCGGATCTGGCCGCCCGCGCACGCCATGCTGACAAGGGCGTTCCCGCTGCCGGCAGCCGTGAAGCGCGCAGCGCGCGCGCTTGCGTCGTAATGCCACGCGCCGCCATCCAGTTTGCGTTCGTCCCACGGCTTTGCGGGCGGCGGGGCCGGCGGCAGCGGTTCGGGGACGACAGCGGGCGCGGGGGCCGGCGTGGGGGTGTCGGGCACCGGAATCGCGGTACAGGCGGCGATCGCAAGCATCGGCAGGATTGCCGCGCTCCACCGAAACAGACTCTTCTTGCCCATCACTTGCCAAATCCCCGCCATTCGATGACCTCGTCCAGATCGGCGCGCGGCACCGGCCACCGGTTCACCGCCGCGTCGTCGTCGGCATAGCCGATCGCTAGCCCGGTAAACAGGATCTGCCCGTCGTCGATCCCGAGCGTCGCACGCACCGTCTCGCCATACATCGCCCAGCATTCCTGCGGGCAGCTGGCGAGGCCCTTTTCGACCAGCATCAGCATCACCGATTGCAGCCACATGCCCATATCGGCCCATTGCGGCGGTCCCATGATCCGCGAGCAATGGAGGAACAGCATCACCGGTGCGCCGAAACCGGTATAATTGTGCATGAACTGCGCCAGCCGGCCGCGCTTGTCCTCGCGCGGGATGCCCAGCGAGGCGTACAGCCCCTCGCCGACACCGAAGCGCCGCGCCTCCCACGGATCGGTCAGTCCCTTGGGATAGATGTCATATTCCGCCTGCTGCCCCTCGCGTCCCATCGCGATACGCGCCGCGACCGCATCCTTGACCGCCTGCCACGGCGCGCCGGTCAGCACCACCGCCTGCCACGGCTGAAGGTTGCCGCCCGACGGCGCGCGCTGCGCCGCGGCGAACACCTCTTCCAACAGCGCGGGGTCGACCGCGCGGCCGGTAAAGGCGCGGACCGACCGGCGCGTCTCGAGTGCGTCGGCGACGGTGCGGGGAAGGGTGTCAGTCGCTTGCATATTTATCCTCTCGGCGCTTGCCGAACAGCAATTGCCGTTCGAGGCGCAGTTTCAGCTGGCGGTAATAGGAGGTCAGGAAAACGCTGTCCTCTTCGGCGGCCGTGCGGCCGATCTTGACGCGGATCGTGTCGGCGACCTCGCGCATTTGCCTGGCATCGGCGATCCGCAGCACCTGTTCGAGCTGCTGAAGCTCGAAAATGCCATAGACGGCCAGTTCGGCGTCGCCGAACTCGATCGCATGCGCGGCCTCGCCGCTCGCCATGTCGCGGTCGAGCTTGCGCCGCCCGGCCATGACGACCCAGGTCCCCGCGATCAGGTCGCCCATCCGCATCCGGTCGCGATTGAACAGCGGAAACAGGCTGAGCGTCAGGGCCCAGGCGACCCCGGCCAAGACTGTCCACGCGCTCGCCATATCCTCGACCGCGCTTGCCGACAGCATCGTCAGCGGCAGGAACAGCTCGAGCTCGCGGATCAGGTTGCGCGCCACCACGGCATCGGCGGTCAGCCGCCCGCCGTCGCGCGCGACGACGCGAATTCCCATCAGCCGCTTGCCGGGGGTGGCCGCGCGCTGCCCGAGCTCGAATCCGATGAACCAGAAATTGCGAAGCACGAAGCCGCCGAGCATCCAGATCGTCAGCATCACGGTCGACCGCGACGAAATGCCCGCCCACGCCATCAGCAGCGTGAACAGGATCAACGCGACGACGATGAGGACAAGGTCGATGATCAGGGCCCCGAACCGCAACGCCGCGCTCGCGATCCGCAGCTCCAGGTCGACGCCCTCGGGCGTGACGAATTGCCGGACCTTTTTCGCTTGCGCGCTGCGCAGCTCGGCGTTGGCGCGTGCCGCGGTCATGCTGCCTTGTCCCGGCGCGGAATGTAATAATAGCCCAGCCAGAAGAGCAGCATGACGCCGCCGATCGCATAGCGCGCGCCGGTGTCGGTGATCAGTTGCCGCCCGAATCCTTCGAGCAGACCGGCCGCGAGCAGCATGATGATCACCCCGACCATCACCTTGCCCGCGGTGCGCCCGGCTTCGGCCGCGGCCTCCAGGCGGCCTCGGGCACCCGGAAATACCACGGCGGTGCCGATCTTCAGTCCCGCCGCCCCGGCGAGCGTCGCGGCGAACAGCTCGGTCGTGCCGTGGATGAACAGCCAGCCGCCGAAATCGAGTCCGAGCCCCTTCGCCGAAAAGACCGCGAGCATCGCGCCGAGGCCGAGTCCCTGATAATATTCGAGGATCATGGTCGGAATGCCGAAGGCAAAGCCGAGCGCGAAGGCCATGATCGACACGCGGCTGTTGTGGGTGAAAAGATAGGTCGCAAAGACGTGCAACATGCCTTCCTGGTCGCCAGCCTCCTTGCCGTGGCCGATCGTGCCGCGCAGAAATTCGACCGTCGCCCGCGGATCGCGCCCCCCCGACATGCCCTCCGGAACGAAGTGGAAATACCATTCGGGTTCGTGCGCGACGAGCAGCCAGCTTGTCGCGACACCCAGGATCAGGATCAGCGCGACGATCAGCGTCTCCTTCCACAGTTCGCGCACCGCGGCGGGCCAGTCGTAAAGGAAATAGCGTTTCAGCCGGTCGCGCCGCGATTCGCGCACGCCATAGATCAGGAAGTAGCCGCGGATCGACAATCCCTCGAGATGGTCGAGCAGCGCCTTGTCCAGGCTCGTCGCGCGCGCGATCGACAGCGACGACAGGGTGGCGCGATAGAGCATGGGCAGCCGGAGCAGCTCGTCGCTCGACAATGCGGTGGCACCCCGCTTTTCCAGCCGCGTGAGCAGGGCATCGAAGGCGATCCAGTCGGCCTCGCGTTCGGCGCGGAAGCGTGCGGTCGAAAAGGCGGGGGTGTCGCCGGCCGGAGGCGCGCGGTCCATCACAGGCTCCCCGACCTTTTGATGCCCAGATAGGCCTCGACGGCGCTGGCGCCCATGGCATCGGAGGGCACTTCGATCACATCGACGCCCAGCCGCTGCAGCCGTGCAATCACGAGCTGGCGTGCCGCGAGCATCGCCGCCGCGACGTTCGCGCGCGTCACGTCGATCGCCGCTTCGGGGCGGCGGCGTTCCTCGCTCTCCAGCTCTTCGTCCTTGATGACGACAAACAACAGTCGGTGCTTTTTCACCAGCCGTCCCGCCGCGCGGATCATCAGGTCGGCGCTCGTCGCGTCGGTGAATTCGGTGAACAGGATGATCAGCGAGCGCCGGTCGAGCGCGGCGCCGAGCGTCGCGAGCGCAAGGGTGAAGTTGCTCTCGACATGCGAATAGTCGATCCGCGCCGCCGCGCGCTGCAAGGCCGGAAAATCCTGCGTGTGCATATAGGCGGGGGTCAACGCATGCGGCTTCGCGGCAAAGGAGAAAAAGCTGATCCGGTCATGCAGCTTCAGGCCGACATAGGCGAGGAGCAACGCGGCCGACACCGCGCGGTCGATACGCGGCAGACCGTCCACCGCCTCTGCCATCGTCCGGCCCGCGTCGATCGCCAGCACGACGCGATTGTCGCGCTCGACGCGATATTCGCGGGCGAGCAGCTTCACGTGCCGCGCCGACGCATTCCAGTCGATCGCGCGGCGGTCCATCCCCGGCTGATATTCGGCGAGCGATTCATATTCGCTGCCTTCGCCGCGCAGACGTTGTTGCCTCAGGCCGAACAGGCTGTTGCGCTGGAACAGTCTTTTGCCTTCCTCGGTCGCGGCGCGCAGGCTGGGAACGACGCTGATGGCGCGCTCCAGCGCGAAGCGCCGCTGCTTCCACACCAGGCCCAGCGGGCCGCGCCAGCGCAGCCATGCCGCCCCGATCGACGCCTCCCCGCGTCGCGAGGCGGTCAGCGCGACCGTCTGGACCAGCGTGTGCCGCGCCCCTTCGCCCGCGTCGGCGGCGCGCATATGTCCCGCGACGCGTCCGCCCTCGGCAAGCCGCTCGTCGACCTGCAAGGCCAGCTCGGCCCGGGCGGGGACCGCGGTCCGGCCGTGCGCCGCCAGCCTCAGCGTGAACGGGTCGCCCACCCCGATCTGATTCGGGGCCTGCACGTCCAGCGCGAGCCGGCGAGGGCTCGCCCCCAGGCCGAGGTCGAGCAGCAGGCAGGCCGCGATGGCTCCGATCCACGCCGGCGCGACGAGCCAAAGATCGGGCCGGACCAGCCCGAGCGCCAGCGCCGCCGGTGCCCCCGCGAGCAACAGAAAGATCGCGCGGCGGGTGGGGTAGATCACCGCGGCACGTCCTCGCGTTCGAGCAATGCGGCCACGACCTGTTCGACGCTGCGGCCTTCGATTTCCGCCGCCGCCGACAGGATGACGCGGTGGCGCAGCACCCCGCCGGCAAGCCGCTGGACGTCGTCGGGAATCGCATAGTCGCGTCCGTCGAGCGCGGCGGCGGCACAGGCGGCACGCGCGAGCAGGGTGGCGGCGCGCGGACTCGCGCCACACTCCAGGTCGGCGCTTTCGCGCGTCGCGCGGACGAGGCGGACGATATAATCGACGATCTCGTCGGCGAGCCGGACGCTCGCTATCGCGTCGATCGCCGCAGCGATCGTCTCCGCGTCGGCCACCTGTTCGACCCCGAAATCGGCGACCGCCGGGCTTTTGAAGCGCCCGCCGTGATCGGCGACGATCCGCCGCTCCTCGTCGGCGGCGGGATAGTCGACGACGAGTTTGAACAGGAAGCGGTCGAGTTGCGCTTCGGGCAGCGGATAGACACCCTGCTGTTCGATCGGGTTCTGCGTGGCGAGCACGGTGAAGCGCGGGCTCATCGCATGCGCCTCCCCGCCGACCGTGACATGCCGCTCCTGCATCGCCTCCAGCAGCGCCGCCTGCGTCTTGGGCGGGGTTCGGTTGATCTCGTCGGCAAGGAGCAGTTCGGTGAAAATCGGCCCCTTGGTCAAGGTGAAGCTCGACGTCTGGAAGTTGAACAGGTTCGAGCCCAATATGTCGCCGGGCATCAGGTCGGGGGTAAACTGGATCCGCCCGAAATCGAGCCCGACCGCGCGCGCAAAGGCTTGCGCGAGCAGGGTCTTTGCGGTGCCCGGCGGACCTTCGAGCAACACATGGCCGCCGGCCAGCAGCGCGATCGTGACCATGCGGGTCAGATCGCCTTGTCCGAAGACGGCCTTTGCCACTTCCGTTTCGATCGCCGTGCCGAGCGCCGCCACACTTTCGATGGGATTAGCTGTCACGCAATAAGTCCTTTCTGATGTCGTGGAGCGCCTGCGCATCGTCGAGAAACGCGTGCGAAGAGCGCGCGAGCGGCAATCGCCGCGCGAGCGCCGAAAAGGATTCGCGCCCGTCGGAAATATGCCGGTCGATCCAGGCGTCGGTGTCGGCTTCGGTCATCCCCGCGGGGGCGTGCAGCCGCCGCGCGATCGCGCTGCGCTGGCTGCGAACATAGGCGCCCGCGCCATCGAGCTGGCGCCGCGCCCGTTCGATCAGTTCGGCGCTGTTCGCGATCAGCGCCGCTTTCGACAGCGCGATCGTCCGGCCTGGCTTGAGCGCGGGCCCGAAGCGCATCCAGGCCTGCCACAACGCGAGCAATCCGGCGGCGATCAGGCACAGGGTGACGCCGATAAAAGGCGGTACGAAAGCAAAGCGCAGCAGCGATCGGCCGCCGCCGAATCCGTCCAGCGTCAGGTCGAAGGCGAAACCGTCCGCATTCGCATCCTCGCCGATCGCATCGAGGAGCAGCGCGGCTTCGCGCGCCCGGTCGCGCGATGCAAAGGCGAAATTGTCCAGAAGGTCGGGATCGGCGAGCACATAGCGGTCGCCGTCCTTGCTACGCGCGAGCACGGCCTTGCCGTCGGGTGCGGCGACCAGCGTCTCGAGCGCCTCTCCGGTCACGGTCTGCACCTCGCCGGGCAGGGTGACCACGATGGTCCGTCCGGCGACATCGCCGCGCACCTGCCGCGCACCCTTGCCATTGCCGACCTCCACCGTTCCGAAGCGGCTCGACGGCAGCAACCGGCTGGACGGCGGTACGGCGACCGACGGGCCGGCCCATCCCGGCTTTTCGGCCTCGCCGGGGATCGGCAGCGTGAACCATTTCGGCAGAATGATCAGCGTCGCGCCGCCGCGCTGCGCGTCGAGCAGCTCCTCGATCTCGCCGGGCTGCGTCTGGTGTGTCGGGGTCAGGATCAAAAGGGGGCGGGTGGTGCCATAGCGGCTCCCGACCTGCCGGCGCAGCGTGACGTCGGCCCCCGCGCGCTCCATCAGGTCGACGATTCCGGCATAGCCCGGCGCCCCGCGCGACAGGGCATGGCCCTTGCCGTCGTTGCCGCTCTTCAGGTCGGGGCCGAGCGCGATCAGCGCCCACAGCGCGATGAAGGCCGCGATACCGATCGCGATCACCGCACCAATCAGCCGGGCGTCGAATGCCCTCTCGCTGGCTGCCGTTCCGCTCATCCGCGCGCCCAGTTCTTCGGCACCGTCAACTCGGCATAGGCCGCGCGGCAGCGCTCCCACCCGTCCGCATCGATCGCGCGTCCGCCGAACAGGCTGATCTCGACCGCACGCGTGATGCTGGCGAAGGCGCCGCGCGCGACGGCGGGCAGGTCGTGCGTGGCGGAGAGGTCGCGCGAGGTCATCGCCGGCCGTACCAGGCCAGGCCGCCGGACCTCGATATCCTCGATGCTGCGATAGAGGAGCAGGTGCGCCGCTTCGGCAAATCGTCCCGCCGCGGCGAGCGCGTCGGCTTCGACGAGCAGCGCGCGCGCGGCGCCGGCTTCGATCACGCCGACGCCATCGTCCGCCTCGGGCCGCGCGCGGCCGGTCAGGCGGTCGATCCACGCGGCAAAGGCCGGCACCAGATGATAGAGGAGATAGGCGGCGAGCAGGATGCCCGCGATCCACATTGCCGGTTTAAAGGCCGGTTCGGCCCATCTGAGCAGGTCGATCAGCCAGTCGGGATTCTTCGGCGCCTCGGGCGGCGGGGGCAGGCTGGTCTGGATCGTTCCGCCGGCAATGGTCTGGCTATATCCGGGACCGACCAGCTCGGGATCGATCAGCCAGCCCTCGTCCGGTGCTGCGGCAGCGGCTGCCTGGGCGAGACCCATTGGCATCATGTTGAAATTCCGGCCTCGCCCCGCTTGATCATCACGGATGCTGGTAGCGTGAGCCGCCGTGACAAGGCAAGAGATGCTTGCACCGGTTCCTGCCCCGTTCTAGCGCGCGGACAATGGTTGCGGGTGCAACCAGGTGGCGGGCAGGAGGATCGGCGTGGACGCGGCGCAGGCGGTACATGAAAAGTTTCTGGCGGCGCTTGGCAACGGGCGGCTCGCACGCCGCGCCAATGCGCCCGACCCCGCCGCCGCCGGCCTGTCGCGCGCCGAAGCTGTCGACATTTTCCTCTCGCAATTGACCAGCCGCCAGATGGACCGCCTGTCGCGCACGCTGCAGGCGCGCGGGGAGGGGTTCTACACGATCGGCTCGTCGGGACATGAAGGCAACGCCGCGGTCGCCGCGGCGCTGCGCGTGACCGACATGGCGTTCCTCCATTATCGCTCGAACGCGTTCCAGCTTCACCGCGCCCGTCAATGCCCGGGCCAGACGCCGAACTGGGACATGCTGCTCAGCTTTGCGGCGTCGAGCGAAGATCCGATCTCGGGCGGGCGGCACAAGGTCATCGGGTCGAAGCCGCTCGCGATTCCGCCGCAAACCTCGACCATCGCCTCGCACTTGCCCAAGGCCGTCGGCGCCGCCTTTTCGGTCGGCATCGCGCGCCGGCTGGGGATGACCGGCCGGCCGCTGCCCGACGACGCGGTGATCCTTGCCAGTTTCGGCGACGCCTCGGCGAATCATTCGACCGCGCAGGGGGCGTTCAACACCGCTGGCTGGGCGGCGTTCCAGGGTACGCCGATGCCGCTCGTCTTCCTGTGCGAAGACAATGGCATCGGCATCTCGACGCGCACCCCGACGGGGTGGATCGAGGCGCAGTTCCGCCAGCGCGCCGGTCTCCACTATATTCGCTGCGACGGCACCGATCTCGTCTCGGCCTATGCCGGCGCGAAAGACGCGGCCGATCATGCGCGCCGGATGCGCAAGCCGGTATTCCTGCACATGGCGACGGTCCGCCTTTATGGTCATGCGGGATCGGACGTACAGGGCGCCTATCTGCCGAAAGTGCTGATAGAGGCGGACGAGGCGCGCGATCCCTTGCTTGCGGGCGCGGCGTTGATGGCGGAGCAGGGCTGGATGTCGGCGGCCGAAATCGCGGAGGCCTATGAAGACATCGGCGCCACGCTCGCGCGGCAGGCCGAAGCCGCGATCCGGCGACCGAAGCTGACGACCGCTGCGGCGGTGATGGAAAGCCTGGTCCCGCCGACATGCGCCCGCCCGCGCGCGAACACCCCGTCTGCGGACGATCGCGCCGCGATGTTCGGCGGCGATGCCGCGGCGATGGACAAGCCGATGCACATGGCGCGCCTCCTTTCCTGGGCGCTCGCCGACCTGATGCTCGCGCACCGGGAGATCATCGTCGCCGGCGAGGATGTCGGACCAAAGGGCGGGGTGTATAACGTCACCGCCAAGCTCCACCAGCGCTTCGGGTCGGCGCGCGTGGTCAACACGTTGCTGGACGAACAATCGATCCTGGGCCTTGCGATCGGCCTGGCACACAACGGGTTCGTCCCGATGCCCGAAATCCAGTTCCTCGCCTATGTCCACAATGCCGAGGACCAGATTCGCGGCGAAGCGGCGACCTTGAGCTTCTTTTCGAACGGCCAATACACCAATCCGATGGTCATCCGTATCGCCGGGCTGGGGTATCAAAAGGGCTTCGGCGGCCATTTTCACAACGACAATAGTCTTGCCGTCTTTCGCGATATTCCCGGCGTCATCCTCGCGGTGCCGTCCAACGGGCGCGATGCGGTGGCGATGCTGCGCGAATGCGTCCGCCTTGCCCGCGAGGAACAGCGCGTTGTCGTCTTCGTCGAACCGATCGCGCTGTACATGACCCGCGACCTGCACGAAGAGGGCGATGGGTTGTGGACCAGCGTCTACGAGGATCCGGGCGCGGGGACGCCGATCCGATTGGGCGATGTCGGCGTTCACGGCGACGGATCCGACCTCGCGATCGTCACCTATGGCAACGGCTATTACCTGTCGCGCCAGGCCGAACGGCGACTCGCGGACGACGGTGTGAAGACGCGGGTGATCGACCTGCGCTGGCTCGGCCCGGTCGACGAGGAGAAGCTGCTCGCGGCAGTCGGCGATGCGAAGCGCATCCTCATCGTCGACGAATGCCGCATCACCGGTTCGCAGAGCGAGGCCCTGATGGCCCTGTTCGCCGAGCGCCTGCCGGGACGAAAGGTCGCGCGGATCGCCGCCGATGACAGCTTCATTCCGCTCGGCAAGGCGGCGACGCTGACCCTGCCGAGCCGCGATTCGATCTATGACGCCGCACGGGAGTTGCTCGCATGAGCGCGCGCCGGACCGCACTCGTCGTGGCTCCGGGTCGCGGCACCTATGGCAAGGCCGAACTGGGGAGCATCGCGCGGCTGCACGGCGCTCGCTTCGCCGATCTGATCGCCGACTTCGATGCGCAACGCCGGGCTCGCGGCCAGCCGACGGTCAGCGAACTCGACGGTGCCGAACGGTTCAGCGTCGCGACCCATATGCGCGGAGACGTCGCGGCGCCGCTGATCTATGCGGCGACGGCGCTCGATTATCTCAGTATCGACCGCGATGCCTATGACGTGGTCGCCGTCGCCGGCAATTCGATGGGCTGGTACAGCGCGCTCGCGCTCGGCGGCGCTGTGTCGGTGTCCGACGGGTTTCGCATCGCGAATGCGATGGGGCTCAACAGCCAGACCCACGGACCCGGCGGACAGGTGCTGCTTCAGGTCGTCGACGAGGACTGGCGACCGGTGCCCGGGCTGCGCGAGGCGCTGTTCGCGCTGGTCGCCGACATCGATGCGCGCGCCGGGCACGCGCTCGCGCTGTCGATCGAACTGTGCGGCATGCTCGTGCTGGCGGGAGACGAGGCCGGGCTCGCCGCGCTGCTTGCGGAGGCGCCGCCCACGCCGGGCCGCGATCCCCTCCGCCTTGCCGGTCACGGCCCCTTCCACACCGCGCTGATGCACGGCAGTTCGGACAAGGCGAGGGCCGAATTGCCCGCGTCGCTTTTCGGCGCGCCGGCGATCCCGCTCGTCGACGGGCGCGGCCATATCTGGCGCCGCTTTTCGTCGGATGCTGATGCGATGTGGGACTACAGCTTCGGTCACCAGATTCTGGCGCCTTATGATTTTGCGTTGTCGGTGCAGGTCGCGGTCAGGGAATTCGCTCCCGACGTGCTGATCCTGCCGGGTCCCGGCGACACGCTTGGCGGCGCGATCGCCCAGTCGCTGATCGGGATCGGGTGGCAGGGGCTGGCGTGCAAGGCCGACTTCGCGGCGCGTCAGGCACAGGATCCCATCCTGCTCGCGATGGGCCGCCCCGACCAGCGCAAGCGGGTTGTCGGCGCCGGGGAATAAGGGCCGACCGGAAGACGGGTATCTCCGGCCGGCCCTGTGGGCTGCACGGCCAGGTGGGGAAGGCCGCGCGGGTTGAACGACGGCGCCCGTGGGGACCAACACAGGGGCGGTGTGCCGTTCGATATCCTTATAGGGCCGTGCGCGCCGGGCTGGCCGCGCGTGGCCGCGATCAAGCACCATTTTGGATCGAAATCGTCCCGGCCATCGCTTCGGCGACGAAGGCGATCCGCAAGAGTTCGGCGACATTGGCGGCTCCGGCGCGGCGCATGATGTTCGCGCGGTGGACTTCGACGGTGCGCGGGCTGAGCTCGAGCCGCCGCGCGATCGCCTTGTTGCCCATCCCCGCGGCAATGGAATCGAGGATGTCGCGCTCGCGCGGTGTCAGCATCGCAATCCGTTGCTCGGCATCGCGCTGAGCCGCAAGCCTGTGGCGGAGCGCCCGCCCATCGCAGAGCGCCCGGTCGATCGTGCGCCGCACCAGCCGCGGGTCGAGCGGTGCGGGAAGCAGGTCGTGGGCGCCGCCGCGCAGAACCGCGCGTGCGTCGGCGATGCTCAACCGTTCGGCCGCGACGAAGGCGACCAGGCCGGGAACATGCGCGATGCGTTCGAGCAATGCCGCGCCGCTCGTCGATCCGGGCTGGTGCCAGTGAAACAGCAGCACCGCGTCGCCGCCGTCGGTCTCCGCGCCCGATTCGATCCAGGCATCGGCGCTCGCAAAGCTGCGTACCACGCGCGTCGTATCGGCCGCGACCGCACGAAAGCAGGCGGTGCGCTCGACCGTATCGGGAAGGATGAGGTGGATATGGTCGCCGCATTTCGTCATGCGTCGATGGTGCCGCGGACGCGCCCTCGGACCGAGGGAAAGTCGTTCGGATTTGATGCCGAATCGAAGCGAAATCGTCTGCGTCGGCGAAGCAAGCCCGGCCGATCCGCGATGGGGCCGGCGTCAATGGTCGCGAATGTCCCGGCTATAGACCAGCCGGTCTTCGGCGTCGGTGATCCGGAATGAAAGGGTCCAAGGCGCCTTGTCGGGAAAGCGCGTTCGATTGACGATCTGGCGTTCGCGGGTCCCGACATAGTTGGCCGCGAGGCGCGACCGCGACGCCCCCGTTACCTCGAGCACATAATGATACCGGTCTTTCGATATCTCCTGACCGACGAGAGTCACGTCGACCAGACCGTCGTGACGGTCGACGGTCAAGCGGATCGGGGGCGAAGGCGTATCGGCCATAGAGGGCGACTCCATGCAGGCTAGGATGACGCCCGCCGTCGCGGCGGACGCTAACAAGTGCAGGGCGCGCGGGCCGACGCTCATCGTCCATCGGGCGGCAACGACGGCGGTGCCACCGGCAGCCGGTCCGAATCCTTGCCGAACATCGACTCGGACCCGGGAAACTGGTTCAGGAATCGGGCGAGCATATCGGGGCCGATCTCGCGGGCGATCAACTCGGGCGTCGGCTGCTGACCGCGCCGCCGGATCATTTCCCACGCATTGGCGACTTCCAGATAGAGCGAATCGCGCGGTCGTTCGGGCGGAACGGCCGCCAAACCGGCTTCGGGCCCGGCCGCGTCGCCTGGCAGGTCGATGGTGTCGGGCAACTGGTCGACCGCCACGTCGGCGGGCTCCGCGGTTCCGACCTGTTCGGTACGCCGGGTCCGCGCTTCATCCGGCGTCAGCACCTGATCGGCGCTCGCCGGATGCCGCTCGGGCACGCCCAAGTCGACGGGCTGCGCGGCGCACAGCAACACAAGGAAGATCGCGTTCAAGGGCTACCCGTCTGGGTGACGGTAATCGACGCCCCGCCGTTTTGAATCAAGCCAAGCCCGAGTCCCGAACCGATCTGGTCGATGGCCGCGAAATTGTCGGCGCCCAACTGCGACAGGTCCAGGGTATTGCCTTCGCCCGTCTGTGCCAGGATCGCCACATTCGCCGTGCCGTCCTGGATCAGCCTTATGGAATTCGGCATCCCCGCGCTCGCATATTGCGACAGCGACGCGCTGTTGCCCGATCCGGCCTGCCAGACGGTCGCGAAGTTGCTCCCGCCCGGATCGCCCGACTGGAGTGCGTCGACGATGCCGTCGCTGCCTTCCATCGTCAGCGCCAGTCCGGACTCGGCCTCTCCGTCCTGATGCAGGGTGGCGGTCAGGTTTTCGCCGGACAGCGACAGGTCGGCTTCGGCGTCGGGTGCCTCCTGCGTCACGTCGACGCCGGTCGCGGATCCGATCTGCTGCACCGACACGCGCTGATCGAAGCTACCGCCTTGAACCACCTCGGCAAAATGTCCGTCGCCCGACTGGTCGATGACGGCCGTTTGCGCAAGGCCGGCGATCGGACAGCCAAGCGTCATTGCGGCGAGCAACGGGAATCGAAAAGGGTGCATCATGCCCTCCCATCGGGTCGAAAGGGGCCCCGGAGGCGGGGGTGGCCTCCGGGGCGGGGGAGTTACTGCGCGACGTTAGCCACGTTGAACGACCCCGACTGCAGGACGGTCGAGAGATTGCCGTTCGTCAGCTGGGTGACATTCGCGACATTGTTGTTGCCGCTCTGGTCGACCGACGATCCGTTGCCCGATCCGTACTGAAGCACGAGCGCATATTGCGCGCTTCCGGACTGCGTGACCGTCGAGCTGTCGTTGTCGCCATATTGGCCGACCCCGGCATAGCTGCCCGTTCCGGTCTGGGTGATCGACGAGCTGTCGAAATTGCCCGTCTGTTCGTTGACCGCCACATGATTGTCGCCATCCTGGTCGATCGACGACATGCCGTCGTCGCCGAATTGATAGATGGTGGCCGAGAAATTCTCGGTCGGCGGGCTATCCTCGCGCTGGATGATGCTCGCATCGTTGCGGCTTCCGGTCTGATAGACGAAGGCGTTGCTGTCTTCGGCGCGCTGGACGATCGAGGCGTCGTTGTCGTCGCCGGCGAGCTGCCAGACATAGGCGACCGAGCGGTTGCCGTGGTTGAGGATGCTCGACGTGCTGTTGGTCCCCCACTGGCGAACCTCGGCATAGCCGTCGTTCGCGCGCTGGAAGACTTCCGAATCGTTCCCGTCGCCGGTCTGTTCGACATAGACCGCCGAATTGATCGGCCGGATTCCGCCGGGCGACGTCTGGTCGACCATGCTGCTGTTGCCGTTGCCCGACTGGAAGACCGTGGCGACGACCGCTTCGCCATCCTGGACGATGTCCGACGAGTTGAAGTCGCCGCTCTGGTCGACGTTCGCGTCGTCGTCGGTCCCGGTCTGCAACACCGACGATCCGTTGCCGAGTCCGCTCTGCGTGACATAGGCTTCGCCGACGTCGCCGAGCTGGTCGACGCTGCTGTTGTTGCCACGCCCGACCTGGGTGACTTCGGCGATCTGGCCGCCGGTGCCGGCCTGGTTGATGCTGCTCGTGTTGCCATAGCTGTCATCGGTCAGCGCCAGCGTGGCGTCGCCCTGGATCACGGTCGCGCTGTTGCCATCGCTCGACTGGGTGATCGTCGAGGACTGCCAATCGTCGACCTGCGTCACGTCGGCTACGTTGTTGCTGCCCGACTGGCCGATATAGGAATCGGTCTGGATCGAGAAGGTCGACGTGTCCTGCGACACATTCGCCAGGTTGTTGTCGCCCGTCTGGTCGATCACCGACAGGTTGATCGGGGTCGAACCGGTGCCGTCGTCGGCCTGGGTCACATTGGCCTGGTTGTTGGCGCCGCTCTGGTTGACGGTCGAATCGCCGCCGGTCAGCGAGCCGGTCTGATCGACGTTGGCAAGATTGCCGACATTCGACTGGTTGACCGTGCTGACCGATTGCGCGAGCGCCGGTCCGGCGATCGCCAGCGCCAGCACTGATGCTGCGCTCATCATCATCCTTTTCATCGTCATGCTCCTTACAACTGCGGCAAGGGCTGCCCCTGTCGCTTCGCAACGGCCGGACATGGATTGCGTCGCCAGCGCCGGCCCGCTGGTCGCCGACGGGAAGAAATGACGATGAAGTGCCGGCGGCATTGCTATCGCCCCGCCTTGCAGCAACCGCCTCGCTGTTATAGAAAGACGGTCGGTCGCTTCATGCGTCCGGCAGGTTTCCCGTAAACCTTGCCAGGTTCGGACTCGCCGACATCAGGACACCAATCAGGGTGTCGACGGGTCCGCATCTTTCGCCGGATTGGCCGGCGCTGTTCGCTATCCTCCTTCTTTTTCGTTCGCGCGCGGACCAGTGGGCACGGGCGTGGCCGAAACATCGGGTTGTGGCTGGGCATAGTCGAGCGCGGCTCGCGGCGACGGGGCGGCGGGCGGGGTCGGCCGCGCCGATATCTGCGCGGGGCGCGCCATCGGCGTCGGGACCTGCACCTGCGTATACCCCGCCGTACAGGCGCCGGTTATCGTGCTGCCGTCGGCGCGCTTGGCGAACTGGACGGCGGCAGGATCGATATTGTCCCGGCGGGCGAAATATTGGCGCAGCAGATTTTCGCTGTAATCGGGCGGCGTCGCCATGCACCAGAGGTCCCGGCTCGCGCCCTCGACGACCAGGCCATAGACCGCCGCCTCGATCGCCTGCTGCAGGGCAAGCGCGTCGGGCTCGTTGGTCGCCACGCCCGCTTCGGCTTCCAGCAGTTCCTTGAAAGCGACATAGCGGAAGGCATCGGCGTTCAGCCCGATCGACGCGATCGACTTGCGGACGCTGACCGTCAACAGGACTTCGCCCGTCTTGACGCTGACCGCGCGAAGATAAAGAGTGACCGTATCCTCGCGATATTTCGTGCTGCCGCCGATCCCCAGGAAGCGTGCACCGATCCCGCCGCTCTTGGTATTGGTGTCATAGCCGATGATCCCGCCTTCCAGGATCACGCCCGCAAAGAGCAGCGGCGGAAGCGCCTGGCGGTTGAGCTTGGTTTCGCCCAGATAGGCGGCGCGCATCTCTCGGATGACCGCGCGTTCCCGAAGCAGATTGTCGAGTCGTTCGCGTTCGATCACCTTGAACCAGCGACCCTGCCCGGACTCCTGCAGCGCCTTGACGAGGATCGATGTCGCCCCCTGCGTCACTGCACGCGACAGGGTCTGGACCCCATCGGTCGGCTTGAACTGTCCCGTCTGGTCGGAAAAATTGTAGACCGCGACGGGAATGCTGTCCCCCGGCGCGGGCAGACCCTGCAGGCTTTGGGTCGCCGGGGTCGGGCGAACCGGTTGCGGTTCCGACCACGACTTGCCGTCGTACACTGCGCACCCCGAAGGCAGCAGCGCGGCCAAGGCAAGGGCAAGGACCGGGGCGGGCGCGCGCGTCATCCGCCCAACTCCGACCCGTCGGTATCGCTCTGCAGCAGCGGAATGACGATTTCGGTGACGCTGCCGTCCGCATTATTGGTGATCGTCAGAGTGACCGAATCGATCCCGCGAACAAAGGATATCTCCTGGTCGCCGAACTGGATCAGCCCGCTATCCTGCGCATTCTCGCCAAAAATGATGTCGGTGATCTGTGTTGCGAGCGACGACAGCAACCGGCTCTGCAAGGTTCGCAGGAACTGCTGGGCGGGGTCGGTCGAGGTCGTCGCATTGGGATCCTTATACTTGTTTTGCGCGGAAGCGACGCCCAGCAAATGCGCCGAGTTGAACGGATTGCCCCCGAATGACGGATTGACCGGCGTATAGACGATGTCCTGCGCGACGGCCGCCCCGGACAATCCGAATGTGGCGATTGCGGTCAAGACGACCGACACGGCGCATCGCTCGCGTGATGAAGCCATCACACCCTCCTTGCTCTACCGATTTTCGTGCGTCCCGTTGTTGGCTCGGACGGCCAGGCCCGCGAGGGCCATGCCGACCGGCGACCACGGCCGTGAAGGCCCGTGGCGTCATCGAAACGCTATGGCGACCCGGGTGAGTCGCCTACCCGTATCACTACGGATAGTGGCCACACGGGTCGGGGTTTACCTAGTCGTGATCGTAAAGAAACAAGGAGATGGGTCGCCAGCGTTCGAAAACGGACGACTGCCCTTTGGACCGGGGAGGACCGATGTGAAGAGCGACCTGGTGCATATCGTCGATGACGATGCGGGGGTGCGGCATTCGCTGCGCCTGTTGCTGCGCTCCTATGGATATCGGGTTCTCGCCTGGCCCAACGCGGCGACATTTCTGGCCAACATCCAGTCAGACGAACCGGCGTGCGCGGTGATCGATCTGGACATGCCCGGCATGTCGGGGATTGAATTGCAGGAAAGGCTGAACGAACTCGGGCTCCCCTTGGCCACGATCATGCTTTCGGGCCACGCGGATGTCAGCACTGCTGTGTCGGCGCTTCGGCTCGGCGCGCTCAATTTCATGGAAAAGCCCGCCGATCCCCAACTTCTCCTGTTGGCGATCGGCGACGCCCTGGAAACGCTGTACAGCCGCCGGATCGTCGAAATTCAGCGCATCGAAGCGATCGAACTGCTCGGCCGCCTCTCGCCGCGCGAGCTCGAGGTGCTGCGGGCTGTCGCCAACGGCCAGCAGAACAAGATGATCGCGATCGAGCTTGGCATCAGTCCGCGGACGGTCGAGGTGTATCGCGCCAACATCATGGAAAAGCTCGATTGCCAGAGCCTTGCCGGAATCCTGAAGGTCGCCTTTCGGGCCGGACTGCTTGACCCGCCACCGGACCTGCGCCCCGATCCGCGCCCGCGGTTCGAACCGATGCGAGACTCTGCCTGATCGCCAGCCCCAAGGGGGGGGCGGCTGGTGGGATTTCGGGGGACGGTGTGCGGCGTCGGACGCATGGATCTCGCGACGTTCCGATGTCACCGCGATGGTGACCCCTACGGGACTCGAACCCGTGTTTCAGCCGTGAGAGGGCCGCGTCCTAGACCGCTAGACGAAGGGGCCGTTCGGCCGATTGCGATGGTGACCCCTACGGGACTCGAACCCGTGTTTCAGCCGTGAAAGGGCCGCGTCCTAGACCGCTAGACGAAGGGGCCGTCAATCGGTGAAGCGGCGCCTTAGACGGGCCCGCGCGTGCGGTCAAGCGCATGGAGGCGCGGCCTGCGCAAAAATATTGCGCGGCGACGCATCAGTCTGCCCAGGCGGCATCCTCGAGGTGGAGTTCGGCGGCGGGACGGCTGCCCCAATCGTCGCGTTTCGCGCGCCCCGCAAGCCAGAGGCGACGCCCGCCGCGCGCGTGGAGCAAGGTCTGGCCGAGCTCGCTTGTCGCGGCGCGGAACGCGATCGCCTTGAAGCGTGCCCCGTCGTCGCCCGCGACGATCAGGCGCAGGTGGTCGGTGCCGACCACGCCCGATTCGACGATCCGCACCGGCCCCGTCGCGACGCGCGGCGCGGGCCAGCCCGCGCCATAGGGTCCCGCACTCTCGATCGCTTCGCACCACAGCGGGTTGATCCCGCGGGGGGCGAGTACCGCATCGATCAACAGCGACTTGCCGCCGCTCGCGCGCTCGACATCGGCCGCCAGACGATCGTTCAGGAACGCCCCGAATGCGTCGATCCGGCCGCGCTCCACGGTCAGCCCCGCCGCCATAGCGTGCCCGCCGCCCGCGACCAGCAGCCCGCTTTCCTTGGCCGCGAGGATGGCCGCGCCCAGATCGACACCGCCGATCGAGCGCCCGGATCCCTTGCCGATACCCGCGTCGTCCAGCGCGATGACGATCGCCGGTCGATGGAGCTTCTCCTTCAGGCGCCCCGCGACGATGCCGATCACGCCGGGGTGCCAGCCGGGCGCCGCGACGATCGCGACCGGCGCGTTGGCGCATGCCGCGCTCGCCTCGATCGCCTGATCGAGCACCGCCGCCTCGATGGCCCGGCGTTCCTCGTTCAGGCGATTGAGTTCCTGCGCGATGTCGGCTGCTTCCTGCGCGTCGTTGGTCGTCAGCAGCCGCACGCCCAGATCGGATTTTCCGACACGTCCCCCGGCGTTGATCCGCGGGCCCAGTGCGAAGCCCATGTCGCTTGCGCCCGGCGGCTTGGTCAGGCGGGCTGCGTCCATCAGCGCCGCCAGGCCGATATTGCCGCGCCGGGCCATGACCTTCAGCCCCTGCGTCACAAGGGCCCGGTTGAAGCCGGTCAGGCGCGCGACGTCGGCGACGGTTCCCAATGCGACAAGGTCGAGCAGGTCGATCAGCGCCGGCTCGGGGCGCGATCCGAAAAAGCCGCGGGCCCGCAAGGTGCGCAGCAACGCCGCGCCGAGCAGGAAGGCGACGCCGACCGCGGCGAGATTGCCGTGGACCGCGGCGTCGGGTGCTTCGTCGAGCCGATTGGGGTTTACCACGGCAAAGGCTTGCGGAAGCGTGGTCGCGCATTGGTGATGATCGACGACGATGACCTCGACCCCCGCCGCCTTCGCTTCGGCGATCGCGTCGAACGCCTGCGCCCCGCAATCGACGGTGACGACCAGTCGCGAGCCTGCTTCGCCGATCTTGACCAGCGCCGCACCCGACGGACCATAGCCTTCCATCAGGCGGTCGGGGATATAAGCGCCGACGGGCACGTCGAGCGCACGAAGCAGCCGAACAAGAAGCGCCGCCGACGTCGCGCCGTCGACGTCATAGTCGCCGAAGACCGTGATCGCCTCCCTGGCCTCGACGGCCGCGGCCAGGCGCGTCGCGGCGGCGTCCATGTCGCGAAAGATCGACGGATCGGGCATGAAGCCGCGCAGCGTCGGCGCACGCTGGCGCTCGATATCGTCGCGCGCGACCCCGCGTGCGAGCAGCAATTGGGTCACAAGGTCGTCGGGCGCCAGCCCATCACCTCCCATGTCGGCGCTTTCGCGGCGCCAGTGCCAGGGCTGGCCAAGGATCGACCGATCGATACCCAGCGCGGCGCCGGTCACGCGTCGTCTCCCGCGGCCAGGATTCGCATCCGCAGCGCCTTGGCGGTCTCCAGCGGGATCGCCGGGATTTCGTGGCTCCCCAGCGAACTGCCTCCGGGAACGCCGAACACCAGCGTCGCGAGGCCCAGCGGCCGCAGCACGAAGTCGGTCCGAAGGTCGGCGCTCTGCACCGAGGCAAAGGGCAACAGCGTCATCTTCGGCTTGATCCATCCGCTGCGAATCGCGACCACGCCGTCGGTTTCTGTCCAGCCGTGAAAGCGCGCGCTGACCCACGCGCCGGCGGCGATGAGCGGGGCGATGGCGACCGCGATCCAGCCCGGGGGCTGACCGAACGCGACGACGATGCCCCCCGCCAGGCCCGCGATGGCCGCGGCGACGAAGCCGCCAAGCGCGATGATGCGATGGCTATGCTCCCACACCGCCTCGTCCGCCGGCCGCGCGATGCCGACCTCGGCGAGGACAGGATCGATTTCGGCAAGCGTGCCGAACGGCACGACCTGGTGATCCTTTTCCTTTTCGCCGTCGCTCGCCAGGCTCTGGAGCCGCAGCTCGTGCCAGTCGAAGCGCCGCCGCAGCCAGCCGGTGACGACGATCGCGGCCTGCACTCGCCGTACCGGCAGCGCGACGTCGGTGCGCGTCGTCAGGCCGCGCGTGCGGCGCAGCGCGCGCGGCTCGCGCGTCAGCCGGAAATCCCAATTGGCAAGGACCGTCAGCGCTATGCCGCTGGCAATGCCGATGAACAGCAGCGAGATCGCCGCGCCGACCCCGGCGATCCAGCGGTGCGCGATTACCCATTGGTCGAGGCCATAGGCTTCGGCGATGTCGATCCAGTCGAGCGGGTTGAAGATGTTGAAATCAAAAGGCAGCACATTGTCGAACAGCTGCATCGACGCACCGACGACCGCGAGCGCGGCGAGCGAGAAGTTGAACAGGCCGGCGATCAACAGCCGTTTCGGCGACATCGCGAAGAGCAGCCGGTCTTCGGCTGCCGGGGATACCGCCCGGTCGTCGCTCGCCGACGCGTGCGCCGCGGGGGCAGGGGATGTCTCCGCGCTGCGATGGGCGCGGATGGTCGTGCGCAGCGCCTGTGCCGCGTCGAGCCCGATCGCGTCGAGCCGCGCGTCGTCCGCCTTGCCGCCGCCCGCCCCGGTTTCGAACCCGACCTTGGCGATGCCGAGCGCGCGCGCGACGAGCCCTTGTTCGATACTGACGTCCTGAATCCTGTCGAACGGTATGGTGCGGTGCTGGCGCGCGAACACGCCGCTTTCGATCACGATCTCGCTCGCGCCGACCGCAAAGCGAAAGCGCAGCCACGCAAGCCAGGCAAAGACGAGCGACAAAAGCAGGAACAGCCCCAGCGCGGGGACGACATAGATCCATTTCCCGGCGATCCCGATCGCCGCGAGCGCGGGCAGGAAATTGACCGAACGCGGGCCGAGCTTGACGATCGCAAGCAGCAACGTCGCCGGGTGCAACCGCTGCCATTCGGTATCGACGGCGGGCGACGCCGGCGCGGCCTCCCGGGCGGTCTCGCCGGACAGGGCGGCGGCGCCCGTCATGCGAAATCGGTCTGGATATGCCGGCGGATCGTTTCGCGCATCGCCGCGGCAAGGTCGGCGTGCAGCCCCGGCAGCGTGACCGTGCTGTTATGCGTGCCCGACGTGTGGACGACCAGGTGCGACAGCCCGAACAGCCGTTCGATCGGTCCCTGGCCGACGTCGATGTGCTGGACGCGAACGAAGGGAACGATCGTATCGACCCGGAACAGCCAGCCGCGCGCGACGCGCAGCTTGCCGGCGCCGATCTTGAACCCCCAGCGCGATACGCGCCGCGACGGAAAGGTCACGACGACGATGGTCCCGAGCAGCCAGGCGGCGACGGTGAGCAGGCCGAACGGACCGCCGATCGTGCGGATGACCAGCAGGTCGAGCACCGTCGCGCCGATCGCGACCGGCAGCAGGTTGAGCAGCGTCGCGATCCTCAGCACGTGCGTATAGGCGGGGTCGACCGGATCGAGCCCTTCGCTGGCATTGAGTGCGTCGGGGTCGAAGGGATCGACGGGGTGGGCGGCGAGGGTGTCGGTCATGCCCCCTCGATAGGCTCAAGCCCCCCTAGGGCACAACCACATTGAAGCGCGGGTCGGCGGGCGGGTGCAGCGCGAACCACGACAGGAATGCCGCGCGGTCGCCGTCGATCGCGATCGCGCCCGATTGCAACAGCGCGGGGAATTGCGCCTGGCCCAGCATCACATTGTCCAGTGTCGCACGGTCGACGGTGATCGTCGCGGTCGGCGCGGCTTCGGTGACGCCATAGCGCGGGAATTCGACCCCGCCTTCGACGACGACCGCGACCGTCTCCTTGCTGTCGGGAAGGACGAACTGGAAGGTGCCGGCGAGTGCGCGACCCTTCGCGGCGTCGAAGCGCGTCGCGAGAGCATCGAAGAAGACCGCGGTCGGGATGGCGCTGATGAACGACCGGCTCTGCCCGTTGCCCGACACGGTATCGACCTCGGTCCCGCGCAACGTCGCGGCGGCGGCCAGATAATAGTTTCGCCACGCCCCCGATTCGGCCTGATATCCCAGCTGGTCGTAAGCCGACGCGAGGGCCGAGCGTCCCGCCGGATTGTCGGGGTCGGCGAACACCAGTTTGTTCAGCAGCTCGGCTGCCCAGCGATAGTCGCCGGCCGCGATCGCCGTCCGCCCCGCGGCGAGCAGCTTGTCCGCGCCTCCGGCGAGCGCGACATATTTCGCGGCGCTTTCCTGCGGAGGGACGGGGTTGAAATCGGCGGGGTTTCCGTCCCACCAGCCGAAGTAGCGCTGATAGGTCGCCTTCATATTGTGATTGAGGGTCCCATAATAGCCGCGTGTGGAAAAGTCGCGGGCCTGCACCGGCGCTTCGGCGGTCTGGTCGGCCAGTTCGTGCAGCGTCGCGCCGCGATTGGCAAGGAACAGCGTGCGATCGTGGACATAGCGATAGGCGTCGCGCTGGTCGGTCAACAGTGCCTTGACCTTGTCGGCGCCCCAGGTCGGCCAGTGGTGCGAGCCGAGGGCGACCTCGGCCGTGCCGCCCCATTTGAGCAGCATCGCGTCGATGACCTTCGACCAGCGTAGCGCGTCGCGGACCTGCGCCCCGCGCAACGTCAGGATGTTGTGGAGATTGTGCGTCACGACCTCGGTCGTGTGCAGGGCCTTGTAGGCGGGGATGTAGAAGACCATTTCGGCCGGCGCCTCGGTGCCGCCGGCGTCCATCGCATCGAATTCCAGCCCGTCGATGGTCAGGGTGGCGCCCGCGGCGGGTACCGTCTCGGTCGGCTCCATATACCCGATCGTTCCTGCCGACAGCCGCGGCCCCAGTCCGGTATCGACCTGTCCCTTCGGGCCGGGTGCCAGGATCGAACCGAACATATAGAGCGCGCGTCGGCTCATCGCATTGCCCGCGAGCACATTCTCCGACGTGGCCTCTTCCGAAAATCCGTACGGGGCGATGATGCGGATATGGTCCTTCGCGACCTGCTCGGGGGTCACGATCCCGCCGACGCCGCCGAAATGGTCGCTGTGACTGTGCGAAAAGATGATCGCCCTGATCGGCCGCTCGCCGTGCTTTGCCTCGACCGTGTCGGCAAATAATTTCCACGCCGCCGCCGCCGCCTCTTCGGACAGCAGCGGGTCGACGACGATCCATCCGGTCTGGCCGCGGATGACCGTCATCACCGACAAATCATATCCGCGCAGCTGCCAGATCTTGTCGGGGACGACCTCGAACAGTCCGTGGATCGCATTGAGCCGCGCCTGCCGCCACAGCGACGGATTGACCGTCGCCGGCGCGGTCTCGCTATCGAGGAAAGCATAGGCCCGGCGATCCCAGATCACCTTGCCGGTCCTGGACAGGATCAGTCCGTCGGGGATTTCGGCAATCTTGCCGCGCGAGGCGTTCTCGAAATCCTCGGCGTCGTCCAGCGGCAACCGCTTCGCAAGCTCGGCCTGGGCGGCGCGGGTCGCGTCGCTCGCCGCATCCTGCGCTGCGGCGCCTTGCGCGCCCAGAAGCATCGCCATTGTCATCCACGCGCTTTTCATCGCATCCTCCCCTGATCGCTCCGGCTTGCGCCCGTCGCTGCGGCTTGGCAAGCCGCTCGCCACGGGCGTGCCGCGCTGACAGGATAGAGGATATGGCGAGCGCAGATTGCAAGCTTCTTATCATTTGGCACAGCCGGACCGGTGGCAGCCGCGCGCTCGCCGAAGCCGCGGCAAAAGGCGCGGGCGATGCCGGGGCGCTGATGCCGGCGGACGATGTCGGCCCCGAAAATTTACGGGCCGCCGCCGGCTATCTGTTCGTCGGTCCCGAAAATCTCGCCGCCTTGTCGGGCGCCATGAAGGAGATGTTCGACCGCTGCTATTACCCCTGCCTCGGTCGTATCGAGGGGCGGGCCTATGCGACGATCGTCTGCGCGGGGTCCGACGGGGAAAATGCCCAGCGCCAGCTCGACCGGATCGCGACGGGCTGGCGCCTCAAGCGCGTCGCCGACCCGGTGATCGTCAACACCGACGCTCAGACTCCCGAGGCGATCCTCGCGCAAAAGACGATCGGCGAGGATCGGCTCGCCGAAGCGCGTGTCCTTGGTGCGGCTCTGGCCGAAGGCCTCGCTGCGGGAATATTCTGAAACCGGCGCCGTCGCCCGACACCCGTTACCCCAGCCGATGCTCGCCCTTGACCCAGCGCACGGTGCCGGAGGACGCGCGCATCACCACGCTTTCGGTGGTCAGCACGCCGCCGCGGCGATGCTTGACCCCGCGCAACAGCGACCCGTCGGTGACCCCGGTCGCGGCGAAGATCACATCGCCCTTGGCCAGGTCCTGAAGGTCGTAGACGCGATCGAGATCCTCGATGCCCCATTTCTTGGCGCGCAGCCGCTCGTCGTCGTTGCGGAACAGCAGGCGGCCCTTGAACTGGCCGCCGACGCAGCGCAGCGCCGCAGCGGCGAGCACGCCTTCGGGGGCGCCGCCCGACCCCATATAGATGTCGATGTTGGTTTCGGGGTTGGTCGTCGCGATCACGCCGGCGACGTCGCCGTCGGGGATCAGCGCGACGCCGCATCCGATTTCGCGCAGCTCGGCGATGACGGCCTCGTGGCGCGGGCGATCGAGGACGCAGACGATGATGTCGCTCGCCGCGCAGCCCTTTTCGCGCGCAACCGCTTCGACATTTTCGCGGACGCTCTTGTCGAAATCGACGATATCGGGCGAATAGCCGGGGCCGACCGCCAGCTTGTCCATATAGACGTCGGGGGCGTTGAGTAGGCAGCCCTCCTCGGCGATCGCGAGTACCGCGAGCGCGTTGGGGCCGGCCTTGGCGGTGATCGTCGTGCCTTCGAGCGGGTCGACCGCGATGTCGATCTTCGGACCCTTGCCGGGCGCATCGCCGACCTTTTCCCCGATATAGAGCATCGGCGCCTCGTCGCGCTCGCCTTCGCCGATGACGATGGTGCCATCCATGTAGAGAGTGTTGAACGCATTGCGCATCGCCTCGACGGCGGCGGCATCGGCGGCCTTTTCGTCGCCCCGGCCGATCAGCTTCGCGGCAGCGATCGCCGCGGCTTCGGTAACACGCACCATTTCCAGCACGAGTACCCGGTCGAGGTTGCTGCCGCTCTTCGTCATTCCACTCTCCGTCTTTACTTGTGCCGCCCGGTCGGCATGGTGGCCCATATGGTCGCGCGCGCCGCTTGTCGAGAAGGCTTCGTCCGATTCGGGGCGGTGGCGGTGCTTGCGTGCGCCGCCGGCATGACGGCGCCCGCCGCGATCGGGCAGGCGGTCCAGGGGCCGGTCGACACGGCCGGAGAGGCGATCGCGCGGACGCGCGAGCTGGTCGACCCGATCAAGCGGTGCAAGCCCGCCGACGATGGTTCGATCACCGTGTGCGGCAGCGACACCGGCCGCTATCGACTGACGCCGGAACAGCGCGCGATCGCGGGGGTGGGGCAAAAAGCCGAAGCGCCGCTGCCGCGCGCCGAGGCCAAGGCGATGAGCCTCGACCGGTTGCCCTATAACTGGATGTCGATCGGTGGGCGCTATCCGCCCGGTCCCGAAATCAACCCCCTCTATGAGCTGGTTAAGGAGCGCACCGCGCCTGACGGTGAAGACCAGCCTGGCGGCGATACGCCCTAAAGCGCCAGGATCGGCATGTGCATCGGTTCGCCGACCAGATGCTGCGAGGCGCGCAGCGTCGCCAGCGCCGCGTGGATCGCGCGCGCGGGCCCTTCGTGGGTGACGAGCGCGATCACCACGCCGCCGCCCTCTTCGTCGCCGCGCTGGATGAAGCTCTCGATCGATACGCCCGCATCGCGCATCGCCGTCGCGATTTCGGCGAGCACGCCGATGCGGTCCTCGACGATCAGGCGGACATAATGTTTGCCGACGCGCGCGCCGGCATCGGCGGGCGGCGCCTGGTCGAGCGCATCGACGGGCATCGCGAAGGCGGGGCCATATTCATCCCGCGCTATGTCGATTATGTCCGCCACGATGGCCGACGCCGTAGGCCCCGCCCCCGCCCCGGCGCCCTCGAAAAAGAGGCGCCCGACGAAATTGCCTTCGGCAACCACCGCGTTGAGCGCGCCGGGAACATAGGCGAGCGGATGATCGGAAGGCACAAGGCAGGGCTGGACGTTCTGATAGAGCCCCCCGCCGTTCGCGCCGTCGTCGCGTTCGGCCATGCCGATCAGGCGGACGCGGTGGCCGAGTGCTTCGGCCTCGCGGATGTCGGCGGCGGTGACATGCCGGATGCCCGCCGCGGCGACCGCATCGATATCGAGCCGCGCGCCGAAACATAGCGCGGCGAGGATCGAAAGCTTGTGCGCCGCGTCGATGCCCTCGATGTCGAAGGTCGGATCGGCTTCGGCATAGCCTTCGGCCTGCGCGGCGGCGAGTGCGTCGTCGAAGCTGGCGCCATCGCGCTCCATCAGGGTGAGGATGTAATTGCACGTCCCGTTGAGGATGCCATAGACGCGTGCGATCTGGTTCGCCGACGCCCCTTCGCGGATCGCCTTGATGACCGGGATGCCGCCCGCGACCGCGGCCTCGTATTTGAGCGGCGTGTCCGCCTGTTCGGCAAGGCGCGCGAGGTCGAGGCCGTGGTGCGCAATCATCGCCTTGTTCGCGGTGACGAGGGCCTTGCCCGCGGACAGCGTTTGGCGTGCCAGGGTCAGCGCGGGGCCGTCCGCCCCGCCGACCATTTCGACGACGACGTCGATATCGTCGGCCGCCACCAGCGCCCCCATGTCGTCTTCCCAGCGATAGGCCGAAAGGTCGAGGCCGCGATCCTTCTGCCGGTCGCGCGCCGAGATGGCGACGATCTCGACCGGTCGCCCCGCGCGCCGTGCGATCAGGTCGCGGTTCGCTTCGAGCAGGCGGACGACACCGCCCCCGACGACGCCGATTCCGGCAAGCGCGACACGCAGCGGGGCGCGAGCGGCGGTGGGGGCGGGCTGGGGCGACATGGCGGCTCTCCGTCGGTGGTGGGCAGAAAGGGGGCGATTCCCGGTCCCGAGCGCCCCTATCGGCTTTTCGCGGCGAAACAAGCCTGCACCCGCCTATATTTATGCTTTCACACGGTATAGCCCGACGACATCTCCGGCCCGGTCAACCGGCCGGCGGCGGGGTCCGGGTCCGGGTGCATTCGCCCAGGGCGCCGAGCACGACCGCATAGTCCGACGCCGCCTTGCGCCGATCCTCGGCGGGGGTGCCGGCCAGCTTTGAAAGCGGGAGGGTTTTCGGTAGCCCGCAGGCGAGGCGATACCATGCGAGCGTGTCGCGCTCGGGGACGCCCGCGCCTTCGACGATCTCGCCGAAAGCGGCCGACCAGCGGCGCGATCCGTTGGCGCTGGTCGTAATCGTCAGCGATACGGGATCGCCGTTCGCGGTATCGAGGAAAAGCTGGGTCTCTCCCTCGCCGGGCAAGGTCCCGGAGACGTGGAAGCCATTGGCAATTCCGGTGATTTTCGGCGGTGCGCCCGGCTTGACCAGTTCGGTGAGGATCGCGCGAAGCTCTGCTTCGATCGCCGGATCCCAGGCGAGTTGGGCATCGGGAGCAACCAGGCGGATGGCGCTGGTGCTCGACGATCCCGCCGCCCCCGCTGCGACGGGACGGGCAAAGAGCAGGACGGGCTGTTTCTTCTTGAGCTTTGCCGGCTTTCCGCGCGCATCGAGCGGCAAATCGACGAGGTAGGATATGCGCTTCGCAAGCGGGCCGGAGCCGCGAATCAGGCTGACGATCTCGGCCTCGACATAGAAGCGGCTGTGACCCTCTGCGAGCCCCGGCGCCCGTTCGGGCTTGACCATCGCACTGTCCCTTATTTGCGCGCGCACCACGATCGGAGACGCGACGGCGAGGTCCGCGAGGTCCGCATAGCTATAGGGATTTTGCCCGCCGGACTTGGCGGTGGTGTCGGCCTGCATTGCCGAAACGCTCGGGATTCCAACGCTTAGAAGGCTAAGGCCGAGGGCGGCGGCGGGGAGGAGGACTCGCATCATCATGTCTCTTTCTGTCGCTTGCGGGGCTCGTTCCGGCGGTTCGGGTCCATCATGGGGTACCGCACATTAACCGCTGATAAAGGGTTTGCGAACTCGTCGCCACCGCGATAGGACGTCCGACGAAGCGCCCGGAAGAACATAACAACCGGAAGCTGACCGCCGGGTCTCGCGGAACGCATCGGAAATCATCCGGGCTAATGTGCAACCGAACCCGTCGGCATGGATTTGGTGTCAGGATGATCTAGCAAGGAGCGTCGTCCCTGAATGGCTTATGGTGATAATGTCGACCCTAAAAATAGGGTAGTGGCAGTTGTCTTGGTCGGTCTGTTCACTGCTTTGCTGGGCTATGGCCTGGTGAACGGTCTGAACATCAGTATCGTCAAGAAAATTGCCGAAAAACTGGACGTGGTGGACGTTGAAGAGCCGCCGCCGCCGGAGGAGCCCCCGCCGCCGCCGCCGCCGGACAACAAGCTTCCGCCGCCGCCGCCGGTCGTGACGCCGCCGTCGCCGATTCCGCCGCCGGTTACGACGAACACGGTTCAGTCGGTGCCGAAGGCTCCGCCGGCGCCGCCGCCGCCGATCTATGTGCCGCCTGCGCCCCCCGCGCCGCCGGCCCCCGATCTCAGCGCCGGTGCTTCGCCGAAGGGCAACCCGGGGCGTTGGGCGACCAACGACGACTATCCGGCGCGCGCGATGCGCGAAGAGCGTGAAGGCACGACCGGTTTCCGCGTCACCGTCGGTACCGATGGCCGCGTTACCTCGTGCGACATTACCTCGTCGAGCGGGCACTCCGATCTGGATGCGGAGACTTGCAAGCTGATCACGCGCCGCGCCCGGTTCGCGCCGGCAAAGGACAAGGCGGGCAATCCGACGACGGGCAGCTACAGTAACCGCATCCGCTGGCAGATTCCGAAGTAATCGGCCCGGAACCCGCGGTTCCCACATTCACGGTTTTTGATCTTACGATTATTTTGAGAGGGAATTTCCAATATGTTTAATCTGATCGCAAATGCCGCTGCTGCGGCGGGTGGCCACGATGTCGGCATGACCCTCATGCCCGCATCGATGTGCGTGAAGAGCGAAGGCGAGAACCCCTATGGTCTCGTTCCGGCGCTGTGCGAGGGCGGTATCGTGTCGCAGGTCACCTTCCTGGTGCTGCTGGTCATGTTCATCGGCACGCTCTACATCCTGTTCACCAAATTGTTCGAGCAGAACAAGGTCATCGGCCAGGGCAAGGCCGTCGACGCCAATTTCTGGCGCGCGCCCACGCTCGCCGACGGTGCGGCGAAGCTGGAAAAGAACAGCGCCTATCGTCAGGTTGTCGAAGACGGTCTGCGTGCGAACGAAGAGCATAACAAGCTCACCGATCCCGTCGAAGCGCACGACTGGATGCATGGCACGCTCGAGCGTTCGCAGAACCACATCAACTCGAAGCTGAACGGTGGCCTCGCGTTCCTCGCGACGGTCGGTTCGACCGCTCCGTTCGTGGGTCTGTTCGGTACCGTTATCGGTATTCTTCGCGCCCTCGTGAAGATCGGTGCATCGGGCCAGGCCTCGATCGACACCGTTGCCGGTCCGGTCGGTGAAGCGCTCATCATGACCGCCATCGGTCTGATCGTGGCGGTTCCCGCGGTGCTCGCGTTCAACTGGCTTCAGAGCCGCAACAAGGCGATCGCCCGCCGTCTGTCGACCTTCTCGAACGACGTTCTCGGTTCGATCATGTCGGGCGGTCAGGTGAAGCCCGCCATGCTTTCGGCCGCTCCGGCCAAGGCTGCTCCGGCTGCTGCGCCGAAGAAGGCCTGATTTTCCGGGTTCCCGCCCTGTCCGGATCGCGGACGGGCGGGGTCCGCGGACATGGGCGCCGCGATGCGGCGGTCATGGGCCATGACAGAAATTTTGTGACAGGATGCTAATCCTATGGCGATGAGTGCAGGCAACAAGGGCGAAGATGCCCCGATGTCGGACATCAACACGACGCCGCTCGTGGATATTATGCTGGTGTTGCTCATCATCTTCCTCATCACGGTGCCCGTGGTGTTGGAGACGGTGAACCTCAAGCTGCCCGACGTGGTCTTCGAACCGACGACCACCAAGCCCGAGAATGTGAACATCTCGGTCCGGTCCGCCGACACCGACGGCGATGGCCAGCCGAACCCCGAAAGCACCGCGTGCGAGGTTTTCTGGGGCCAGACTCCGGTCGATTCGCGCCAGCTGCTCGAAATGGGGCAGAACAAGCTGGAAAAGCTGCTCGAGGATATCGGCGGCCCGCAGAATATCACCGAAGAGAACTTCCCCGAAGTGCACATCCGCGGCGACATCAACACGCCGTACCAGTGCATCGGCGGGGTGATCTATACGATGCAATATGCCGGTTTCCAGAAGATCGGGTTCATTTCCGAACCCGCGCCTGGTTCGGGTACGCTGGGCCGCCTCTAAGGCGTCGGTCCGCTTAGGAATGAAGGAATAATCCTATGGCCATGGCAGTTGGCGATCGGGACGATAATGAACCGATGATGGAAATGAACACGACGCCGCTGATCGACGTCATGCTCGTGCTCCTCATCATGTTCATCATCACCATCCCGGTCCAGACCCACGCGGTGAAGATCGACCTGCCGGTTCCGAACGACGCAAAGAACAATGTCGATCCGGAAAAGAACAAGGTGATGATCCTGGCGAACGGGACGATCACCTGGAACGGCTCGGCGGTCGACCTGGCGCAGCTCGCGCAATATCTCGAGCAGACCAAGGCGCTGCCGGTCGAGCCCGAGCTGCAGGTGCAGCCCGACCCGCTCGCGCGCTATTTCGTCGTCGACAATGTCATGGCGGTGATCAAGCGCAGCGGCGTCGGCAAGCTTGGTTTCGTCGGCAACGAGCAATATGCCCGCGTTTTCTGATCGCTGATCTGGAAACAGGACGAACGGGGGCCGCGAAGCGATTCGCGGCCCCTTTTTCATGGGGCATGAAGGCCGGCGCCGGGTCCCGACTTAAATCTTGGAACGCGGCGCAAAGCAGGCCATCATGTCCCGATCGTTCGTGCGGCTGCGCGCGGCCGGGTTCGTTACGCAACAGGAGGGCAGACTATGACGATCGCAACGCTTCGGACTACCTCGCTCGCCTGGACTGCCGTAGGCGCGCTCGCGCTCGCCGGTTGCTCGACCCTGGGCGGGACGACGCCCACGACCTTGCCCGTTGCGGATGCGACGGCCCAGCTGCACGACGCCGCCGGCGCCGACCGGGGGCGGGTCGATATCTTCAAGGACGGAACGGGGCTGCGCGTCGAGGTGGTCGCGCGTGGTTTCGCCCCCGGCACCTATGGCATGCACATCCATACCACGGGCCAGTGCACGCCGCCCGATTTCACCAGCGCGGGCGGGCACTGGAATCCGACCGGCGCCCAGCACGGCCGCGACAATCCGATGGGTGCGCATCACGGCGATCTGCCCAATCTCGTCGTCGAAGAGGGGATGATCGGCCATGCGTCGATCCAGCTCGTCGGCACGCCGCTATCAGGCGCGAACGGCATTCTCGACGCCGACGGCGCGGCCTTTGTGATTCACGCCGGACCCGACGACATGCGCACCGACCCCAGCGGCAACAGCGGTGGCCGTGTCGCGTGCGGTGTGTTCGCCGCCCCGGTCGCCGAATAACGCGTCGGAAGCCGCCGTCAGATCGTCTCGCCAGCGGTGCGCGCCCGGTCGACGACATGGGCCGCCGCAGCGGGCACGCTGCGATAGGCGATCCACAGCATCGCCAGCCCGAACGGGACGATGGCCAGCGTCGACAGCACGCCGGTCGACAGGCTTTGCGTCATCGCCGACACCTGCCCCGCCATATAGGGGCCAAGCGCAAGACCGACCAGCGTCGTCGAGAGGAAGAAGGTCGCGGTCGCGGTACCGCGCATTCGCGGCAGGACCAGATCCTGTGTCGTCGCGGCCGCGGCGCCAAGCGCACTCGATGCGAGCAGGCCGGCGAGCGAGGCGAAGGCGGTGAAGCGGATGAAGTCGGCGCTTCCCGGTTCGGATCGTGTCGTAAAGGCCACGACGATCGGCGCGATCGGCGCGAGCAGCCCGAACGCGACGACCAGCAGGCGTCCCGCCTCGTTGCGCTGGCGCAGCCAGTCGGACATGCGCCCGCCGAGGATGACGCCGAGGAAGCCTGCGAGCGCGCCCATGCCGCCGACCCAGAAGCCCACGGTCGCGGCGTCCTCGCCCAGCACTTCGAGCGCGTAGACGGGGGCGAAGGCGCTCGACGCATAGGACATGAAGGCGACGGTGCCATAGCCGAGGATCGTCGTGATGAAGGCCCTCGACCCCCAGATCAGGTGAAAGGTCGGCGCGTCGCGGCTTCGGAGGGACGTCGCCCACGAGAAGCCCGCATAATAGCCGAACGCGATACATGCCCATTGCAGCGTCGCGCCGGTGACGCCGATCATCGCCAGAGCGCCCAGCGTCAGCAGGACCGCAGCCCCGGCATTGATCGCCAGCGCCCGGCCGCCGCGCGACAGGGCGGCGAGCAGGGTGAAGGGCGGGATGATCGCATAGAGTTCTTCGAAAAAGCCCTTGAAGGGTGTCGGCGATGGCTCGGTCGGCACGCCGTCGACCAGCCCGCGCACCGGCTCTCTCAGCGTCGCGACCCACGCCGCGAGCAACAGGCCGGGGATGCCGACCGCCATGAAAGCCGCCTGCCAGCCGACGAGCCCGAGCGGACCGCCGTCTGGATAGGCGCGGTTCCAGCCTTCGACAATGAAGCCTCCGATCATCAGCGAAATGCCCCCGCCGAAATAGAGGCCTGCCGAATAGATCGCGAGAGCCGTCGCACGCATGTTCTTCGGGAACAGGTCCGAAATCAGCGAATAGGCGGCGGGCCCCGCGGTCGCCTCGCCGACGCCGACCCCCATCCGTGCCGCCGACAGTTGCAGCTTTCCGGTCGCAAGGCCCGAAAGCGCCGTCATCGCCGACCAGACCGACAGGCCGACGGTCAGTAAGCGGACGCGGTGCCACGCGTCGGCGAGCCGGCCCAGCGGCACTCCGAACAGGGCATAGAAGACCGCAAAGGCGGTGCCGTACAGAAAGCCGATATCGGCGTCGTTGAGCCCCAGATCGCGCTTCAGATCGGGGGCAAGGATCGTGATGATCTGCCGATCGATGAAATTGAGGACATAGACAAGAAAGAGGATGCCGAGCGCATACCAGGCATAGGGCGTGGCCCGCGTCGCGGCGACCGGATCCGCGCCGCTCTCCGGCACCGGCATTGCTGCAGTTTCGCTATCGGCCATTGGCAAGCCTCTCCCTGACCCGTTATCGCTGTTGCCCCTTGGCTAGCAGAGCGCGGCGCCTGCGCAAGTTGAAAGAGGATTCAACTTTTGACCGACGATTTTCCGATCCCCGATGCCGCTACGGCGCGCGGGCCCGCCATTCTTTTCCTGTGCCTCGGCAATATTTGTCGCTCGCCGCTCGCCGAAGGTGCGGCACGCGCCGCTTTCGAGCGTGGGGGGCTCGCGGCGACGCTCGATTCGGCAGGAACCGGCGACTGGCATGTCGGCCACCCGCCCGACGTCCGCGCCCAGGCAGAGGCGCAGCGGCGCGGGGTAGACATCGGTGGCCTGCGCGCGCGCCAACTGACGGCCGAGGATTTCCGGCGCTTCGACCTGATCCTCGCCGCTGACGACGCCAATTTGCGCGACGCGCGCGCGATCGCTCCCGCCGATGCGACCGCGCGGCTGCTGTTGATGCTCGACCTCGTCCCCGGGCGCGCGGGGGAGAGCGTGACCGACCCCTATTATGGCGACGACAAGGGTTTCGCGGCAACATGGGACGACGTCAGCGCGGTCGCCGCGGCCTTGCTGTCCGAATATGGCGTCAGCGAATAACGCGCGACGGGATGATAGCGTGATCCGCCATGCGCGAGCTCGCTCTCGTACAATATGACGTGATCGAACGTGAAAGGCGCGCCGGACAGATCGCCGTTCAGCGCCAGAAAGGGCGCAACCGGGCCGGATGCGCGGTTCAGCCTTGCGAGGGTTATATGCGGAACGAAGGTCCGCGTTTCGGGCGCGATGCCGACGCGCGCCAGGCACTGGCCCACCTTGCGGTGCAGCGCCGCGACCGGTTCGGCGGGCTCGACCCCCGCCCACACCATGTGCGGCCGCCCCTTCCGCTCGAATGCCCCGATTCCGGCGATCCGCGCCGTGATCGCGCGGCCGTGCAGCGTGCCGAGCGCCGCCGCGATATCTTCGGCGCTGTGGCGGTCGACCTCGCCGATGAAGCGCAGCGTCAGATGGAGCTGTTCGTCGCTCTGCCAGCGCGCCGCCGCGATGCCGTGCATGATCGCGGTCAATTGGGCGCGCACCGCGCGTGGCGGCCGCAGGGCGACGAACAGGCGGTGCGTGGACATGGCGACGCCAGCATAGGGATGCGGCCGCGCGATTCCAGTCCGCTGTACGCCGCCGTCCGGTTTCGCTTGAAAGCGGCCGGCAAAACACCGATATTGTCTTTACGGCCGGTATGTTCTGGCCGGTGATGGAGATTTGAAATGGCTAATTGGAACGACCCCAATATGGCGGCGTCCGGTTTCGGAGCCGCCCCGACGGCGGACGGGGCCGTCGATGCCGGCCTGCGGTCGTACATGCTGTCGGTCTATAATTATATGGCGTCGGGCGTGCTGCTGACCGGTATCGTTGCGCTGCTCTTTTCGAACTGGGCGGGCGCGCCGGCGCTGCTGTTCGGTCCGGGAATCGCCAAATGGGTGATCATGCTGGCCCCGCTGGCCTTTGTGATGGTGCTCAGCTTCGGCATCAACCGCCTGTCCACCGCGGCGGCACAAGGCCTGTTCTGGGCCTTTTCGGTCGTCATGGGCCTGTCGATGGCGTCGATCTTTTTCGTCTATACGGGAACCTCGATCGCAACGACCTTCTTCGCGACCGCCGCGGCCTTCCTTGGTCTCAGCCTCTATGGCTACACGACCAAAAAGGATCTGTCGGGTCTTGGCACCTTCCTGATCATGGGCGTGGTCGGCATTCTGGTCGCGATGGTCATCAACATGTTCGTGCAGTCCAGCGCGCTCAGCCTCGCGATCAGCGTGATCGGCGTGCTCGTGTTCGCGGGTCTCACCGCTTATGACACGCAGAAGATCAAGAGCATGTACTTCCATGTCCGCGGAACCGATTTCGTGGGCAAGTCGGTCGTGATGGGGGCGCTGAACCTCTATCTCGACTTCATCAACATGTTCATGTTCCTGCTTCGCCTGATGGGCAGCGCCCGAAACTGAGGCGAGGAACAATCCGCATTCGGAGAGCCCGGCGAAGCGATTCGCCGGGCTTTTTATATGGCGGACGACGACCGCCGGAGATCGGTAGCCGCTATGAATCCCTCCCTGGCGCGGCGCGACGGAGGATCGGTCGCCGCGACCTGCCGGTCAGGTCGCGGCCTGCATCGCGGCCATCAGGCCATTGTCGATTTCCTTCGCCCTTTTATAGGCGGCGCGCTCGCGCAGCGGCTCGACATAGGCGTTGAACGCCGGGCGCGGCGCGATTGTGCCGAACTGCAGTCCCCAGTCGATCTGACTGCCGACATAGACATCGGCGGCACTGAAGCGATCCCCCGCGACGAAGGCCTTGCCCGCAACCGCGCTTTCGAGCGTGTCGAGCGCAGCGGCGAGCGAGCCGAACCCCGCCATACGCTGTTGATCGGCGTCGGGTTCGACGCCGAAATGCTTTGCGGTGATCGCCTGCTCGACGGGCCCCGCGGTAAAGAAGAGCCAGCGATAATAATCGGCGCGGTCCGTCGTGGAGGGCGCGAGCTTCGCGTCGGGAAAGGCGTCGGCAAGGTAGGCGCAGATCGCCGCGCATTCGGTGACAACCGTGCCGTTGTGGACGATCGCGGGAACCTTGCCCATCGGGTTGATCGCCAGGTAGGCGGGCTCCTTCATCGTCGTTCCGTAATCGAGGATGCGCGGTTCATAGGGCGCCCCGACTTCCTCGAGCATCCAGCGGACGATCTGTCCGCGCGACATGGGGTTGGTATAGAAAATCAACGTGTCGGCCATCGTCCGTCTCCCTGGGTTGCGAATCGCGATTTATGGAACATATCAGGAACAATCTTTGCGCGCCAGCGGACTTGTTTTGTCACCATAGCGGGGTAAGGCAAAGGGATGAGCGACGAACGCATCTGGACCGCCGCCGTGCTGGTGATCGGCGACGAGATTCTCTCGGGCCGTACGCAGGACAAGAATGTCGCGCAAATTGCGACCTGGCTCGACGTGCAGGGCATCCGGCTGCGCGAGGTGCGGATCGTTCCCGACATAGAGCAGGAGATCGTCGATGCGCTGAACGCGCTTCGTACGCGCTACGATTATCTGTTCACGACCGGCGGCATCGGCCCCACGCATGATGACATCACCGTCGATGCGGTGGCCAGCGCGCTCGGCGTCGGCGTGGTGATCCATCCGCAAGCGCGCGCGATCCTCGAACGCTATTACAGCGCGCGCGGTAGCGAATTGACCGAGGCGCGGCTGCGCATGGCCCGCGTGCCCGATGGCGCCGACCTGATTCCGAACCGTATGTCGGGTGCACCGGGCATCCGGCTCGGCAATCTGTTCCTGATGGCAGGGGTGCCGCACATCACCGCCGGCATGCTCGACGCGTTGACCGGCGAGCTTGAAGGAGGGGCGCCGCTCGTTGCCCATACCATCGGTGCCTGGGCTCCCGAAAGCGAAGTCGCCGAACTGCTGCGGCAGGGGGAGAGGGATCATGTCGGGGTCGCGATCGGCAGCTACCCCTTTTTCCGCGAGGGGCGCACCGGCGCCAATTTCGTGATCCGCTCGACCGACCCGGCCGCGGTGGCGGCGTGTGTTGCTGCCGTGACGGCCGGGCTGCAGGCGGCCGGCTACGCGGTGACCGACGGCGGCATCTGATCGGGACCGTCCCCGTCGTTCGCGGGAGCGGCGCGTGGCAACCGGCGCAGGAATCCGATCGCGAGCAGCCCGAACAGCGCGGCGACCAGGAAGGCGGCGCCGGGGAAATGCACCGGTGCACCCGCGCCGGTGAACCAGGCCATCGTGCCGGTAAGCAGCGCCGGTGCGGCGATCTGTCCCAACCCCATCGTCATCGCGGTGATCCCCTGCACCTCGCCCTGGCTATCGGCGTCGGCGCGGCGCGACATCATTGCCATCAGCGACGGCTGGACGGGCGATTGGAACGCGACGGGGACCAGCAACAGGAAGGCGCCCCACGTCGTCGTCACAAAGGCGAAGCCGACGAACACCGAAACCGCAACCGCCAGCCCGATCGTCGCCGCGTCGCGTTCGCCGAATCGCGCCACCATCGGGCCGACGACGAAGGTCTGCCCCAGAGCGATCGCCACGCCGACGAAAGCAAGGCTCGCGCCGATCATTGCCGGCGACCATCCGAGTTGCGCGATGCAGTAAAAGCTCCACGTCATCGGATAGACGAGGCTCGCGATCTGCCAGAGGACAAGCACACCGGCGACCCCGCCCATTCCCGGCAGGGCGCGCATCGTCGTCCACGCGCCGAGCGGATTTGCGCGCCGCCAGTCGAAGGCGCGGCGGCGCTCCCGCGGCAAGGTTTCGGGGAAGATGCAGGCGCCGTAGACCATATTCGTCGCCGCCAGCAACGCCGCGGCGACGAAGGGCGCGCGCGGCCCGATTTCTCCCAGAAAGCCGCCGACGGCCGGGCCGACCACGAAGCCGACGCCAAAGGCCGCACCGACGAAGCCGAAGTTGCGCGCCCGCTCCTCGGGGCGTGTCACGTCGGCGATCGCCGCCTGCGCGGCCGCGAAACTGCCGCCGAAAACGCCCGACAGCGCGCGCGCCAGGAAAAGCCAGGGCAGCGTACCGACGATCGCGAGCAGGGCATAGTCGGCGGTGAGCCCGGCGAGCGAGAGGAGCAGTACGCGCCGACGCCCGACGGCGTCGGACAGGTTGCCGAGCAGCGGCGACGCGAGAAATGTCGCGACCGCCATGACCAGCCCGATCCATGCGCCGATCTCGATCGCGCGGGGAAGGTCTATGCGCCCGACCTCCATCACGAGTTGGGGCAGGACCGGCATGATGATGCCGAAGCCGATCGCGTCGATAAAGATCGTCGCGATAATGAAGGGCAGGGTGCGCGATGCGGTCATGATGGGCCCTGTTCGCTTGCGAGGGCGCGCGATGCGTCCCGCCGCGCCTTAGAGCGCCGTGTCCGGCCAGCGGCAAGATTTTTTCTTCGGGCCAATTTTTTCCTTTCTCCGCGCCACCGTGCGGACATTTGTGCGTAGTGAAGATATGACGATGCGGATCTCCGTCTTCCTCGACTATCGCCTTCCCGAGCCGACCGATCTGATGATTCAGGTCGAGGCGGCACGCCTGCCGGGCCAGCGCGTCGCCGAATCGCGACTCGATACCGGCGGGCTCGCCGTCCTCGCCCGTGTGGCCGCGCCCGAGCGGGTCGGCGAACGGATCTGGCTGCGACCCGAAGCGCGGCTGACGCTGCAATATGCCGCGACGGTCGCGATCGAACCGTCGCGCCCCGACTATCGCGCAAGGGCGGCCGTGCCGCTCTGGCAGCTTCCGGCGGACGCGATCCCTTATCTCAACGAATCGCGCTATTGCCCGTCGAACAAGTTCGATGCCTTTGTGAAGGGACGGTTCGGAGAGCTGGCGGGCGGCGCGAAGGTCGCGGCGATGGCGGCCTGGATCGAGGAAAGCTTCGCTTATGTCGCGGGGACCAGCGATGCCGACACCACCGCGCTCGACAGCTTTGCGCTTCGTTGCGGCGTCTGCCGCGACTATGCCCATGTCCTGATCGCACTCGCCCGTGCGGCTGAAATGCCCGCGCGGATCGCCAGTGTCTACGCGCCCGATGTCGAACCGCAGGATTTCCATGCCGTCGCCGAGGTTTATCTGGAGGGCGGCTGGCATCTGGTCGATCCGACCGGAATGGCGCAGGCAAGCGAGATGGCGGTCATCGGCGTGGGCCGCGATGCCGCCGACGTGAGTTTCCTGACCGCTTATGGCGCGGCGGAGCTGATCGATCAGCGCGTTGTCGTCGAAAGAGAGTGACTGGAGCGGGCGAAGGGATTCGAACCCTCGACCCCAACCTTGGCAAGGCCATTTCAGTCCCCACCCGTTGATTCGCGAACTTGCGATAAATTTCGATAAGTCGTGAACTTATAGGATGTTGTAGAGGCTGCGACAGTCCTTTATGTATCCGAGAGCCACCGATTATTCGATTTCTGGTGGATATGAATTGGATACGCAGCTTTTGGCTTGGGTACGAGAGCTCTGGCCGCTAGATTGTCGATCGAAGGAGAGATCCATGTCCAGCCCCGGACGTCTGACCAAGAAGATGATTGTGGACGCGAGACCGGTGCCCGGAAAGGCGATCTTCCTTTGGGATGGAGAACTGCGCGGCTTCGGGTGCAAGATCGAAGGCGCAGGTACGAAGTCGTTTGTCCTCCAGTACAGGAATTCGGAGAAACGAAAGCGCCGCTTGGTCTTGGGCCGTTTTGGGGTCATGACGCTCGAACAGGCACGAGACGACGCACGCATCAAGTTGGGCGATGTGGCCCGCGGACTGGATCCCGCGGACGAGAAACGGGCCGCGAGCGACGCCGTCACCGTGGGGCAGTTGTGCGATTGGTATTTGATCGAAGCAGAGTCCGGCCGATTGCTCGGCCGGAAGCGCACGCCCATCAAGGCGTCGACTCTCGGTATGGACCGCAGCCGCATCGAGACGCACATTCGCCCGCTGATCGGTCGGCGCAAGGTAGCGGCGCTGCGACTGCCGGACATCGAGGCAATGCAACACGACATTGCTGCGGGAAAGACGGCCAAGCCCCGTGGCGACGGCCGGGGCGGCGCGACGCGCGGAGGTAAAGGGGTGGCGTCACGCTCCGTGACCACGCTCCACAGCATCTTCGCCCACGCGAAGCGTGCCGGCCTGATCGAAGAAAACCCCGCATTGGGCGTGCGCAAGTATCCTGATCGCAGGAAAACGCGGCGACTTAGCCGGGATGAGATCCGCGAGCTCGGGCGAGCACTTCGCGAGGTAGCGAGCTGCGAACACCCGGTCGGTCTGGCCATCGTGAGATTATTGGCGCTCAGTGGCCTGCGGCTCAACGAAGCGCAAAGCGTCGAGCGTGATTGGGTCGCCGATGAAGGCTTCATAGCCTTCGGCGACACCAAGTCGGGAGCGCAAATCAGAGTCATCGGTCGGCCCGCGCAGCGCGTCTTGTCCGATCAGCCGATTCGCGAGGACTGTCCATATGTCTTTCCTTCAGACGGCGGCCAGGCCCATTTCGTAGCGGCGGACGGGGTGCTCGGTCGTATTTGCCAGCGACTGGGGTGGTCGGACGTGACGCCGCATACGCTTCGGCACACGTTCGGCAGCATTGCCGGCGAGCTCGGTTACTCAGAACTCACGATCGCAGCCATGTTGGGTCATGCGGCGGGGTCGGTCACGGGGCGATATGTCCATATCGATGAGGCCGTGAAGATGGCTGCCGAGCGGGTGTCGACGGAGATTTGCGCGTTGCTCGACGAAGAACCAAAGGAGCGCCTCGCGGATATTTCCAAGATCAGGCCGCCCGAGCGGGGAGTCACCGCTCATCCGAATTCGCGGCGGAGGGATGAGGTCGCGCTCCGAACTGCAGGCGCTCCGGCATGACCGATCGGCTGTCGGCGGCCGAGCGCAGTGCTCTGATGGCGAGGGTCGGATCGAAGGATACGAAGCCGGAACTCGTAGTGAGGAGGGTAGCGCACGGACTCGGCTATCGCTTTCGCCTTCACCGGGCGGATTTGCCCGGTCGGCCCGATCTGGTGCTCGCGCGACATCGCCTTGCGATATTCGTGCACGGATGCTTTTGGCACCGTCATCCTGGCTGTCGTCGGGCTAGCATTCCGGCGACGAACCGGGAGAAATGGGAGGAAAAGTTCGAGCAGAACAAGCAGCGCGACGCGCGTGCGATTAGGGAACTCGTGGCGGCTGGCTGGAATGTGCTGGTCATATGGGAATGCGAAACGCGCTCCAAGGAGCTGGTTGCGTCTCGCTTGACTGCGAAGTTGGAAGGTGCGGTCGCGGCGCGGCGGTCCGTGCTCGACAAAAAGGCAGGGCTCATCAATAAGGGTAGGCAAAGGGGGCATGCTTCAACAAATGGTTCGCGTGAGAAGAACGGCGCGGTCGCGCGCCAAAGAGATACCGAAATCATGTTGAACTGCGCGGATTTGTTCTCCGGCGCCGGTGGATTCACCTTGGCCGCGCAACAAGCGGGCCTGCGAATTCGACTGGCAGTTGAGAACGATAAGCATGCGATCGGCACCTACCGCGACAATTTCTGTAAGGGCCAGTTGGCGCCGAAGCTTCTGACGGACGACATTACCCAAATCGACGCGTGCAAGGCGTTTCGGGATGCTTTTCCCGACGGAGATCAGTGCGATCTGATGTTGGGCGGTCCGCCGTGCCAGGGTTTCTCTACGCATCGGATCAACGACGCTGGCGTCGACGATCATCGGAACGATCTAATTCACACCTATTTCGACTTCGTTAGGGCTTTTTCTCCTAGCGCTTTTCTGATGGAGAACGTGCCGGGGATGCTTTGGGACAGGCACGCGGCGGCGTTGGAACGTTTCTACCGGGAAGGCGCGCTTGCGGGATACGACGTGCGCGATGCGATTGTGGTCGACGCCCGCAATTACGGGATCGGCCAGCGGCGCAAGCGCGTCTTCATTCTGGGAATCCGCAGCGGATTGGACGCATCAGACCTAGCATGGCCGCCCCCGCCCACGCACGGTAACGAGACCGCGCGGCGGAGCAATCCCGATCTGTTGCCCTGGGTGAATTGCGCTTCCGCCTTCGCCGATGCACCAGCAGACGACGAAAACGACGTTCATATGGCGCATAGTGAAGAACTCATAGAAGCGTTTCGCAAGACGCCGGCGAACGGCGGCAGCCGCAAGGACTCGGGCCGCGTGCTTCCGTGCCACCGGACTCACAACGGACACAAGGACGTCTACGGGCGGATCGACCCCCGACAGCCAGCGCCGACGATGACGACGGCCTGCATCAACCCTTCGAAGGGCCGCTTCGTACATCCGGTCCAACATCACGGCATTACCGTTCGGCAAGCGGCGAGAATTCAGACCTTTCCCGACGATTTCGTATTCGGCGGCGGCCTGATGGCCGCGGGCAAGCAGGTGGGCAACGCCGTTCCAGTAGAACTCGGACGACAGCTGATCACGCATCTGTTGCCGTTGCTACGCCGCGGCCGCATCGTCGAGGAGCAAGAGATTCCAATCGAACGTTCCATCGTTCCCGGTGAACTCGAAATCGTATGATCACCAGCGTCGCCTTCCAGACCAAGGCTCGGACGGTCGATCACCTTGGCCGCGAGCAGATCGCGGATACGCCGACGGCGATATCCGAACTCTGGAAGAACGCTTTCGACGCTTACGCGCGGAACGTGACGCTCGACATATTCGACGGCGAGACGCCGGTCGCGGTCGTCGGCGACGATGGCCACGGGATGAACCGCGACGAGTTCGTCAACCGCTGGCTGGTGGTGGGAACTGAATCCAAGGCCACGAGCGAACGCACGCCGCTCGAGGACCGGAACGGTCTCTATCTACGCCCGCGCCAAGGTCAGAAGGGGATCGGGCGTCTATCCTGCGCTAACTTAGGGCCAATCCTGCTGTTGGTGTCCAAGCGCCGAGATCATCCCTTCGTCGCCGCTCTCGTCGATTGGCGCCTGTTCGAAAATCCGTTCCTGAATTTATCGGACATCCACATTCCCGTCGTCGAATTTGCGGCCAAGGCGGAACTGCTGGACCTGATTCCGGACCTGACTGAGGGACTGGCGGGAAATCTGGGGGATCCGGAGGATCGGGAGCGGTCAGTTCGTCTGGAAACTGCGTGGGCCGCCTACGACCGTCTCTATGAAGAGGAGCAGGCCGAAGGCATCAGCAACAAGATCGGCGCGCCTTCGTCGGCAATCCGCTCGGCGATCGAGAGTCTGCACTTCGAAGCGCGTCATATCGCCGAATGGCCGGTTTGGTCGGGCGAATCCGAGCACGGGACAGCGCTTCTGGTGTCGGACATCAACTACGATCTTCGGGTTCAGCTCGAAACGGAGATTGCCGATTCCTCGGCGCGCGCTGCACGCGACCGCTTTTTCGAAACCCTTTCGAGTTTCGTCGATCCCTTTGTCGATCCTAAGAATCCCGAAGCCCGGGCTGTGGATCTCGATTTCGCCTACGCGGTGAGAACGTGGCACGGCGACGTGCCGGAGTTGGTGGTCGGCAGCGAGAAGCAATTCGATCGCAGGCTACTCGACGGACTGGAGCATCAGATTGTCGGCACGATCGATGCGGACGGCGTCTTCGTTGGTCGGGTCAAGGCGTTCGGGCAATGGATCGAGGAAACCTGTCGGATCGAACCGCCGCGTGATCTGGCAATCCCCACGCGCGCCGATACCGAAGTCGGTCCATTCGACATGTACATTGCATCGATGGAGTTCGTCTCGGCAAACACGACGTTGCCCAAGCTGGAGTTCCAACGGTATCAGGAATTGGCCGAACGCTACTCCGGCTTCATGATCTTTCGCGACGGTCTGCGCGTCCTTCCCTACGGCAGGACCGACAACGACTTTTTCGAAATCGAGTCGCGGCGGAGCAAGAATGCGGGCCGCGAATTCTGGAATCATCGCCAGATGTTCGGTCGTCTTGCGATCACGCGAAGCGCCAACCCAAACCTGAAGGACAAGGCGGGTCGCGAAGGCCTGCTGGACAATCGCGCCGCCAAGACGCTCAAACTGATCGTCGCCAACATCCTGAGCCAATCAGCCAGGCGCTATTTCGGCTCTGCTTCGTCGATTCGAGGCGAAGTGCTTCCGCAGGTCAAGGCGTCGAACAAGGCGGAGCGGGCAAAGAACGAGCGCAACAAGCTGCGCCAGCGACAGCGCAAGGAGTTCCGATCCAAGCTCGATGCGTATGTGAAGGAGTTGCCAGCCCTAGTCAGGGAGCTCGAGGATTTCGCGCAGCATCTCGATATTTCGGACGAAGGCGGCATCGCCGACGCCCAAGCGACGTTCGAGAGCTACAAGGACAAGGTCGCGGACTTCCGCCTGCCTGGCGTGCCGAAGAATCTCGGCTCGCTTGAGGACAAATATGCCGACTACCGGGATGCGATGCGGTCGGCGACCGCGCTGATCGAGACCGCTGCTACGGAAATCGAACAACAAATCGAAGCGATCAATCCCACCCAGCCGCGCGAGCTGCTCGAAAGACAGCTGGCGCGGCATTCATCCCAGATTGCGCATCGAATCCAGCAATGGAAGAAGGCGATCGAGGGACTGCAGCGCGCAGAGTTCGAGCGCGTGAGGGACCTGATCGCGGACAGAAACAAGCATTTCCATGCGGAGGCGAGTCCGCTCCTGGCGCGGTTCGATCGCGGAGAACTGTCTTTTGCCGAAGCCGCGAAGCTGATGGAGCAGGAGAAGGTTCGCATCGACCAGGAGAACGAGGATCTGTTCCTTCCTTATATCGGTGCGCTGGAAAGTCTGAAGGAAAGCATAGATCTCGAACATCTCGCCGCGTTCGGGATGGAGGAAGCGGGAGACATGCGCGCGGAGCTCGACCGGCTGAACAGCCTCGCGCAGTTAGGCATCGCGGTGGAAATCGTCGGTCACGAGCTGCAGTCCTACGACGACATCATCGGCGCCGCACTGCGCCGCTTGCCGGCGGAGGTCCGCGACGGCAAGGCGGCGAAGGACATTGAGTTCGGGTATGAGGGGCTGACGGATCAGCTGCGCTTTCTGTCGCCCCTGCGGCTGGCGGGCCAGAAGATCCAGCGCTGGATCACGGGGCGGGAAATCGCCGATTATCTGGAGGAGTTCTTCAAACTCCAGCTGTCGAACAACCGCATCACGCTGACCGCCAGCGACGCCTTCAAATCCTTCAGGGTCTTCGATCAGCAGTCGCGCCTCTATCCAGTTTTCATCAATCTGGTGAACAACAGTCTGTATTGGGTCGGGACGTCGGAGCGCGAGGACAGGCGTATCGTTCTCGACGTGATCGATGGAACCGTAATCGTGTCGGACAGCGGCCCGGGCGTAGACGCCGAGGACGTCGATAGTCTTTTCAGCCTATTCTTTACCCGCAAGGCCCGCGGAGGCCGGGGCGTCGGGCTGTATCTCTCGCGCGCGAACCTCGCCGCCGGCGGGCACCGCATACGCTACATGGCGTCGTCGGATGAGCTGCCACTTTCCGGTGCGACGTTCGGGATCGAGTTCAGGGGGGCGGAATTCGATGGCGAATGAACATTATGCGGAGTTTATCGCGGAGGCGTTCGTCAAACCGATCCGATCGGTCCTTATCGTCGACGACGACTATCCGACGCTGGACGAAATTCTGGATCAGGAAATAACGAAGAAGGGCGGCGGCGATCCGCCCGCGACGAACAAGACATGGTATCGGAATCCGGAACGCATCAAGCGCGTGATCGACGGATTTCGGAAACCCGAACGCCCGCTCCTCGTTGATATTCACGACGGTGCAAACGTGGATACGCGTGGCGATGCCAAGGTAGCTTCGCATCTGCATCAGTCGGACCTGCTGGTGCTCGACTACGAGCTGGACAAGACCCGGCGCGGCGACGGCGAGCGCGCGATCGAAATCCTTCGCGGGCTAATCGCGAACGATCACTTCAATCTGGTCGTAGTTCATACGAGCGAGGACCTCGACAAGGCGTATCGTGAGATTATCCTCGGATTGCTTGGGCCGATGGAATCGGAGCTGTCCGACGAGGAGAGGGAGAAGGTCGACCAGCTCATCGCTGAGAGGGAGGATGCGGACGAAGGGATTCTCGCTGCGTTACGCGACGCGGTGACCATCGATCAGTACCTGCATGCCAGGCTCCATCCCGACACCTATTTGCGAACGATGGGGAAAAAGGAACAACCCTATATCGCCTTTGCTGGTTTGGCCGACGACGCGAATTGGGACAACGACAGTCGGAAGCTCATGCTGCGACGACTGCTGGCCGATGCGGAGACGCCATTGCGAGCGTTGCTGAACGGCACCTCAGCCGCCGGGCTGAAGTGGTCGAAGTCGGCGGTGAAGTGGATAAAGGCGGAATCGGTCTTCATCGCCTTTTCATCCAAGCCCGATGAGGACGATCTATTCGTCGAACTCCAGAAGGCGCTGGAATCATGGAATCCTGCACCATCTCGATTGTTCATGGCGAAGCTACGCGCGGAAATGGACGAGTACGGTGTTGTGGCGCAGACCGAAGCGCTCGAGCGGCAACATGCCTTGGCGCATTGGTATGCCCGACTTCTGCGATCTGAAGGCGACGAGCGCCGTTGGCGAATTGCGGAGAGCGTAGCGCGACATTCGGATCAATTGCTGAATACTATTCATCGACGAGTGGAGAAGTTCGCCAGCGCGCTGATAGCGGCGGAGGTGGGAGCTGCGGGCGAAGACGTCGATGCGCGGTGCCAGCAGCATTTCAGCGTCGATTTGAGCAAGGACCAGTCAAAGAAGAAGGCGGAGCGCGAGCATAACGCGTTCGTGTGCAGCAAGGCGCCGGAAGGGTGGCACCTAACGACCGGCCACGTGTTTGCGATGGATGGCGGACATTGGATTTGCCTGTCCCCCGCCTGCGATCTCGTTCCGGGCCAAGGCGAGGTCCGTAATGAGGGGTTCGGTGATCGCCTGCCGTTCATGGCCGTAAAACTTTTCCCGGTACCGTCCGAACGCAATCACGATGTCAATTCGAATCTGTTTGTCTTTCTCACTTTGGACGGTGAGGTGGCGACTTTCCGCTTTAATCCTCCAGGAAAGGACGCGGCACCACCAATCTGGCGAACGCTTTACGCCGAAAAGCGGGGGCTGCTGGGCGACGATTTCAGCTTTCGAGTCTCGGTAACGCAAGCCGGAGCTACCCGCCTAGTATCGAGGTTGCATTCGGCACAGGTTGTGTCGCAATTGCGCTACGAATATGCGCTGAACCTGCTGCAGAAGCTGGGCGTCTCGATGACCCGGATTGGACTCGATTTCGTCTGAGGGCAGCTTGTTCGATCTCGATCGAGCCTCTCGTGGTAGCCTGGCCGGAAGCATCATGGCTTCTATACATGGTAGCAGGGCGAAACGCGAGGCCGAAGCAACGGACTGGGGGAGGCACCGACAATAACCCTGGTTCGGCCGCAATCATCGTAGTGTTGGGCGTCGTCAGCATTGATATTCAGCTTTCATCGCCTCGAATTTTGCGAACGACCTTAAAATAGCGGGATGGACCAACACCTTTTGTGAAGCGGGGTTGATCGAATGCCTGCGGCTTCACGTACCATACCTGACTGACCGGAAAAGCCGCCGAAACGATGGCTGCCGCCGTCGCCTGCATCTTGTTTCCGGTCAGGCCGATTTCATAATCTAGTCCGCCTCGCACAAACCACCCCTCGTGCTGGCGAGACAATATGGCAACCAACTCGGCGAGATCGCTGGCGTCGGCCGATGCGACGATTCCGCCCGGCGTGTCCTCAAGCGCGACCCCCGCGGCGATACCGCCCACTCGAGCCCGCGACGTATCGGCTATGTCGGTGATCACCTGTACCGCATCATATTCGCGTTCGGCCAAAAGGTGGAGGAGGCGTTCGTGCCGGGGAGAAGCGAAGGCCGACAGCGCGCGCAATCGCGTTCCGTCCGTTTCGGCGGAAAGGAGAGGCACCGACTGATACGGCCCGGTCTCGCCCGTCAAAACGTCGCGCAGCGCGGTCAGCAGGAGATGATGATCGGATGCGCTGTAGGCATCCATGACGGTCTTCAGATCCGCTTCGAGCGGATAGTATTCGAGCGCGCCGGTGTACGCGACGAGAAGCTCGTCGGATTTACCCAGCCCGGCCCTAACGGACGAGAAAAGCGCCGGCTTGGCCAATCCGCTAACGTCGATCATTGTTCGGCCGCTTAGTTCTGGAAGCTGTCCACCAGCGACCGAGGCATACGAGACTTCCTCGATCGTGATCCCGTGTTCTTTTGCGACGCGACGCATCATATCAGTGTGTCCGTCGTTTTCATATCGCACGGCAATAATGCGGCGTACCTTTACCAAAGGTAGCAATCGCTTGAAGGACTCGAGCGTGCGGTCTTCGAAGCCCAATCCGACGACGAGATCATCGACCGGCATGCATTTCAGACTATCGATCGTCAGTTCGCCAACCGAAGGAGCCGGAGGAAGCACGATCGACAAACCGTCCTCCGCGCTGCTCTTCGCATCTGGAACGAGTTGATCAAGAAGGTCCATTTGGACGGCACCTGCGCGCGGAGCGGGTTCGAACCTGCGCACTTCTTGCTCGCTTTCCTCGTCGGCGACTTCCTCATCGTCCTCATATTGGCCAGTCGATAAATTACGCAAAAGAACCTCGCGGCCTGCTTCCGGTTCGGCCAGCCAGCGCTCGAGATCCTCTCCGGACAATTCGAATCGATCACGGTCGGATAGGCCGATGAAATTCGCCAGCCCGTACAGCTTGCGGAAGGTCAGCTTGAATTGCTGTACCGGATCGGAGTCGTGCGTTTTCGTCCTTGCGGTTCCGCCGGTGAAGACGAACACGCCTGCGTCGACGAGATCACGCAGTCGGTTCATCTGCGCCTGCATTTCGCCGGAGGTCACTCGAACGTACAAGGACGTGTATTGCCGAATTCGCCCTGTCGGCTTGCCTTTGCCGGATTCCATCAGCAGCTGGTGAGACGCTTCGGCAAACTGAAGTGCGACGGTTTTAAGGTCGCTGCCCCGGCGATCGAGGCTGTAGAGGTGTCGAGCACAGAAATCCTGATAAACTTGATGCTGTCTTTCGGGCGGAACAGGCAGGCCTGATCGATGGCCCGTCAGAATTTCCTGGTAGATTTGAATGACGGCACCGATGTCGCCCACGCATACGCCGGCAAGCGCACGCAGACCGTGATAGAGCCGCTTGCGTTCCCGCGACCGGGTCTGTGTCTCAGCGATCGTTCGAGCTATCGATTCAAGATCGACATCGCCGAGGACATCAGCCGAACTTTGGCTGGGGTGACCGGGAAACAGCCGGGCTCGGGCGTCGAGAATTTTGGTGACGAACGTCTTGCCCGTGCGATCCTTGAGGCGAGTCTGAACTTCGGCACCCAGATCAAACGTGTTGAAGTCTCGGCCAGCGGCAGCCGGATGAACTTGGCCGGGCGACTTCAGGCTGAGGAAAATGGTCTGCGTCTCGGAGGTCAGTTTGAATGCGCAATGCGCATGCTGGAAGAGAAGCGCAGAAAGAAGATCCTCTACCCGATCGGAATCGAGATAGCGCGTCGACACATCGTCGAGGAGGAAGAGTATCTGCGCGTCGTTCCAGATCGCTGCCGCTCTCCTAAGGGCTTCTGCGAGCAGCGGGAAAGCTGTGTTGGGATTTGTCGCCAAACGCAATCCGGAATCGCTACGACTTACGCGAACAAGCAGGTCGCTCATCGCGCGCTCCAATTGCTCCACGGTGGTCGCGGGTCCAATTTCCGGACGAGGGGCAAGGGAATCCGACACCGCCCGCACCAACCCCGCACTCGCGTCGAGAGAGAGAGCTTCGTTATTGAGATCTTGGAGGTGCGCCATCGCCCGCGCGCCCTGTGCAGCATAGGCGACAAGAAGGCGGGCAAACAATTCCTCGGTGGAAGGCCGCTCTGCACGAGGATCGACAGGGATGAGGCGTTGGGCGGATACGAACAATCCGACGTATCCGTCTTCGGTCACCCGACGCAGCGCATCCTCATCCGTTTCTTTGGGTAGGACGGCCGCTCTGGCATGAAATTGCAACGAATGAAGCAACATGGTTTTGCCGCATCCCCGCATTCCCGTCATAACGAGCGGACCGGGCGCGCCGACCTTCTTTAGCCATGCCCCTTCCGGATCGACGATGAGTTGCGGCACATACCAAGCGTCAAGCGTCTGGGCGTTATAGGATTCGGCAAATGTTCGGAGTACGGTCTGATTGCGCCAAGGCCGCCAAGGTTCAGCGGTACGTCGATACTGCTCACGGATTCCGGCAATCACGTCGTCGGCGGTAGGCGTGCGCTGGTTCTCGGTGGCAGCGGCCAGACCTTGCGCAATGCCATGAAGCTTCAGCCCAATTCTCTTGTCGAGATCGGGGGCAGCGTCTCCGCCAGCCAGCAGTCGGTCAGCCATTCCATGAATATGGCGGCCAATCCAATGTAGATCGCCCAAATAGATGCCTCCCGAGCGGCGGTCCTCCGCGACTGAACCCAGGTCTATGGCGACGGCACGGATATCGGGTTCGATCGCATCCGCCCGCCTACGTCCCGGCGGCAGGTCCTGAACAATAATGTTGGCGGCGTGCAGATCGTTGTGATGAACTTTGAGTCGCTCGAACTCTTCCTTCATTCTGAAGAGATCGCACGCGATCTGGGCAGCCTGCGCCGCCGACAGCGGACGCGCACCCGATAGATATTTCCCTAACGTATCACCTTCGACGAATTGGAGCACGGCGACATGACAGGGCAACGAAATCTCGCCGAAGGCGATCTCGCAATCAAACATTTGTTCAACTGCAACGACATGGTCTGCGCCGTCCGCAACCTGCGCGTGCAGCTCGGTTTCCTTCGCAAAATCCTTGTCGAACTTCTGATAGAGGCCGGTGGGCGTCACCTTAAGCACGCGCAGCGAACGATTCAGCCCCGACTTGGGCTTCGCCACGAACGTAGCCGCGTAGAACCCGCGACCAAGTGGACGCTCGACGTCAAAATCACCGATTTCATCCGGTGTCCGCGTTAAGGGAAAGCCATATTCCCGGCCGCATTCCGGGCAAAGATCGTCGAGCCGTTTTTCGGTTTGGTCATAATCGGGACAAGTGAAGCAACAAAATTTACCGATTTCCGACACCGATTATCTCCAGAGCTCGATTGAATCTAATCGGCGTATCGCCTTGGTCACCATTCGCAATCTTTATCGCGCCAGCCAAAGCGTACCTTAATGTTGGCCAACGTTCGTCATCACAGCGAACCGAAATCAGAGACTCGCCTGATTTGACGAAGGTGCCGGGCCGGGCAAGGAGAATAAGACCGACGGAATCGTCGAATGTCGTTCCCTCGTCCGGCAATCGAGAAGCCAAAATCGCATCACGCAAAGCCCGCACGTCGTATTCAATGATACCGTCCCGAGATGCCTCAACAGATTTTGTGTGAGCGGCGGCGACCGCGGATGCCTTTGCCTGAAAGCCTTCCGCGGAACCACCCTGAGCTCTTAAGTTGGCGAGGAATGATTCCGCAGCGTTAGGTTGAGCGGCGGCGGGTGACGCGATCAATGCCGATGCCCATTCACGACACGCGGATGCATGCTCGATCAGCCACGAGCAACCTTCGTTTTTCAACAGACGCGCCAACGCCAATATGGCTTCCCCTCGGCCAATATAGGGTTGTTGAGGTCGGTTGCCGTCCGTCACTATGCACAAAGGGTGCAGATTGAGACGATCAGCCACCTCGCAGAATCGGAGCGCATTTTGCCGTGCGGCGGCCACATCCCGACCGAAGTTGCCGTGAGGGGCGGCCCGCACTTCCAACCCAACCAGCCGTATGCCCATGGCAAGTTTCTTAGCCAAGAGACTGGCGATGGCGAGTGCGGGAATTGCTTGGGCACCCACCCGTTGCCGATATGCGAACATAGCTGCATCGGCGGGAGCAAACTGATTTCCCGCCAGAAAATGAACATAGCCGCAATCGTCGAGAACCGCTTTCGCCTCAATATGGTTCAGGTCAACGCGGTAACCAGGGATTTGGGCAAGCGCATCCACGCCTCCCGCCGGACGTCCAGGGACGCCCAGCTTCGGTACAGTGTACCCGGAGGCGGCGAGGACGGCGGGCGCCCATAAGGTTGAAAGCGAGCCCGGACCGCCGGTAGAAGCTAGATCAGCACTTCGCTCGATCATTTCCCAGCGTTGGCCGGACGCCGCCAGAGTTTCGGCGAGCGCGGCGACCTCGTCGTCCGAAAGGTCGCCGGACCGCGCTCTAGCGATCCATCTATCGAAATCCTCCTCGTCCATAACGCATCAGGCTCGCTGTTGTCCGCTTCTATGCCCGTGCCGGTAAGCTCCCGACTGGCAGAGTGCGCAGCTGCGATTCGGACGAAAGGCTTTACCACGAACTAGCCGGATCGCCTTGTGGGCGGAAGCCCGATAACATCTTTGTCTATCCGGACGTCGCCTATCATACGACGCCGTCAAACTGCTGTTGTAACCGGCCAATTTTCGCATTCTTTACCTGTCTCCGACGCCGCCGATGCGGCGCCCGAATGCGGAGACAGATCAGTGACCCAGTCCTCGGCTATCGTCCATGCGCGCAGCACCTCGATGCTGCGCAGCGCGCTCGGCCCTGCTATCGCCACCTGGCTCGACGAGCCGACCGTTTCCGAGGTCATGCTCAACGCCGACGGCCGTCTGTGGGTCGATCGGCTCGATGCCGGCATGGCCGATACGGGCGAGACGCTGACCGCGGCGCAGGCCGAACGCATCATCCGGCTCGTCGCGCATCATGTCGGCGCCGAAGCGCATCGCGGACTCCCGCGCGTCTCGGCCGAGCTTCCGACAAGCGGCGAGCGCTTCGAAGGGCTGCTGCCGCCCGTCGTCACGGCGCCGATCTTCTCGATCCGCCGCCCGGCGAGCCTGCCGCTGGCGCTCGCCGACTATGTCGCGGCCGGCATAATGACCGCGACCGCCGCGGCTTATCTCGGCAATGCAGTTAAAGATCGCGCCAATATCCTCGTCGCCGGCGGCACCTCGACGGGCAAGACGACGCTCACCAACGCGCTGCTCGCCATCGCGGCCGACAGCGCCGACCGTATCATCCTGATCGAAGACACGCGCGAACTGCGCTGTGATGCCGCCAATGTCGTCGCCCTGCGCACCGCGCCCGGCGTCACCATGACCGACCTTGTCCGCTCGAGCCTGCGCCTGCGCCCCGACCGGATTCCGGTCGGCGAGGTGCGCGGCCCCGAGGCTCTCGACCTCCTGAAGGCCTGGGGCACCGGCCACCCCGGCGGCATCGGCACGATCCATGCCGGAAGCGCCAGCGCGGCACTACACCGTCTCGAGCAACTGATCCTCGAAGCGATCGCGCATGTGCCGCGCCCACTGATCGCCGAGACGATCGACGTGATCGCAGTGCTCACGGGCCGCGGTGCCGAGCGGCGTCTGTCCGAATTCGTCCGCGTCGAGGGGCTCGCTCCCGACGGCGGTTACCGCCTGCTTCCCATTCTCCAGACCCAAGGAGCCCCTGCATGATGCCCCGTCCGCTTCGCCTTGCCGCCATCGCCGGTCTCGCCGTCCTCTATGCCGCGCCCGCCTGGGCCGGCGGCTCGGGCATGCCGTGGGAGACGCCGCTCCAGTCGATCGTGGATTCGGTGCAAGGTCCGGTCGCGCGGGTGATCGGCGTGATCATCATCGTCATCACCGGGCTGACGCTGGCGTTCGGCGACACCGCGGGCGGCTTCCGGCGGCTGATCCAGATCGTCTTCGGCCTGTCGGTGGCGTTCGCGGCCTCCTCCTTCTTCCTCAGCTTCTTCAGCTTCGGCGGCGGAGCGCTCGTCTGATGGGCGAGGAGAATCTTCCCGGATTCGCGGCGCCGGTGCACCGGGCGCTCGCCGAGCCGATCCTGCTCGCCGGCGCGCCGCGGGCGCTCGCGATCTTCAACGGCACGCTCGCCGCCGCGGTCGGCATCGGCCTCCGCTTATGGATCGCCGGGATCTTGATCGCACTCGTCGGCCACGGCCTATGCGTCTTCGCCGCACGCCGCGACGCGCAGATTCTTCCCGTCGCGCGCCGCCATGTCGCGCTCCCCACAATTTTCGAAAGCTGATCCCAATGATGTTCCTGCGCGAACATGCCAAAAGCCCGACACGGCTCGCCGACTTCCTGCCCTGGGCGGCGATGATCGCGCCCGGCGTGATCCTGAACAAGGACGGGAGCTTCCAGCGCACGCTGCGCTTTCGCGGTCCCGACCTCGACAGCGCGACCGGGTCCGAGCTCATCGCGACCTCGGCGCGGCTGAATAGCGCCCTGAAACGCCTCGACACCGGCTGGGCGATCTATGTCGAGGCGCAGCGCAAGGCGTCACCCGGCTATCCGGTCTCGGAGGGGTTCGTCGATCCGGTATCGGGGTTAATCGACGAGGAACGGCGCGCCCAGTTTGAAGGGGGTGATGTCGCTCCCGCCAATTTCACGAGCCGCTATTATCTGACGCTGCAGTGGCTGCCGCCCGCCGACGACACGTCGAAGGCCGGGTCGCTCCTCTTCGAAGGCGGCGAACAGGTAGGCGCCACCGCGGCCGACCATGTGTCCGACTTCGAGCGCGACACCGCGCGGCTCTTCGACATGATCGACGGCGTGATGCCCGAGGCGGCGTGGCTCGATCCGCAAGAGACGCTGACCTATCTCCACTCGACGATTTCGACGCACGAACAGCGTATCGCGCTGCCCGAGACGCCGATGCATCTCGACGCGCTGCTCGCCGACGAGACGCTGGTCGGCGGCCTCGCGCCGCAGCTTGGGCAGAAGCATCTGCGCTGTCTCACCATTACCGGCTTTCCGTCCTCGACCGTGCCGGGGATGCTCGACGAGCTCAACCGGCTCGGCTTCGGCTATCGCTGGACGACGCGCGCCATTTGTATGGACAAGATCGCGGCACAGAAGATGCTCGGCCGCATTCGCCGCCTGTGGTTCGCCAAGCGCAAGAGCCTCGGCGCGATCATCAAGGAGGTGCTCACCAACGAGGCGAGCGTGCTCGTCGACAGCGACGCGGCGAACAAGGCGGGCGAAGCCGATGCGGCGCTGCAGGATCTCGGCGCTGACATCGCCGGCTATTGCTATGTCACCACCGCGATCACCGTCTTGGGCGAGACGGCGCGCGACGCCGATCTCAAGCTCCAGGCCATCGAGAAGATCGTGCGCGGGCGTGATTTCGCGTGCCTTGCCGAGACGCTCAACGCGGTCGAAGCCTGGCTCGGCTCAATCCCCGGCAATGCCTACGCCAACGTCCGCCAGCCGCCGGTCTCGACGCTCAACCTCGCGCACATCATGCCGGTGTCGGCGGTATGGGCCGGGCAGGAACGCGACGAACATCTCGGCGGGCCGCCGCTGTTCCACGCGCGCACCGAGGGCACGACCCCGTTCCGCTTTTCGCTCCATGTCGGCGACGTCGGGCACAGCCTCGTCGTTGGGCCGACCGGCGCGGGCAAGAGCGTGCTGCTCGCCTTCATGGCATTGCAGTTCCGCCGCTATAAAGATGCACAAATCTTCGCCTTCGACCATGGCGGCTCGATCCGCGCCGCGACGCTCGGGGTCGGCGGCGAATGGCATGACCTCGGCGGCAGCCTCGGCGGCGACGCACCGCCGGTCGCATTGCAGCCGCTCGCTCGCATCGACTCACCCGACGAGCGTGCCTGGGCCGCCGACTGGCTCGCCGCGATCCTCGCGCGCGAAGGCTTCGCGATTACGCCCGAGGTCAAGGAGCATCTCTGGACCGCGCTCGGCAGTCTTGCCGATGCGCCGGTCCAGCAGCGCACGCTCACCGGCCTGTCGGTGCTCGTCCAGGCCTCGGGGCTCAAGCGCGCGCTTGCACCCTATACGCTCGCCGGTCCCTATGGCCGGCTGCTCGACGCCGAGGGCGAGGGGTTCGGGACGAGCGACGCGCAGGCCTTCGAGACGGAAGGACTCGTCGGTACGCCGGCGGCGCCCGCGGTGCTCGCCTATCTCTTCCACCGGATCGGGCGGCGGCTCGACGGGCACCCGACGCTGATCCTGATCGACGAGGGCTGGCTCGCGCTCGACGACGAGATGTTCGGCCGGCAGCTCAAGGAATGGCTGAAGACGCTCCGCAAGAAAAATGCGTCTGTCGTCTTCGCGACGCAGAGCCTTGCCGACATCGAGGGGAGTAGAATCGCCCCCGCGATCATCGAAAGCTGCCCGACGCGCATCTTCCTCGCCAATGAGCGCGCGCTCGAGCCGCAGATCGCGGGCATCTATCGCCGCTTCGGGCTCAACGACCGGCAGATCGAGATCATCGCGAGCGCGTCGCCCAAGCGCGACTATTATTGCCAGTCGGCGCTCGGCAACCGCCTCTTCGATCTCGGCCTCGGCCCGCTCACGCTCGCCTTCACCGCCGCTTCGTCGCGAACCGACATGAACGCGATCTCCACGCTCGTCGACGCGCATGGCGCCGAGCGCTTCGCCGAAGCCTGGCTGCGCCACCGCGGTCTCGGCTGGGCTGCCGATATCGTCGCCGCCGAGCGCAACCCGTCCCCCGCCCCCCAAGAAGAGGAGATATGATGATGCCCTGTTCCCCTGTCCTGCGTCCGCTGCTGACCGGCGCCGCGGCGCTGATGCTGATCGCCGCGCCGCCCGCGGCCGCACAGATCACCGTCTATGATCCGACCAACTATTCGCAGAATCTGCTGAGCGCGGCGCGCGCGCTGCAACAGATCAACAATCAGATCACCTCGCTGCAGAATGAAGCCGCGATGCTGTTGGGTCAGGCGCGCAACCTGACGTCACTGCCGACCTCGACGCTTAGCGAACTGCAGCAGTCGATGGACCGCACGCGCCAGCTTATCGGCGAGGCGCAGCAAATCGCGTACAATGTTCGCGACATCGACCGGGTGTTCGACCAGCGCTATCCGGCAGGGTCGCTCGCCAGCACGAGCCACGGCCGGCTCGTCGAAAATGCCGACAATCGCTGGCGCGACGCGGTTGCGGCCTTCCAGGACGCGCTTAAGACGCAGGCGACCATCGTCACCAATATGGGCGATACGCGCGCGCAGTTGGACACACTGGTCGGCGCGAGCCAGGATGCGGTCGGCGCGCTGCAGGCGGCGCAGGCGGGCAACCAGCTCGTCGCGCTGCAGACGCGGCAGTTGGCCGACCTCACAGCGCTCGTCGCGGCGCAGGGCCGGGCGGCGGCGATCGAGGCCGCGCGCGCCGCAGCCGATGAGCACCAAGCGCGCGAGGCGGGCCGCCGCTTCCGCGGAGAGCGCAGCCCCTACACCCCGCGCAGCGTCTCGATCTTCCATGACTGAGCCGCATGATCATCCGCGGCCGGCAAGACGCGGCCGAATCCCCAGTGGGTCGGGCGCGCTTGCCCTTGCGTTCGCCGGCGCAGGCCTCGTCACGGGCGCGCTGATCGCGATGCGCGAGCCGGTGACGCCGGCACGCTACGCGGTCACCGACGCGCCGCCCGCGCCCTATATTTCGCCTGAAGCGCTTGCCGACACCCTCGCGCGCTGCCGCACGGCGAGCGCCGAGACGGCAGGCGCCGAATGTCATGCTGCTTGGGAGGCTAATCGCAGGCACTTCTTCGGACTGCCATTGTCGAACCCAACGGGCCGACAAGGAAGGGAGTGAGGCGGTGCAGAATCCCGGCGTCATCGACCGTTTCCTCGACCTGTTCGGCCGCTATATCGATTCGGGTTTCGGGCTGATCGGCGGCGACGTCGGTTTTCTCGCGAGCGCGCTGATCGTCATCGATGTGACGCTCGCCTTCCTCTTCTGGACCTGGGGCGGCGACGAGGACATCATCGCGCGGCTGGTCAAGAAGACGCTGCAGGTCGGCTTCTTCGCGTTCCTGATCAGCAACTGGAATGCGCTCGCGAAGATCATTTATCTCAGCTTTTCGGGGATCGGCCTCAAGGCCGCCGGCTCGGGAAGCGCGGAAGATCTGCTCCATCCCGGGCGCATCGCGCAGATCGGCATCGATGCGGGGCGGCCGCTGCTCGAACAGGCGTCGGAACTTGCGGGGCCGGTCGGCCTGTTTGTCAATTTCGCCGAGATCGCGATGTTGCTCGTCGCCTGGGCGCTGGTGCTGCTCGCCTTCTTCATCATCGCAATCCAGATTTTCGTGACGTTGATCGAGTTCAAGCTGGTCACGCTTGCGGGTTTCATTCTGGTTCCCTTCGGCCTGTTCGGCCGCACCGCCTTCCTCGCCGAGCGCGTGCTCGGCAATGTCATGGCCACCGGCGTCAAGATACTCGTGCTCGCGATCATCATCGGCATCGGCTCGACGATTTTCGACGAGTTCGTGACCGAACTCGGCGGCACGCGGCCGACGCTCGAAGAGGTCGGCAGCTTGGCGCTCGCAAGCCTGACCCTGCTCGGCCTGTCGATCTTCGGCCCCGGCATCGCTGCCGGGCTGATTTCGGGCGGCCCGCAGCTCGGCGCGGGCGCCGCGGTCGGCACCGCGCTCGTCGCGAGCGGCGTCGGCGCCGCGGCGGGCGCGGGAGTCGCGGGCGCGGCGAGCCTCGCCACCCGCAGCGGCACCCGCGCCGCCGGTTCGCTCTCCTCCCGGTCCGCCGCGCGCTCCAGCGGCGGCTCGCCCCCGGCGCCGGCGCCCGCTCCCGGCAGCAAGCCCCAGGCGCCGACGGGCGGCGCGCCCGCCGCTCCCCTTCCGGCGGGCGCGCCCACGGGAGGTGTAGCATCTGGCCCGGCGCTGGCATCGGCTTCATCGGGCGTCGGCGAGCCTGAACTGCTGGTCGGTGGCGACAACTCTCCGGCACCCGCGGCCGCTCCGCAGGCCGAGGCACCGGCCTGGGCCAACGCGCTGCGCCGGCGCCAGATGGTGCAGCAGGGGACGATGCTCGCCGCGCACAGCCTGCGCTCGTCCGATCATGGCGGGGGTGCTGCGCATATTTCGCTGGAGGATCGCTCATGAATATCTTTCGCCGTCCCTCGTCGCGCTTCGGCCGCGAGCCTGTTCCCGAGACCCCCTATCAACGCGCCGGCCAGGTCTGGGACGAGCGCATCGGCTCGGCGCGCGCGCAGGCCTATAGCTGGCGGCTGATGGCATTCGGCATGGGGGCACTCCTCGCGCTGTCGGTCACCGACAATCTGCGTTTGCGCTTCGGCGCGAAGATCGTTCCTTATGTCGTCGAGGTCGATCGGCTCGGCGCAGCGCGCAGCGTCGCGCCGGCCGCCGCCGACTATCGGCCGACCGATCCGCAGATCGCATGGCATCTGGCGCGGTTCATCGAACATGTCCGCACCCGTCCCGCCGATCCGGTCGTGCTCCGGCAAAATCTGGCGAGCGCCTATGACTATGTGACGGAGCAGGGCGCCATCGCGCTCAACGATTATGCGCGGGCCAGCGATCCCTTCGCCGATCTCGCCGAAACCCAGGTGTCGGTCGATGTCCGGCAGGTCGTACGCGCCTCGGCCGACAGTTTCCGCATCGCCTGGGACGAACGCCGCTATGTGCGCGGGGGGCTCGCCGGCACGACGCACTGGTCGGCGATCCTCACGATCGCGCAGCGCAGCCCAAGCGATGCGCAGACGCTCAGCCGCAATCCGCTCGGGCTCTATGTCCACGCCATCAACTGGTCCCAGGACCTTGGAGAATGATCATGCGCGCCTTTCTACTCTGTTCCTCCTTCCTGCTCGCGGTACCCGCACTCGCGCAGGTCAAAGCGCCGACGTCTGTCGCAGCCGCAACCGATAGGGCGCGCGTCGCGCCGCGTACGGCGGGCTGGCAGGGCGCGACGCAGGTCTTCGCCTATGCGCCGGGAAGCCTCTATCAAGTTACTGCCGCGTTAGGCCGGGTGACGACGATCCAGCTTCAGCAAGGCGAGAGCCTGTCCGACACCGGCGCGGTCGCGGCGGGCGACACGGTGCGCTGGGTGATCGGCGAGGCTGCGAGCGGCAGCGGAAGCAGCCGCCGGACGCAGATTCTGGTGAAGCCGACTGAGCCGGGGCTCGTCACGAATCTCGTGATCAACACCGACCGGCGCACCTATATCGTCGAGCTCCGGTCGACCGCCTCGACCTATATGGCGAGCGTCGCCTGGTCCTATCCGCAGGATGAGCTGATCGCGCTCAAAGCACGAACCGACGCGGCGGCTCGCATTGCTGAAACACAGGTTGCAAGCGGCCTCGACCCCGCACGGCTCGAATTTGGCTATCGGCTAAAGGGCGACGGACCCGACTGGCGGCCGACCCAGGTCTTCGACGATGGCGCCAAGACCTATATTCTCTTCCCCGCGACCATCGCGCAGAGCGAACTGCCGCCGCTTTTCTTGATCGGGGCGGGCGGCAAGGCCGAACTCGTCAACTATCGCGTGTCGGGTCGCTATATGATCGTCGATCGGTTGTTCGCGGCCGCCGAACTCCGGCTCGGCACCAAGAGGCCCCAGACGGTGCGGATCGAGCGCATCGCCGCGCGGAGCCATCGGCCATGAACGGCCGTGACGACACTCGCGATCAGCCCGCGACCCAGCGGCCAATCGCGACCCGAGCGCCGACACCGAAACCACGCCGCCTGTCGCGCAAGGCGCTGGTCACGCTGACCACCGCCGGCGCGTTCGCGATCGCCGGCACGCTCGCGTGGAGCCTGTCCGACCGCCGCGAGCAAACGAGATCCGAAGCGGTATCGGTCGCACCGCGGCAGGGCGCCGAGGTTCTTGGCGATGCGCCAAAAAATTATGGTGATCCAGCCTTATGGGCGGCAGCGAATATGGGGCCGCCCTCAAGCAAGCTCCCTGATGATTCAGCCGAACCCCCTTCGACCGCCGATGTCGATCCCCCGCCTAGTCCCGATCCTGCCGAGGCCGAAGCCCAGCGCCAGCGCCAGCAGGCCGACGCGGCGCGCGGCGCCAAGCTGTTCGCCGCCGATGGCCCGACACGGCGCCCACCGACGGCATCTTATCCTGCCGCGTCCGCTCCTTCCGGCCCGCCCGACAAGGATCGTGCGGATAAAGTGCCGAGCGACGTTCCTGTCCATACCGCGCGGCTCAGCACCTCGCCCGAACCCCACACCATTCTCGCCGGGTCGACCATTGCCGCTGCGCTGATCACAGGACTCTCATCCGATGTGCCCGGGCAGGTGATCGCACAGGTTACCGAAGATGTATTCGATACGGTGACGGGCCGCGTTCGGCTGATTCCGCAGGGCGCGCGGTTGATCGGCGATTATGACGCGAGAAACGCGCACGGGCAGACGCGCGCCCATATCCTCTGGACCCGGCTCATCCTGCCCGATGGCCGTTCGATCGACCTCGACCGAATGAGTGCGACCGACGGCAGCGGCGCGAGCGGTGTGACGGGCAAGGTCGACAATCACTGGGGCAGCATCGTGCGCGCTGGCTTGCTCTCGACCTTGTTCGGGGTCGGAAATGAGCTTGCCGACAGCGGCAGGGATGACGCGATCGCCGATGCGATCCGCGACAGTTCGGGCGAGACGATCGGGCGCGCCGGCGACCGGATCGTCGAGCGGCAGCTTCAGATACAGCCTACGATCACCGTCAGGCCCGGCGCACGAGTGCGGGTTCTCGTCAGCCGCGATCTCATTCTGGAGCCTTATCCACCGCGCTGATCTCGGGCTGCTGCAGGTCGCCCAACGCCGCAGCGGCATGGTCGAGATAATCGACCGCGAGTTGCTCGGCGGGCTCGTTGAGCATCGCCCGAGCAAGCCCGATCAGCCGCTCGGCCTCGACGTAACGCTTGGCGGGGTCGTCAGGAAACATAGTCATAGGCGCGAGATCATAGCCTCTCCCCTATTTAACGTCCAGTATATTGGGTGGTTAATTTGGGCCACTCGGTGTGCGCATGCAGGATGGATTCTGCTTCGATTTTTGCGCGCAATCTTGAGCTCGTTCGCGTGGCGAAAGGTTATACGCAGGAAAATCTTGCGATCGATGCCGATGTCACCCGGTCCCATCTCTCAAACCTCAAGAGCGGGACGAGCAGCGCGACCTTGGAGATGATCGACAAACTCGCCGGGGTTCTTGAAATCGAGTCCTGGTATCTGTTGCTCCCCAATCTGACTGTCGAAAGCGTCGATCCGGGCGAGGATGTTGGAGACGACCCAAGCCGCCCCTTCCATCTGAAAGTGGTCAAAAACCAGACGAGCAAGCGCAAGCTACGGCACTCGAACGGTTAGATTGTGAAGTTAGCGCGTTCGCGGATATGGCGGACCAGCCGATGCCGAATGGGATTGGCGTCGCTGGCGAACCATATTGCTTCTATCGCGACGGCGGAGTCTTGGTCCACGATTGGTCGGGTAATGACGCCGGGACGATCGACGAGGGCCGATTCAAACGAAATGGTGACGCCGAGTCCGAGCGCGACCATTTCGAAGAGAACGCCCCGCGACACATCATGCTGTTCGCAGTTGAGTGGACGATTGCCGATCCGTTGGAGAAGGGCACGATAACCCGCCAGTTCACCCTGATGGGTGCGTAAGATGATCGGCGAAGCCGTGATATCCGCCCAACCACAATAATCCCTGGCGGCCGCCGGATGTCCTTTCGGGAGCACGGCATGGAGTTGCTCGCGCCATAGCGACTCCCTTACCAGTGTCGGCGTATCGGTGTCGGGCACGAAGGCGGAGAAGATGACATCGATGGTGCGATCGTTGAGATGGCGGTACAATGTGCCGGGTGGCGCCTCGACGAACTGCAGTTTGACATTCGGACATTCGGCCATGAAGTCGGCAAGGCCGTCGCGCAGCGGTCCGGACGCTACGCCAGGGTAGAAACCGAGGGTGAGCGAGCCCGACCGGCTGGTTGCAACAGCCGCCGCATTGGCCATCTGACGATCGACGATGTCGACGATCATGCGCGCGCCGGGCAGTATCGCCTTGCCCATGGGAGTGAGATCAAGCGGCGCCCGCCGATTGCGGACGAAAAGTTCTCCTCCGAAGAAATCCTCCAGCCTCGCGATGCTCTGGGCGATGGCCGACGGGCTGATACCGAGTTGGTGGGCGACATCGGTAAAGCTGCGGGTTTCGACCACCCTGAGGAAGGTATCGAACCGGTGCAGCGCAGGCCGTGCCGAGCGCCCGCGATCGGGATTGCGGCGAGACATGAGTGTCTTCCCGTTCCGACTGTCAAAGCGCCCGGTCGGCTACCTTGATGTTCAATCTGGTCAGTCGCACCAATCGCGGTCGGCGCCATAACGACGGATGCGGCAGTGATGTCGCCATGTTCCGATTCCGAGCGCGATCAACATGGGGTAGCTCCACAAGGCAATCAGCAAGGCATAGGTCACCGGGATCATGCCGGGTTCCACGAGTTTGGTGACATGGGCGCCGACGGTCACGAGATGGAGACCGGCGACGAGAAGCGGCCAGCCACGGTCGGCCCGCGATGCGACCATAACAAGCACGATCAGCAAAAGCCCGTCGACGATAAGCAGACCCGTTTCCATTTCGACGAACCGGTGATCGACGTCGGCGCGCACCATGGCTGACGCTATAGTCGCGGCGAGCAGAGCCGTCCCGACAGCACGTTCGGGCGCTCCGCCCCGCCACAGCGCGTAGCCGCAGGTCAAAATCAGCAACGCAACGAAGATCGTGATGCGCAGCATCTATGTCCTGCGAGCCAGGTGCGAGGCGGGACGGGCTCCTGTCGTCAGGCGGCCGAAGCGATCGGAACGACATCGGCACTGCCATTGGCGTGGCGGGTCGGAGGGCAGGGAGAGATGTCGCCGAACATCCGCTCGAGGCCCAGTTCCTTGATCAATTGCGGCGTGAGCGCATGGGCTTCGATGAAGGCCTTGCGCGCACTGACATTGGCGGTCAGCGCTTCGACCAGCTTGTCGAGCATCTCGGTGCCCGCCGCGAGGGGAAGATTGGCCTCGATGCGGACGCGCAGCATCTCGGCGATGCAGGTCGCGTTGTCCGCCGCAGCGCGATCGGTTGCGTTTTCGGCCGCCTGGAACAGAGGCTGGATGGTGTGGAATGCATTTTTCCTTTGCTTCAACATCAGTGTCTCCTCGCCGCCCTCCGGCAAGGAAGGCGGCTAATTGCGGTAGGGGGGATCGGAAATGTCGATCTCATAATCCACAAAGATGCGAGTGATCGCCTCGGCGCCAACCAGCAGCGCGCCAGCCAGCGCCACCGCGCCAAAAGCAATGGCAACGATCAAACCAATTCTCTGCAGGGTGCTGAGATTGTATCGATTCCGAGCGCTGGCTGAGAACGCGTCCTCTACCAACGCACCTTCACTGTCCGCTAGGTCGGGCATGGCTACTAGGCTTCGTGGACAAAGGGTATCCAGAGTTTAACTGAGGCGAGCGCGACGAAGCCGAGGTAGGATTCCTTGGTTTTGTCGTAGCGGGTGGCGACCCTGCGCCAATTCTTGAGTTTGTTGAAC